>NZ_JAOWHW010000123.1:0-20426 GCF_030332425.1 Citrobacter sp. Cpo142
AAGCAAAACAGCCGGAGCCGACGCCGCAGTGCTCGCCGACATGCTCGGACGCCTTGCAGAAGAAGCTCGATATTATGCTGAGCGATCTGACGAAAGCTACCGAGCTGGAATGACATGTGAGCGTGTTTACGACTCGGTGAGACATTCGAATAACAACAGGGTTACACGATGAACGCCCACGTGCAGTGGCTGTGCTTGATGGTAGGATTGACGGAAAGAGGGAAAAACTTAAGGTGCTTGAGGTAACGATTACTTTAATTTTTTACTGGTATATCGCTTTTGCAATTCGAGTTTCGCCCAGTGCATAAGGAACTCGATTATGGGAGTCGCATAAGGGGAAAGTGCGTTAAGAAAGTCAATTAGAGTTGTGTCTGTCATATTGTATCTCCTTCAAACCAAAATTGTGGAGATGGCTGAGGATTTCAGTCATCTATTGTAGGGCCTAATAGGTCTTCCCATTAGTGAGTCGTAAAGATTGCGACTCTTTAAAAGATTCATTACAGGAGATATGGAAATGGTTTCGCTTCGTTTGAATAAAGCTGTGTTAATCAGCCCCACAGGTATTCGCTGAGTGTCTGCGATCATGCTTTACTAAATAATTCATGGGTTTATCATGGTTACTCTTTGATAAAAGGAGTTTTGGTAATGAAATTTCTCTGGGTTGTATGCATTATTTGCGGAGTTATTGGGTTTGTGCAGGGAATTATCGGGGTGTTCGGTGCTGTTAGTGCGCCTCAGCAGGCTGCTGGTGCAGCAATGGGCGTTGCATGGGCGGTAATCCCATATTGCATCTGTCGTGCTATCCAACAGATGAGACCACAAGAAGTGGTAATCAAAAAAGACGAATGATACTCAGCTATCACATCGAATAAGCCTCGCAAGAGCGGGGCTTTTTAATGCCCGCCACCTATCATTGCAAGTGATAATCATTATTATTAAATGGGTCCTCCCGGCGGGGTGGCCTGCCACGGGGCGGCGTGCTCGCGGGAATCGGCTAGTTTTTGCGATCTATGGTCGTCATCATCATTCGCGCAATCCATTGATTTTTCAAACCCCGATTTTTCAATGATGTCGAATCGTTCAAAAAGTGTTCACCATCATGGACCAGGAAATTGCTTCGTTAAAACTCAACATTAACCAGCTGGCTGGCATCACTGGCGTGCATCGGCAGACCGTTGCCGCCAGGCTAAAAAATGTTGAACCTGCCGCCGGTAGTAACAGCAAACTCAAGCTGTATCTCGTCACCGATATTTTGAGTGAACTGATGATTCCGACAGTCTCAACGTCCAACGTAGAGGAAATGGAACCATCGGACAGGCTCGCGCACTGGAAGGCCGAGAACGAGCGGCTGAAATTTGAGGTAGATACGAAGCAGCTCATTCCCGCTGAAGACGTTGCCAGAGAATTTTCACTGATGGCGAAAGCTGTTGTAACGGTGCTTGAAACTCTACCGGACATTCTTGAGCGCGACTGCGCACTGACACCAGCCGCTGTCTCGCGTGTGCAAGACGTGATTGATGATTTGCGTGATCAGGTTGCACAAAAAGTAATGGACGCCGAACAAGAGGAGGAAGAGCCAGAGGAGGACTGATGGCAAAACGGGCATCAGCCAGAGGTATCCGCCGGGATATCTCCGGTATTTTACGTGCCCCGCGTCGTATGAAGGTAGCTGATGCGGTTCGCGATTTCATGCGTGTCCCTATCGGTGCGGGTAACTCTGTTAAGTGGGATCCAAATCTGGCCCCTTACATCATCGAGCCGATGAATAGCCTGGCTTCAAGAGAATACGATGCTGTGGTGTTTGTAGGACCTGCCCGAACAGGGAAAACGATTGGTCTGATTGATGGCTGGATTGTCTATAACATCGTTTGTGATCCCGCGGATATGCTGGTTATACAGGTATCCGAAGAAAAAGCGCGTGAGCACTCAAAGAAACGCCTCGATCGCACATTCCGCTGTAGTCCTGATGTGAAATCACGACTCAGCCCGCGCCGGAACGATAATAACGTCCACGACCGTACATTTCGTGCAGGGAATTATCTAAAGATTGGCTGGCCGTCGGTGAATATCATGTCCTCGTCAGACTATAAAAGTGTAGCGCTGACTGACTACGATCGTTTCCCTGAGGATATCGACGGCGAGGGTGATGCGTTTTCTCTTGGTTCGAAACGAACCACCACATTTATGTCCAGCGGGATGACGCTTGTCGAAAGTTCTCCCGGTCGCGAGATCCGTGACACCAAATGGCGACCAACCAGCGCGCATGAAGCTCCCCCGACAACAGGAATATTATCGCTATTTAATAAAGGCGATCGGCGACGGCTTTACTGGCCATGCCCGCATTGCGGGGAATATTTTCAGCCGGAAATCGCCAATATGACAGGATTCCGTGAGACGCCTGACCCCGTTGTAGCAAGTGAATCTGCCTACCTCCAGTGCCCAGCATGCAAAGGCAAAATTACGCCCGAGATGAAACGTGACCTGAATATTCGCCATGTCTGGTTGCGTGATGGGGAAAAAATGGACCGGGACGGCAAGCGATATGGTGAACCCCGCCGATCTCGTATCGCCTCGTTCTGGATGGAAGGCCCGGCAGCTGCTTATCAGACCTGGGCGCAGATGATGTACAAATTCCTGACTGCTGAGCAGGAATATGAGGCCACCCAGAGCGAAGAAACGCTCAAAACAGTTGTAAACACCGACTTTGGGCGACCCTATTTGCCCCGCGCCAATCTGGAGCAGCGTAAAAGCGAACTGCTGGAGCAACGTGCCGAAGATGTACCAAAGCGATCGGTTCCAGATGGTGTGCTGTTTATGACTGCAACGGTCGATGTTCAGGGCGGCAAATCCCGGCGTTTCGTGGTGCAGGTCACTGGCTACGGTGCACAGGGTGAACGTTGGGTTGTGGACCGCTACAACATCCGGCAGTCATTAAGGGCCAATGAGCACGGCGAGTGTTATCCCATAGACCCGGCAAGTTATCCGGAAGACTGGGATTTGTTGCTGTCAGACGTGTTCGAAAAGTCATGGGCATTAGCAAGTGACCCGTCGAAACGTATGCGCCTTATGGCGATGGCTGTCGATTCCGGCGGGGAAGATGGCGTCACCGACAACGCTTACAAATTCTGGCGCAAATGTCGTCGTGAAGGGCTGGGCAAAAAGATTTATCTCTTTAAGGGGGACAGCGTACACCGCTCGAAACTCATCACCCGTACTTTCCCTGACAACACTGATAGATCCACACGACGTGCAAAAGCCGCCGGTGATGTGCCGCTTTATCTTCTCCAGACCGACGCACTTAAAGACCAGGTGAATAACGCTTTGTGGCGTGATTCGCCTGGCCCGAATTACGTGCATTTCCCTGACTGGCTCGGCAGCTGGTTTTACGATGAACTGACCTATGAGGAGCGATCGACCGATGGCAAATGGAGTAAGCCGGGACGTGGTGCAAACGAAGCATTTGACCTGCTGGTCTACGCTGATGCGCTCGCCATCCTCCACGGCTACGAGAAAATCAAATGGCCCGCTGCTCCTGAGTGGGCGAGGCGGGAAACCTGGCTGGAGAACGCGCCGCCGGAAGCTGGCGAAGCGGCATCCCAGACACCAGAACCAGTACCCATCAAAAAACGGAAGCGGAAAAAGCCCGTAACCGATGATTCTAACCCCTGGAGTACATCAGGAGGATGGTTGTGAACCGTGTTGATATTGAAGCCATGATCCAGCGATATACCGAAGCCGAAATGGCGGTGCTGGATGGCAAAACTATCCGTTTCAATGGGCAGGAAATGACGATGGAGAACCTGTCTGAAATCCGAAAAGGGCGTCAGGAGTGGGAGCGTCGGCTCTCTTTTCTTATTTCTCATCGCCGCGGGCGACCCGGTTACCGACTGGCGAGGTTTGAATGAGCCTTTTAGATGATGCGATTGGGGTCTTTTCGCCAGGCTGGAAAGCAGCCCGTCTGCAGGCGCGCGCGAAAATCAGGGCATATGAAGCCGTTACCCCGACAAGAACGCACAAAGGGCGCCGTGAAAATCGTTCAGCTGATCAGCTCAGCAAAATGGGGGCGGTATCACTGCGGGAGCAGGCCAGGTGGCTCGATAACAATCACGATCTGGTGATTGGGGTGTTCGATAAGCTGGAAGAGCGGGTGGTTGGGAAAGCCGGAATTATTGTTGAACCCAATCCCAAACTGATGAACGGTAAAATCGCCAAAAAGCTGGCAGATCAGATCCGTAATAAATGGGCAGAATGGTCTGTCAGGCCTGATGTCACGAACCAGTTTACCCGCCCGATGCTTGAGCGCCTGATGTTGCGCACCTGGCTGCGGGATGGCGAAGTGTTTGCCCAGCTTGTCAGTGGAACCGGGAATGGTCTTACGCCAGCAGCCGGTATCCCTTTCTGGCTTGAAGCGCTTGAACCAGATTTTATTCCCATGAACAGCGATGCTGCCAGCCAGCTAAATCAGGGGGTATTCGTCGACAACTGGGGCAGACCAAGGAAATATCAGGTTTATAAAAGCCTGCCCGTTTCAGGCCGTCAGCTTGATACCAAAGAAGTGGATGCGGAAAACATGCTGCATCTTAAATTTGTCCGCCGTCTGCACCAGACCCGGGGCGTATCGATGCTATCCGGTGTACTGATGCGTCTGAGCGCACTTAAAGAGTATGAAGATGCTGAGCTCACCGCCGCACGTATTGCTGCTGCGCTGGGTATGTACATCAAAAAGGGAGACGGGCAAAGCTTCGAAGAGAGTAACAGTTCTTCCGATGATGATGATCGGGAAGTGATGATTCAACCAGGCATCATTTATGACGATCTGAAGCCTGGTGAAGATATCGGCATGGTGAAATCTGACCGGCCCAATCCTAACCTTGAAACCTTCCGTAATGGGCAACTTCGCGCTGTCGCAGCAGGCAGCCGACTCAGCTTTTCAAGCACAGCCAGAAACTACAACGGCACCTACAGCGCGCAGCGGCAGGAACTGGTGGAATCAACAGATGGCTATCTCATTTTACAGGACTGGTTTATTGGCGCGGTGACCCGGCCAATGTACCGCGCCTGGCTGAAAATGGCGGTGGCCGCTGGCGAGATTAAATTACCCCGCGGTCTGGATATGGAGTCGCTGTACTCGGCGGTGTATTCCGGCCCTGTTATGCCGTGGATCGATCCGGTTAAAGAGGCCAATGCCTGGAAGTTACAGATCCGGGGCGGAGCGGCAACGGAATCCGACTGGGTCCGCGCCAGCGGACGTAACCCGAACGATGTGAAGGCGCGCCGGAAGGCAGAGATCGACGAAAACAAAGAGTTGGGGCTGGTGTTTGACACTGACCCTGCTAATGACAAAGGAGGCACAAGTGCCGAAGCCAAATAACCGGGCGCACCACCGTCCGAAAGCCAGCGCAAAAAGTAATTCCTGGTTTCGTATGCAGGCCAGCGCCGACAACGAAGCAGATATTTATATCTACGACGAGATCGGCTACTGGGGGGTGACGGCGCGCCAGTTTGTGAATGACCTTAAGGCGCTGGGCGACATTACCCATATCAACCTTCACATCAATTCGCCCGGTGGCGATGTCTTTGATGGCATCGCCATTTTTAATGCCCTGAAGCATCACGGCGCGGCGATCACCGTTCACATTGATGGTCTGGCAGCTTCAATGGCTTCGGTGATTGCGATGGTTGGCAACCCGGTAATTATGCCGGAAAACACGATGATGATGATCCATAAACCATGGGGATTTGCGGGTGGTGATGCCAACGACATGAGGGATTATGCCGATCTGCTGGATAAGGTCGAGTCTGTCCTGATCCCTGCCTACGCGGAGAAAACTGGAAAAACGACCGAAGAAATCGCCGCCATGCTGGACGATGAAACCTGGATGGACGGTAAAGAATGCTTAGAGCATGGCTTTGCCGATCAGGTCACTACCTCTCTGCAGGCAATGGCCTGTATTCAATCAAAACGTATCGAGGATTTTGAAAAGATGCCAAACAGCATTCGCAACATGATCACCCCACCGCGCAATACCACTGCGCGTGAGCCACAACAACCTCAGCCGCAGGTGACTACGCCTCAGCCGGCAGCATCAGATGAAGCGACAATCCGTGCTCAGGTTCTCGCCGAGCAAAAGAGCCGCGTAAATGGTATCAACGATCTCTTTGCGATGTTCGGCGGCAAGCATCATGAGCTGCAGAATAAATGCATCGCGGATCCGGAATGCACAGTGGCTCAGGCTAAAGATGAACTGCTGGCGGCGCTGGGCAAAAATGCAACACCGTCGAATAAAACCACGGATGCGCATATTTACGCCGGGAACGGTAACTTTGTTGGAGATGGTGTCCGCCAGGCGCTGATGGCGCGCGCGGGCTTCGAGAGCATAGAGCGGGACAACGTCTATAATGGCATGACGCTGCGCGAATATGCCCGTATGGCGCTGACCGAGCGCGGCATCGGCGTTTCCAGCTATAACCCGATGCAGATGGTCGGTATGGCACTGACACACAGCACGTCTGACTTCGGTAATATCCTGCTCGATGTTGCTAATAAAGCGTTGCTGCAGGGCTGGGAGGAAGCGGCAGAAACTTTCGAGCAGTGGACTAAGAAAGGCCAGTTGTCAGACTTTAAAACGGCACATCGTGTCGGTCTTGGTGGTTTTTCTTCCCTGCGCCAGGTTCGCGAGGGGGCTGAATATAAGTATGTGACCACCAAAGATAAAGGTGAAAGCATCGCGCTGGCCACCTACGGTGAAATCTTCTCTATTACCCGTCAGGCGATCATCAATGACGATCTGAATCAGTTAACCGATGTACCTATGAAGATGGGCCGTGCAGCAAAAGGGACGATTGGCGACCTGGTGTATGCCATTCTGACCGAAAACGCGAAATTGTCTGATGGTAAGCCGCTGTTCCATGCTGATCACGGTAATATTTCCGCAGGCGCGATTTCTGTAGCCAGCCTTGATGAAGCGCGCAAGATGATGCGTCTGCAGAAAGAGGGTGAGCGTCCCCTGAATATTCGCCCGGCATTCATGCTGGTGCCAGTCGCGCTCGAAACCCTGGCAAACCAGACGATCAAGTCTGCCAGTGTGAAAGGGGCGGATATCAACGCCGGTATCATGAACCCAATTCAGAACTTTGCTGAAGTTATCGCGGAGCCGCGTCTTGACGCCAAAGACACCAGCGCCTGGTATCTGGCCGCCGCTAAGGGCACGGACACCATCGAAGTGGCATACCTGAACGGCGTTGATACTCCGTATATCGATCAGCAAGAAGGCTTCACTACCGACGGTATTGCCACCAAAGTGCGCATCGATGCCGGTGTATCACCTCTGGATTATCGCGGCATGGCGAAATCAACCGGGAAATAATCCCTTCCACTCAAGCAGCACATCACAGCCCATCAGGGCTTTTTTTGTATCTGAATTCGGCCCCGTATGGGGCTGGATGGAGACTGAATTTATGGCGAAGAATTTTGTACAGCATGGCAAAACTATTGAGATTGCCAACACGGGCAGCGGTGCGATCCTGAGTGGTTCGCCGGTGATGGTGGGGAAAGTCGTGGCGATTGCCATTACTGATATTGCGGCAGGCCAGACAGGAGACGGTTTTGCCGAAGGTGTTTTCCTGCTGCCTAAGCTGACTACCGATGCGATCACCATCGGTGAGCAGGTTCATATCAAAGATGGCAAAGTGCAGAACGACGCGACAGGTGCCGATCTGGCCGGGGTTGCCTGGGAAGATGCAACTGCCAGTTCCGCAATTGTAGCCGTGAAAATCAATGCCTAATCCCTTTGACAGACTTGTCAGTCGCATGGATGCGGTCACGGTGAACAAAATGGGCAAGCTAGCGACCATCAACGGGGAGCCCATGATTGTTATTCCGGCTGAGTTTCTGGAAGAAATGGGGCCTTTAAGCGGAACAGGGCGGTCGCTGGTGGTGTTTACCGCTGGCTACCAGCCACGCCGTAATGATGTGGTGATTTTTGAGAGGGAGGAATTCCATCTGACCCGTCACGAGCGCTTTAACGGTAAGCCGCGCATCTTTATCGAATAGGAGGGGGGATGTCGGTTAAAGGCCTGGAAAGGGCTATTCAGAATCTCAACAGCCTCAGTCGGTTAATCGTTCCTGAGGCAACTGCGAAAGCACTTAACCGTGTGGCCAGCAGAACGATAAGTCAGGGCAGCAAAACTGTAGCGAAAGAGGCAAAGGTGGATGATAACCGGAAAACGGGGCTTCCGGTTCGTCTGGTCCGGCAGCGTTCCCGTTTACGCAAGGCCCGCCACGATCGTCCAGTCGCGTCAATAAAAATCAACCGCGGTAATCTTCCCGCGATAAAGCTTGGTACTGCTCGCGTCCGGCTGTCGCGTAAAAAAGGGGCCAGAAAAGGATCGGGCAGCGTCCTTAAAATCGGACCCTATACCTTTCGCAATGCGTTTATTCAACAACTGGCGAGCGGGCGCTGGCAGGTCATGCGGCGCGTAGGTAAAGCCCGTTATCCCATTGATGTGGTCAAAGTTCCTCTTGAGACACCGCTGACAGTAGCTTTCACCTCGATTTCAAAACGCCTTATTGAAAGCGACATGCCCAAAGAACTTTCCGCAGCACTGAAAAACCAACTGAGGATCCACCTGAAGCGATGAACAGACACAGCGCTATACGTGCAGCCATTCTGGCGAAACTGAAAGCTGATATCACCGATACCGTTACCTGGTTTGACGGGCGTCCCGTGTTTCTGGAGGAGCAGGATCTGCCTGCGGTGGCGGTGTATATCTCTGATGCGGAGTACACCGGCGATTCGCTCGATGAAGATTCGTGGCAGGCCGTTCTCCATATCGAGGTGTTTCTTAAGGCTTCCAGCCCTGACACAGCGCTGGATTCCTGGATGGAAGAGAAAATATATCCAGCGATGGAGGACATCCCGGGTCTTGACGCATTAATCGAAACAATGACTCCCCAGGGCTATGACTACCAGCGGGATGATGAAATGGCCACGTGGGGTTCCGTCGATTTCACGTACACATTAACGTATTCAATGTAAGAGGTATTTATGCCTACACCCAATCCACTGGCGCCCGTAAAAGGCGCCGGTACCACACTCTGGCTTTACACAGGAACGGGTAACGCTTTCGCTAACCCACTCTCGGATATCGACTGGAACCGTCTGGCGAAAATTAAAGAGCTGACGCCGGGCGAAATGACCGCCGAATCGTATGACGACACCTACCTTGATGATGAGGACGCCGACTGGAACGCGACCGCTCAGGGGGCAAAATCGGCAGGGGATACATCACTTACGCTTGCCTGGAAGCCGGGAGAACAGGGACAGAAAGAACTGGTCACCTGGTTTAACGATGGTTCTGTCCGGGTGTACAAGATTAAATATCCGAATGGTACCGTCGACGTTTTCCGCGGCTGGTGCAGCAGCCTGGGTAAAGCTATCCCGGCAAAAGAGGTCATTACTCGCACAGCGAAAATCACCAATACCGGCAAGCCCGAACTGGCTGAAGAAAGTGGTTCTGCGCCCATTGCTGTTACAGGTGTTACGCTGGATAAATCCACGGCAAGCGTCGCCGTTGCAGCGACCACCGCGCTCAATGTGACGGTTAATCCTGCCAGTGCATCGGATCCTTCGTTCCGCGTGGCAACCTCTGATGGGGCAAAAGCGACGGTATCTGTAAGCGGAAACACGATCACCGTAACGGGTGTGGCAGCCGGTAACGCTGACATTATTGTTATGACCAGCGACGGCAATTTCGTTGCAGTCAGCAAAGTCACTGTCACCGCTTCCTGAGGAGGGGGATATGTTCCTCAAAAAAGAACCATTTAACTACCTTGGCGAATCCACCACGCTGAATGAACTGTCAGCGCTTCAGCGTATTGAGTACCTTGAATTTCTGGCTGCGGAAGAAAAGACACTTGGTCATGAAAGCGACAGCATCAGCGATCAGGAAATGACTGCCCGTCTGGTGGGTTCAAACATCCGCTGCGGTGCGCGCGTGATCGCACTTTCTCTCTGGCATAATGACCCCGCAGGTCCCGACGAAGAAGCGCTTTACCAGCAGGTTCTCAAAGGCTGGCCGCCGGAAGCGATCGGCAAGGCTGAAATGCAGGTTAAGTTGCTCTCCGGCATGCTCGTTCCGGTTGATGATGACAACACTGACGATCCAGGTGCCCCATCAGAGGCCGAAGGCGCAGAAGCTGTTACGGCGGAAAAGCCCTTGCCAGCGAGCTGAAATTTGTCCTGAATCTGGCGCGCGAGTTCGGGCGACCTGACTGGCGCGCCATGCTGGCTGGAATGACTTCTGGTGAGCTGGGTGACTGGCACCAGTTCTACCGGGAACATTATTTTCAGGACGCGCAGCTCGATGCGCATTTTTCCGGGCTGCTTTATTCCATCTCTTCTATTTTCTTCCGCGATCCGGAACTTACCCCCGCACATTTCAGCCTGCTTTCTCCTTCCGGCAGCATCATCAGTGATGATGAACTGGATGATGACACGCTGATGGCCGCAGCTGAGGGGATCACAGGAGGTATCCGATATGGCCCAGCAGATTAGCGATCTGGTCATCAACCTTGATGTCGACAGCGCCACGTTCAGCGAGCAGGTTGCCCGCATAAAGGGCCAACTCACAGGGATGGCTGATGATTCTGAAAAAGTCCAGACGCGAATGCAGCGCGCCTCAGAGCGACAGGTTGCAGCATTAAAAAGTGTGGGGGATGCAGGAGCTTCTGCAGCGGCGGAAATCAAATCCCGCCAGGCAGACGCCACGGAAGGGTTGGCTCAAAACTGGCAAAAAGTATCTAAATCCGTTGATGAAACACACCGCCGGGTGACAGACCTCAGCCAGCGCATGCGTGAGAATGACGGCCAGGCGGCAGTGCTCGCAAGGCGGCAGGATGAACTTGCTGCATCTTTTTTTCGCCAGATAGACAGTGTTCGCCAGTTGAACGGAGAAACACAATCTCTCGCTAATGTGCAGGCACGCTTTCGTGCCGCAAGGGCTCAGGGAAATATTACCCAGCAGGATTACCTTGCGTTGATCTCTCATACGACAGCCCGACAGAAAGAGCTTCAGATTGTCGAAGAGAAAGCAGGGATTGCACGGGCGCGTTTTCTCCGTCAACTGAAGTCTCAGGTTGTGGAGCAAAAGCTCTCCGGTACCGAACTGCTGCGAATGAAGGCTGCACAGGTTGGAGCCAGTGATGCCGCAGAAGTTTATATCCGTAAGCTTGAAGCGGCTAAAGTCGCCACGCACGGGCTGGGTCTGCAAAGTGCTGCGGCGCGTCGGGAACTTGGCGTTCTGATGGGCGAAGTCATGCGCGGTAACTTTGGTGCCCTTCGTGGTTCCGGTATTACGCTGGCCAACCGCGCCGGATGGATAGATCAGCTGATGACTTTACGCGGGCTGGGCATGGCCGGCATGGTCGGGGGGATTGCTGCGGCGGTTGTTGGGTTGGGTAAAGCCTGGTATGACGGCAGCAAAGAGTCTGAGGAATTTAATAAACAGCTAATCCTGACCGGGAACTACGCGGGTAAAACATCCGGTCAGCTTCAGGCGCTGGCGCGCTCGCTGGCCGGTAATGGTATCACTCAGCATGCCGCTGCAGGCGTGCTGGCGCAGGTCGTTGGAAGCGGCGCGTTCAGCGGTAATGACGTCAGCATGGTCAGCAATGTCGCCGCCAGGCTGCAGCAGGCTACCGGGCAGGCCGTCGACGAAACCATAAATCAGTTTAAACGCCTGAAGGATGATCCGGTTAACGCGGTCGCGACGCTCAATGATTCCCTGCATTTTCTGACGGCCACCCAGTATGAACAGATTTCCTCTGCTCAGGCGCTGGGGGATTCGCAGAAAGCAGCCGAGCTGGCAATGCGGGCATATTCTGACGCCGTTATACAACGAGCGGGGGCTGTAGAGGACAATCTTGGCTCTCTCGAAAAAGCGTGGAACTGGGTGAAGAATGCTGCTTCCGGGGCGTGGGATGCGATGCTGGGCGTAGGGCGTAATCCTGACACCGCGATGAAGCGCCAGGACTCTTTCGCTGAATGGCAGGCAGCAGAGAAAGAGTACCGCGCGCTGTCCAGCAATCTTAAAGTCGACCCAGATTATGCCGGTAACAACGTTCTGCAGAAAGCTGATGCGGAAAGGCTGAGAAACGCGCGCCAGCAGGTGGAGCTTAAAAAGCAGGCTTATGATCTGGCTGATCAGCAATATGCCCAGGAAGGACTGACAGCCGCGCGGGAAAAAATGCGGACGGATCAGCAAACTCAGGCAATCCGCAGCCAGCAGCAGTTTAACCAGTTGGTGGAATCCGGCGCGACGGCGGCAGAAAAGCGGGCTTCAGCAGAGAAAAAGCTCAGTCAGCTTATTGAGAAAAACCGTCAGGATGCGAAAGACGGTATCGCCACGCTGTGGACTGACAAGGACATTGCTGCAGCGCGGGCAGGGATCGAAAAGCAGTTTAAGGACGCCAAAACCCCAAAAGGCAAAAGCTATTCAACGCCAGCCGGGGACAAAGCTGAAGAAAAAGCACAGGCCGAACTTCTCACCCTTCAGGCCCAGCTTAAAACGCTTGAGCAGCATACCAGCGTGAACGATGTTATCAGCAAACAGCGTCAGGACCTCTGGCAGACTGAAAATCAGTTCACAGTTCTTCAGGAGGCCGCTGGTCGTCGTCAGCTTACGGCGCAGGAAAAATCCCTGCTGGCGCACAAGGAAGAAACACTCGAGTACAAGCGGCAGTTGGCCGACCTGGGCGATAAGGTTGCCAGCCAGCAAAAGCTCAATCAGCTTGCCGACCAGGCGGCTAAATTCCATCAGCAGCAGAGTGCGGCGAGAGCGGGTATTAAGGCGCAGTCAGAAGGGGTTTCTTCACGCGATGCCGGGCGAGCAACCACTCTGGAACGCCTGCGTGAAAGCTATGCCCATAATCCGCAGGCTCAGCAAAAGATTCTGGAAGAGCAAAGAGCGACATTTAAAGATGAAGATGCTCTGCGCGCAAACTGGCAGGCCGGGGCGAAATCAGCGTGGGCTGACTATGCCGATTCAGCAGCTGATGCCTATGGTTCGATGAAGTCCGCTGCTTCAGCCACATTCGATGGTATTAGCCAGAATATGGCCGATATGCTGACGACAGGGAAAGCAAACTGGGCAGATTTCACCCGTTCCACGTTGTCGATGCTGACGCAGATCCTGATGAAGCAGGCTATGGCTGGCCTGGTCAGTTCTGCCACGTCAGCGCTGGGTTTTGCTGGCGGTGGTTATACCGGGTCCGGCGGCAAGTATGAGCCTGCAGGAGTGGTGCACCGTGGAGAGTTTGTCTTTACGCAGGAAGCCACCAACCGAATCGGTGTCGGCAACCTTTATCGCATGATGCGCGGCTATGCGACTGGTGGTCTGGTCGGGGGGAGTGGCGGTGGCGTTGCTTCTCCTTTTGGTGTCAACGTGTATGCACCGGTTTCGGTTACAACAGGCCAGGGGGATTCCGGTCAGCAGAAAGGAAACGGCGATGCGCTGGGGAAAGCCTATCAGCAGGTGATCAACAGTTCCATCAGGGAAGGTATCACCAGAGAGGTCCGACCCGGAGGCATTATCTGGAATGCAACAAAACAGAGGTAAGCAATGGCGATCGAGCATTTTGCGTGGCGTATTAAAGCATCCAGCCAGCCGACCCTGAAAAGTAAGGATACCGTCCGCACGGCACAGTTTGGTGATGGCTATAAGCAAGTATCAGGTGCCGGGATGAATGATGAAACGCTCAGCTATGAGTTTTCATTTACCGGCGAACCGGGAACCGTCAAAGATATCTATGCTTTTCTGCGGCGCCATAAGACGAAATCATTTTCGTTTACACCGCCAGGCGGTGATCTTGCGCTGTGGCGCGTTGAGGCAGACAGCCTGCAGCGCGTTACCAAAAGTAAAACGGTGGAAACCGTATCAGCCACCTTTGAACAGGCGTTTGCACCATGAGCTTAAACAATGATTATCAGAAACTTGAGCCGGGCAATGTTGTCCGGCTTTTTGATGTCGATGGCACAGCATTTGGTGTTTCCGACGTTCTCCGCTTCCATGCCCACAATATTGCCCACACTCCCGATGAAATTGCCGCTGCTGGTGGGGATGAAAATAAGCTACCGGCGAAATCGATCTGGTGGCAGGGTCAGGAATATAAAGCCTGGCCCTGCCAGATCGAGGGTATTGAGACGGCGACCGACGGGACCAACGCGCAGCCAACGCTCTCGGTCGCTAACCTGGACAGTTCCATTACGGCGCTGTGTCTTGCTTATGATGACCTGCTGCAGGCAAAGGTAACGATTCATGACACGCTGGCGCAGTATCTGGATGCGAAAAACTATCCGGAGGGCAACCCGTCAGCGGATCCGCAGCAGGAAAAGCTGAAGGTGTTTTACATTGACGCCAAGAGCACTGAAACCAACGAGGTGGTGGCGTTTACGTTGTCCAGTCCAATGGACCTGCAGGGGCTGATGATCCCGACGCGCCAGCTACATTCGCTTTGTACTTGGTGTGTCCGTAACAAATACCGATCCGGTGATGGATGCGACTATGCCGGAACGCGCTATTTCGACAAGCACAACAATCCGGTTAACGATCCGTCGCTCGATGAATGCCCAGGTACGCTCACTGCGTGCAAGTTGAGACATGGAGAGGGGAACGAGTTGCCGTTTGGTGGTTTCCCTGGCACATCCCTAATCAGGAGCTGATATGCGTCAGAAAATTATCGATGCCATTATGGCGCATGCTGCTGCTGAATATCCGCGCGAATGCTGCGGCGTGGTGGTGCAAAAAAGCAGGGTGCAGCGGTACATTCCCTGCCGTAATCTGGCAACCGATCCGACAGAGCATTTCCACCTGTCGCCGGAAGATTACGCCGCTGCCGAAGACTGGGGAACAGTGATTGCCATTGTCCACAGCCACCCGGATGCCACGACGCAGGCGAGCGAACTGGATAAGGCACAGTGTGACGCTACGTTACTTCCGTGGCACATCGTCAGCTGGCCGGAGGGGGATCTGCGTACCATTCAGCCGCGGGGCGAGCTGCCGCTACTGGAGCGCCCATTTGTGCTCGGTCACTTCGATTGCTGGGGGCTGGTGATGAGCTATTTCCGGCAAACGCACGGCATTGAGCTGACGGATTACCGCGTGGATTATCCCTGGTGGGAAGACAGTTATCCCGAAAACTTCTACCACGATTGCTGGTATGAATGCGGATTCCGTGAATTCAGTGGCGTACCGCAGCCAGGTGATATGGTTATCATGCAGGTCCAGGCTAATAAGTGGAACCATGCAGGGATCCTGCTGGAAGGCAATATGCTACTCCACCATCTTTATGGCCATTTGAGTCAGCGTGTGCCTTATGGCGGCTACTGGCAGGAACGGACGATGAAGGTTCTACGGCATAAATCTCTGTGCTAACCTTTATGGACGTTTACTCAGGGAATGGAATATGAACAAAATACTTTTAGTCTTGTCTATTGCGTTATTGTCTGGATGTTCAACTGAGGTGGTTCCTCCAAGTAAAGCAAAACTTGCTCCGGCAAATCAGCTCTATAAATTTCAAGAGACTAATCCGAATGATGGTGTACTTACTGTTGTGCGTGACAGCGGATTTATCTCTGCAGGCTGTGCAGCAAGTTTGTATATCAACGGTGAGAAAGCCGCAATTTTAAACCAGAAGGAAAAGGCTATTTTTCATCTGCCTCCAGGTGAATGGGCGGTCGGAGCTACATTTGATGGGAAAGGTATGTGTAACTCCGGAATTGAAAGGCAAGAACGCTATATAAATATAAAAACTGATGATAGTAAGACTGTCAGAATATATATAGACAATGATGCCAATGTAGATATAAAACCTACTACAGTGCAATGAAACCACCTCCTGGTGGTTTTTTTATGGAGCGATTATGTCTGAGGTTATGACGCAAATAGAATTAGGTGGTGTTCTTGGGAAAACATTTGGTAAACAACACTATCGATTAGTCGGAAGCACATCCGAAGCAGTAAGAGCCCTATGCTGTACAATTAATGGATTCGAAAAGTTTCTGAATTCAAGTAAGCTGCGTGGTCTTACTTATGCGGTGTTCAAAGGTAAAAAAAATCTGAGTGAATCTGATCTTGGATATCCTGTTTCAGGTGAGGTTATTCGCATTATTCCTGTCGTTATAGGCAGTAAAAAAGCTGGCGTGTTACAAACCATATTGGGAGCAGCTTTAGTTGTAGTTGGTGCTGTAGCAACATATTTTGGGGGCGGCGCTGTTGGCGTGCCTATGATGAAAATTGGTGCGGCAATGGCACTTGGCGGCGTTGTTCAGATGCTCTCACCTCAACCGTCAGGTCTTGCCAGTAAGCAAAGTGCAGATAACCACGCTTCATATGCTTTCGGTGGGGTGACAAATACTGCCGCACAAGGTTATCCGGTCCCGCTGCTTTATGGTCGCAGACGCATTGGCGGGGCGATCATCTCTGCTGGTATATACGTCGAAGACCAGCAATAACAAAATAATCTTCCTTTCAGGCTACCTTATGGTGGCTTTTTTTATGGGCGCAATATGGCTACAGCAACCCCGATTAAAGGCCGCAAGGGCGGCAGTTCCAGTTCACGAACCCCTACCGAACAGCCTGATGATCTGCAATCTGTAGCGAAGGCCAAAATCCTCGTTGCGCTTGGGGAAGGGGAATTTGCAGGGCAATTAACCGGAAAAAATATCTACCTGGACGGCACGGCGTTGGAAAACTCCGATGGCACCAAAAACTTTAGCGGCGTGACGTGGGAATTTCGCGCGGGAACTCAGGCACAAAATTACATTCAGGGCATTCCCGGTACCGAAAACGAAATCAACGTTGGAACTGAAGTATCAAGCGCAACAGCCTGGACGCGTACTTTCACCAACACCCAACTATCAGCCGTTCGCCTGCGACTGAAATGGCCTTCTCTGTTTAAGCAAGAGGACAACGGCGATCTGGTAGGGTATTCCATCAATTATGCAATAGACCTGCAAACTGATGGTGGGACCTGGCAAACCGTTCTTAATACCAGCGTAACCGGCAAAACGACGTCTGGTTATGAGCGCAGCCACCGTATTGATTTACCGCAGGCTGGCAGCACCTGGACAATCCGACTGCGTAAGATTACCGCTGACGCAAACAGCGCCAAGATCGGCGACACGATGACGCTGCAAAGCTTCACGGAGGTGATTGATGCCAAGCTGCGCTATCCGAACACCGCGCTGCTGTACATCGAATTCGACTCAAGTCAGTTCAATGGTTCGATTCCACAGATATCCTGTGAACCACGTGGCCGAGTGATCCGCGTGCCTGATAACTATGACCCCGATACGCGGACTTATAGTGGTACATGGCAGGGCGCGTTTAAGTGGGCCTGGACCGATAACCCGGCGTGGATATTTTACGATCTGGTTATTACCGATCGCTTTGGTCTGGGTAATCGCCTGAGTGCAGCCAACATCGATAAATGGACGTTGTACCAGGTATCGCAATATTGCGATCAGCCGGTACCGGATGGAAAGGGTGGAAGCGGGACAGAGCCACGCTATACCTGTAACGTCTATGTTCAGGACAGGAATGACGCTTACACTGTGCTGCGTGACTTTGCGGCTATATTCCGGGGTATGACGTACTGGGGCGGCGATCAGATTGTTGCGCTTGCCGATATGCCGAGAGATGTGGATTACGCTTACACCCGCGCTAACGTTATCGACGGACGCTTTACCTATTCCAGCAGCACGACAAAAACGCGGTATACCACCGCGCTGGTTTCCTGGTCTGATCCGGGTAACGCTTATGCGGATGCGATGGAGCCGGTATTTGAGCAGCCTCTGGTGGCCCGGTACGGATTTAATCAGCTGGAAATGACAGCCATCGGTTGTACCCGTCAATCAGAAGCGAACCGAAAGGGGCGCTGGGGTATTCTCACCAACAATAAGGATCGTGTTGTTTCGTTTGATGTTGGCCTGGACGGAAACATTCCGCAGCCGGGATACATCATCGCCGTGTCAGACGAGCTTCTGTCCGGCAAAGTTATGGGTGGCCGCATCAGTGCTGTTAACGGTCGCGTGATAAAACTTGACCGCGTAGCTGATGCAGCAGCAGGCGATCGCCTTATTATCAATCTTCCCTCCGGTGCGTCACAGAGCAGGACTATTCAGGCGGTTAACGGGGAATCAGTCACAGTCACCACGGCATACAGTGAGACACCACAGGCCGAAGCTGTATGGGTGGTTGAGTCAGACGAGCTCTACGCCCAGCAGTATCGAGTTGTCAGCGTCTCCGATAATGATGATGGCACTTTCTCAATTACCGGCGCATGGCATGACCCGGATAAATATGCCCGTATCGATACCGGAGCCATCATTGACCAGCGGCCGGTGAGTGTGATCCCGCCGGGTAACCAGTCGCCGCCGGCTAACATTGTGATCAACTCGTTTTCAGTGGTGCAGCAGAATATCAGCGTCGAAACCATGCGTGTGAGCTGGGACCAGGCGCAGAATGCTATCGTCTACGAGGCACAGTGGCGCCGCAATGATGGTAACTGGGTAAACTTGCCGCGCAGCTCCACCACGTCATTCGATGTTTCTGGTATTTATGCAGGGCGCTACCTCGTGCGTGTGCGTGCCATTAATGCCGCTGAAATTTCCTCTGGCTGGGGCTACTCCGAAGAGAAAACGCTAACGGGCAAGGTGGGAAATCCGCCGAAACCTGTCGGCTTTGCGACAACGCCGATCAACTGGGGGATTCGCCTGAACTGGGGATTCCCGGCTAATACCGGGGACACGCTGAAAACGGAAATTCAGTACACTGCGAACAGTGATTTCTCTAATCCTCTTTTGCTGTCGGATGTGCCTTATCCATCTGCCGAATACACCCAACTGGGGCTGAAGGCGGGGCAGGAATTCTGGTACCGCGCGCAGCTGGTAGACAGAACGGGTAATGAATCAGGCTGGACCGACTGGGTTCGTGGTGAATCCAACGCGAATGCTGATGACTACCTGGGCGATATTGCTGATGATTTCCTGACGTCTGCCGACGGCGACCGCCTGACAAGCGACATTAATACCAATCTCGAAGCCGCATTGCAGAACGCGCTGGCCGACCATGCCACCGTGGAACATCAGTGGGCGCAGTACGGCGAGGTGCGCACGGATATTCTGGTGGTCAAAACGACCATCGCCGATGTGAATCAGGCCATGGCTGAAATGTCCACGCAAGTGCAGGCGCAGATTAAAGATGTAACCGCTTCGCTTGAGGATAAGCTCACCGCCACCGTTGACGCTACAAGCGCTACGGCCATTCATACCCTGAAAGCCGGAGTGCGCATCAACGGTATTTTTTACAGTGCCGGTATATCAATTGCGGTTCTGGCGGAGGCGGGCAAGCCAGTAGTCACCCGAGTCGGATTTAACGCCAATCAGTTCGTCCTGATGAGTGGCAGTGGCAATACACAATATTCTCCGTTTGCCGTTATCAACGGTCAGGTGTTTATCAGCGATGCGTTTATTCAGGATGGCAGCATTACCAATGCCAAGATTGGTAATTTTATCCAGTCGAATAACTTTGTTTCAGGCTCAGCTGGCTGGCGCATTGATAAAAATGGAAACGCTGAATTGCATGGGAAACTCTATGCTGACAGCGGGAATTTCTCTTTTAACGGGATAAATAACAAAGTCATAATTGATGGTTATGGACTTCTCGTTAATCTGACAAATGGTGGGAATATTCAGATTGGGACGTGGAGGGGGTAATCATGCCGGAAGGGATATTTATTAATTACAACGATGGCCGTCCGGTAATGGCGATTACTGCGGGGCTGCGTGCCCCCAGTTTTTGCACATCGTTCTCGGGCTGGTCATCCCAGTTCATGCAGTACCCTGTCAATACACCGCTTGTTCCTGGCTCACAGGCTATCGTTGTGCCAACAAACCCCATTTACATCTATTCCTATGCTGAATTTGATGTGGCCATTATGACCAGCGTCACCCGAAACGGTGATTCCGGAGTAATTATCGGGGCTGAGACCATCGGCGGGAAAAGTCTTGTCCCTGACTGGTCTGGTTACGTCATGGAGCTGCTGCCTGCGGCGACGTATAACGAAGGGCTGTTTGTTTCAAACTCGACTGACTTCACCGCCATATCCAATCAGGCCGCGCTGATGACCTGCGCTTATTCCGGACGCATTACGGTTAACGGCAGTGCTGCGCTTCCGGTGAGTGGTATTCCTTTTGGTAAATGGGATAACCCGAATGTGTCGGTGGGGTTTGATGGCGGCAACATCATCGTTCGCGATATTTCCTACACAGGGCGGGACGACGTGGGCGGAACGGCGACGATTGACCTGGTGATATTCAATCAGACCGCACCTGTCGGCGGCGACGGTATCACGATGACCAACGCCG
>NZ_JAOWHW010000124.1:0-329229 GCF_030332425.1 Citrobacter sp. Cpo142
AAATAAAGCACGCTAAGCCGGTGGCAGCGGTCGCAATGGCCTGAACTTCCCCGCACCGACCTTGGCACTGCTGCGCCATAGGTAATCGCCGGTCAGGTTGATATGCTCCCACCCCAGCGGGGACAGATAGGGCGAATGATTGGATCACCGCCTTGCCGTCGCTGCTCGCAGCAGCCAGCTTCATGGCCAGCGCCGCCTCGTGAGTCTGCGCGTCAAAGTTTCTGAACTTGGTCGCATCAGCGCCGAGGTAAGCAAGGATGCGCATTTTTTCAGTAAGCGGTGGCTCGGGGTGTGCAGCAACTTTTGGGGCGAGCTGAACGACCTGAACCCATTCCTCCTGCGAAATCGCACCGGTAATAGCCTGCATGTTGCGCCCGAGTTCCTGCATGATCTTGCGTAGCGCCAGTGGCTCAACCTGGGTAGCGTCACCAGCCCAAGCTGGCAACTGAAAACCCCATAAAAGCAGGCAGGCCGTAACGGTCAGGGTGATAGTTCCAAATGCGTGGCTGTGTTTGCGGTGGGTCATGAAATTCTCCTGTAATTCAATCGTTCTCTCATTCGAACTCCCGCCCTTCGCCAGCTTCCTCATGGGTCACGCCGTCGCGGATGTGGTAGATGCGCTTGAATGTGGGGATGATCTTTTCGTCATGGGTGACGACGATGATGGCGGTCTCGAACTTCCGGGCCATGTCGTTGAGGATGCGGATTACAGCCATGGCGCGCTCGGAATCCAGCGGCGCAGTGGGTTCATCGGCCAGGATCACCGGCGGACGATTGACCAGTCCGCGCGCGATGGCGACCCGTTGCTGCTCGCCACCGGAGAGTTGCGAGGGCATTGCGCGAGCTCGGTGTTGCACATCAAGCGCTGTGAGCAATTCCAGTGCCTTCGCGCGCGACTCTCCATTCGCGACGCCTGCAAGCATCGGCAGCAGCGCCACGTTGTCGGTGACATCGAGAAACGGAATCAGGTACGGCGCCTGGAAAACGAAACCGATCTTGTCACGCCGTAAGGCGCGCAGGTCGCGGACTTTCCAGCCATCGGCGTAGATCACTTCATCGCCCAGCGTCATGCGACCGGCGGTCGGTTCGATCACCGCACCCAGACACTTGAGCAGCGTGCTCTTGCCGGACCCGGAAGGGCCGATCAGTCCCACCACTTCACCAGGCGCAACATGCATATTCACGTCTCTCAAGGCAAAGACAGCGGTGTCACCATCGCCATACCGCTTGCTTAAACTTTCGATGTGTATCCCTTTGCTACTCATCTCAACCTCCAATGGCTTCGGCCGGATCGACCTTGAGTGCTATGCGAATGGCGACGAGGCTAGCTAGAACGCAGATCACGAGCACGGCAAAAAAACCGGCGACAGAATCCATTGGCGTGAGCAGGACATATTTTGGAAAAGCCGGTGCTGAAAAGGTGGCTGTGATCTTGCCGACCACGAAGCCAATCACGCCCAGGGCGAGCGCCTGCTGCATGATCATCGCGGCGATGGTTCGGTTGCGTGTGCCGATGAGCTTCAACACCGCGATCTCACGGATTTTGTCCATCGTCAGCGAATAGATGATGAAGGCAACGATGGCCGCGCTAACGATGGCCAGAATCACAAGGAACATGCCGATCTGCTTGGCCGAGGTGGCGATCAGCTTGCCGACGAGGATGTCTTCCATCTGTGCCCGGGTGTAGACCGTCAAACGCTTCCAGCGCTGGATGGATTCGGCAACCTCGTCCGGCGCATGACCAGGTTTCAGAGTGACCAGCACGGCATTGACGAACGCGTTGCTGCTCTGTGAAGCAATCACGGCATCCAGCAAACCTGGATCACCGGGTCGATTGAAGACCGGGTTGGCTTCGGTGCGACGCCGGCTTTGCCAGATGGCATCGTTGTCCTTGAGGAACTGGGCCTCCTGGGCATCTTTGAGCGGAATGAATACCATCGGGTCGCCGCTGGACGACACCATGCGCCGTGTCAGCCCCACGACGTTGTAATGATTGCGGCGAATGGCAAGACGATCTCCCAGTTTGAAGCCGGTGGCGATGTCGGCCACAGCCTCGTAGTGACCGCGCGTGATCTGGCGTCCAGCGACGAGATAAGGAGGCCATCCGGGTGTAGCCCCCAACGCACCGGGCGCGATGCCGACCACCATGGTGCGTACATCACTCTCGCCCTTGCGTACCTGCATGGTCAGGTAGGTCGCGTTCGCAGCCTGTGAGACTCCCGGCATGGCGAGAATGGCGCGATACACGTCATCGTTGAGGCTGGACGACTCCGCATAAGGACCCAGAGTATCCTTTTGCACCACCCAAAGGTCAGCGCCACTGTTGTCGAGCAACGCCTTGCCGTCGTCCACCATGCCTCGGTACACCCCAGCCATGACTAGGGTGACGCCGATCAGCAGACCCAGACCGATGCCGGTGAAGACGAATTTCCCCCAGGCATGGAGAATGTCGCGGCCGGCCAGGCTGATCATCGTGAAACTCCCGGGATATGCTCGACCACATGGATGCGGCTGCGCGCCGTCAGTGCCTTTTCGCTATAGGTCACAACCTGGTCCCCATTCTTGAGCCCTTCGCGCACCTGCACGTAACCATTGAGGTCGGAAGTGCCGAGCTTGACCGGGGAGAAATGCAGATCACCATCCACGATTTGCCAGACACCAACTTTATCGCCTTCACGCTGGACGGCAGCGTTGGGGATCAGTGGAGCGGCCGGGAGCGCCGGCAAGTCAACCGTGACTTCGGCCAGTTCACCCACTGGTGGCAAAGGTTCTGGTTTGTTATCGAATGTCACCTTGGCAAGCGTTTCCTCGGTTACCGCGTCGGCCTTGGGTTCCACCCGCAGCACGCGACCTTTCAAGGTCTGGCCACCACGCGAACGCAGGACGATATGAGCCGGCAGCCCCCCAGCCAGCCCCGATGCGCTGATCTGGTCGAAGCGCACATTGATCCACAAACTCTTGGGGTCGATCACTTCCACCACGGCCTGGCCCGCGACGATGGTCGTGCCGGGATCGGCATCGCGCACGGCGACTACACCGTCGACCGGCGCGATCAGGCGCAGATTGCTCCGCTGCGCGACGAGTGCTTCGCGGTCGGAGCGTGCCCGGGCAATATCTTCCCGAGCGGCGGATAGGGCGGCATCGGCGATCTGCAGTTCCTGCCGCTTGGTGGTGACGATTTCCTCGCTGGTCGAGCGCACCGCAAACAATTGCTCATAGCGGCGCGCCTGGGTTTGCGCGTAGGCTTGCCGGGCTTCTGCCTCGCGCAAAGCCGCTTCCGCCCGCTTGAATACAGACTCCTGTGAGCGCACCCGATCATCAAGGTCGACCGGCTCCATCTCGCCGAGCACCTGTCCGGCCTTGACCTGGTCGCCTACATGCACCTCCAGGCGTTTGACGCGCCCGGCAAACGTCGGTCCGATCTTGTAGGTGTAGCGCGCCTCCACCGTGCCGATGCCGAACAGCGCCGGTGTGATAGCCTGTGATTCCACGCTTGCCACCGTCACAGCGACCGGGGCGAGCGGCCCTGATCGCAGACCGACATAAATAAAAAGCACCAGCAAAGGAATGATGACGGCAAGCAGTGCCAGGGTGCGGCCTTGCAAGGGTAACTTTTTCATTGCGCACTCCTTATGCCACGCCGATAAATTGCAAAGACGCGCGGCGCATCGCGGTGCATACGTCCCACATCACCCGCCAACAGCGATTGCATGACCAAGCCCTGGATCGTGCCAATGAACAGCGTTGCCGCCGCCTCGTTGTCAAGCGAGGGAGACAACTCGCCGCTGGCCTTGCCTTTCTCGATGAGACGATGCAAACGTTCGCCGTAGCGCTGAATCAAGGTTTGCACCATGCGCTTGGCCGGTGTCGATTCGGCACGCTGAAGCTCACCAAACATCATTCTTGGCACGCCTGGGTGCTCAGCTACGAATTCGATATGACTCATGAACATCGCCTCCATGGCTGCCAAGGGCGACTCGATTCCTTGTGCGGATCGATCGATTCTGGCTAATAGGCGCTCTGCTACCCACTCCATGACCGCCTGCCAAATGGCTTCCTTGTTCGGGAAGTGCCGAAACAGCGCACCCTGGGTCAAGTTCATGTGTTTAGCGATAGCCGCAGTGGTTATCTCGCTTGGGTTTTGTGAACCGGCAAGCGCCACGACGGACTCGACAGTTACGGCACGACGTTCATCGGCCGGCAGATGCTTTGGATGGGTGTCCACGAGCACTCCTGGTAAGATAGTAATTGATTACTATCTTACCACAAGAGGCAACTCAAACAAGAGAAAACCCGACGTACTCGTCAATATCTAGAGTCTGCAATGGGCTTAACGTGCTTTATTTTCCGTTTTCTGAGACGTCCCCAGTATGGCAACCACGATCAGTTGTGTAGAGACATTAAAGTTGTATCCTTTAACCTGAAAAAGACTTTAAAGTTGTAAACTTTTAAAAAAAACACATACAAAACATGATACTAAGTGTGTATCACACGCTGTTCCAACATTATGCCTTGATGTTCTTGCAGGAACTGCAATTTACAGGAGGAAAAAGGTGTTTTTGTAGTTATCTGGCGTTACGTGACAGTGTTGGTCAGATACTTCCACCTCTTCAGAGTTAAAGTTTGATATATGGGAAAAAAACGCTCCCGGACGGGAGCGTAAGCCAGTGACTTCGGCGTCAAATGAGGGTCTGACAAGTGGAGCTGCGGGTTAATTCTGGGTGATCTGGCTGCGATGCTTTTCAGCCTGCTGCTGATGAATAACGGAAGATTGACCATTATTCGCCTTCTCATGCATAACAGCGGCTTTCTCATGCTCGTTCATTTCGGAAAATGATTTTGCTGTTTCGTTAGAAGCTGCTGGCTTGGATTTCATCATTTTTTTATGCATTTCAGCCATGTCCTGATGGGCAGCAGAATTGCCGTTTTGCATCATTTCATGGGACATTGCGGCCTGATCGTGACCGCTCATATCCATCATTTTCATGCTCTCCCCCTGAACTGCACTTTTTTCAGCGGATGATTGCATCTGATGGGCAGGCGCCTGGGCATTATTTACCTGGTCATGCATGTTCATTGTCTCTGCAGCCCAGGCAGATGAAGCGACAGCCATCATGGCAATAAAGGATACAAGGATCTTTTTCATGGTTGGGTCTCCGGTGTTTTCATACCCGAACAATCAATGCTTATAACAGAGAAAGCATTTGATCTCAGGGCTGGTTGATCATCACGCCAGGAACCGGGCGATTGAATTATCACGCTGTCCTGATTTATGGCTGATTATAAAAAACCGCCTCTGTTTATCGCGTGACTGAACGATGACATTTTTGTCACCTTCCGGGTTTCTCCTGAATAACGGTATTAATCCATTAACAGACGCACACTGAACACAATTTCCCGCCCCTGCTGTTCTGCTGACAGCTCGCCGCCGTGAGCATGAATGATCGACCTTGTAATTGATAATCCCAGCCCCGCGCCTTCCGTGTTGTAGAACCTTGATGAGTCTGCGCGATAGAACCGGTCAAACAAACGTTCCAGATTAGCGGGAACCTGGCCGGATATCGTATTCGTAATCATCACGTTCACACAGTCACTGTCACGCTCAAGGTGTATCGCTGTACAGGTGTTATCGGGAGAATACTTGATTGCATTGGAAAGCAGGTTACTGAAAGCACGTCGGAGCATATCGCTGTCTCCGGCAACAACGCCCTCTCCTTCAACCGTGATTGTCTTTCCTGTTTCGTCTGCCAGGGGGTCGAACAACTCACGTAATTCATTCAGTTCGGCTGCCAGATCCACATCATGTTTATCCAGCCGCAGCAGACCATGCTCTGAACGTGCCAGAAAAAGCATGTCACTGGTCATTCGTGACAACCTTTTCAGTTCTTCCAGGTTAGCGAATAAAATTTCGCGGTAATGCGAAACATCCCTTTCCTTAGCCAGTGCAAACTGCGTCTGCATCATCAGATTACTGACTGGTGTGCGCAGCTCATGCGCGATGTCAGACGAGAAATCTGACAGTTTCCGGAATGCCCCCTCCAGGCGATCAAACATATTATTGAACTCCTGCATGGTCTCAGAGATTTCCGGCGGAGCCAGATCGGGATTTAGACGCTGATCCAGGCTGTGTACAGTCATGGAGGAAGCCAGACTGGTCATTTCCCGTAACGGTTTCAGACCAATACGTGTGGTCAGCCAGCCCAGAAAAACAGAAATAAAGACCAGACCGATATTGAACCAGAACAGCCAGGTACTGAGTTTGTCCATAAACAGGGTGTGATACCCAGTATCCGTGGCAACCGTAATGATGACATGTTTGCTTTTACCCTGTTCCGGCGTCACGGCAACCCGCCGCGAGATACTGCGGTACACGGTGTTATTTTCTTCCGTCTGGATCATATAGTCGAGAATATCACCCGACTTATTAAGCAGGACCGCTGGAACAACAGAATTTTTGGCATAGAGTTCAACAATTTTTTCATTTTCCATGTTTTTTATAGAAATGAATAAACCATTGTGCCCTACCATCGCATCGTTTATTTTTTCTGATAATGACTTAATATCCGTTTTGTTCCGGAACGTCTCTGTTTTAAGAAACTCTTCGGTGAGCTGAAGTTTACCTGTCAGAAAATCGCGGTCCTGATTATCGAAATAGCCATTAAGGGTGCTAATCAGGATAAAACTTGATAACCACCATACCGTAAGCATCACCGCAGAAAAAATCAGGCTCAGGCGTGTGGTCAGGGAAATTTTGAACCTCACTCTTCTCTGATCTCCAGGACATATCCGGCACCGCGAACGGTATGGATCAGTTTTGGCTCAAAGTCATCATCAATTTTACTTCTCAGACGTCTCACGGCGACATCAATCACATTCGTATCACTGTCAAAATTCATGTTCCAGACCAGGGACGAGATAAGACTCCTGGGTAACACTTCTCCGGTGCGTTGCAGCAGCAACTCAAGCAGAACGTATTCTTTACCGGTGAGATGGATCTTCTTCCCCGAACGGATCACGGTCCGGCGCACCATATCAACGGTCATATCGGCGATGGTGCAGACTGTTGCGGCCTGCGAGCGTGCCCGGCGCAGTAGGGTTCTTACACGTGCAACCAGCTCCGTAAAATCAAAGGGCTTAATCAGGTAGTCATCTGCGCCAAGCTCCAGTCCTTTCACTTTGTCCCGCACGTTGTCCTTTGCGGTTAAAAACAGGACCGGTTCTTCGTGCCCGGACTCCCTCAGTGCGCTGATGATTTGCCACCCGTCGAGGAAAGGCAGCATCACGTCCAGTATTATCAAATCATACTGTCCCTTCGACGCGGCCCCGAGACCATCGCGGCCATTATTAAAGAGATCGGCCTGATAGCCTTCCTCAACCAGTCCCTGCTGCAGGTAACGACCTGTTTTTTGTTCGTCTTCAACGATTAAAATACGCTGCATGGTCAACTCGCTGATATGAAAGTAAAAATCTCACGCATGAGCTTTGGCTGTCCCCTAGCTGACCTGAGACGGAGCAAGCATTCCGAGCCACGCTACGGCGCCCAGAATGATAATCGCAACAACGAATTCTGTCAGGATGCTGTTTCGCATCAGGGCAACGCTGCGATCATAATTCCCTTCCCTGACCATAACTTCAAGCCGGGGACCCAGGTGAAACCGGTTTGCTGCAGCCAGAAGAAGCATCAGAACAAACAGAGCCGTCTTGGCAAGCAATATCCTCCCCCAGGAACTGTTGAATAAGGGAGTTAAGTTACCCTCAGCAATATACAGATAGTTGACCAGCGCACTCAGGATCAGGGCTACAACAATCACCGTTCCTGCCGTGGCAAATTTTGCCAGGGAGTCAGATATCACAATGACGCTCTGTGCATTATGCTCGTTTCTGCGCATCAGCAGGATAGCAAATGCAACCAGAGCACCTGTCCAGGCACCTGCAGCGCCGAGATGGGTCAGATCGCTCAGTAAATGGAGATAGTAATGCAGACCGTCATGCATAACGGCGTGTCCTCCCCAGGCAAGTGTAGCCAGCGCCACGCCCCCACTCATCGTCATCAGCAGGCAGGACAATACTCTCTTATTAGTGTAAAGGAACAAAGCACCGAGTGTGGTAAACAGGGCACAGAGCCTGACAATCCAGCTAATACCCACATCAGTTTCTTCTATCACCATCTCGATAACATGGATGGATAATTCTCTGAGGTCAGTTACTCCACTCATGGCATTAGATACCAGGAGCATATTAATGCCAGTAAGAATGATGCCTGTAACAACAGCAAAGGTTATAAACGACCTGAAATTAGTCAGGTTATAGGTTTCATATCTGACACCGCTTATTCCATATATCTGAAAAAATGGCAATCCAAATATTACCATCAAATCCAGATAAAGAAGAAAACGAATAACAATCATAATCAGGTCGTTCATAATATTACTTCACTGTAAAGGTGTAATTACCGGTAATAGGGTGCGTATCTGAAGAAACCGCGCGCCAGTCAACACGATAAGTGCCAGCGGGTAAAGGCTCTCGCGGAATAATGACCATCGATTTAGGGTCAGCGCCTGGCGCCACTTTTGCCGCGACCGGCATCGGAGAATGTGATGACATGCCTTTCATACCCGTCATCGTTAATTTTGCACCTGAGAATTTCACGGTCAGATTTTCCGAGAAATTAAGCTGAATCTTTTCCGGGGCCGCTACGGCTGAATCAGCCTGTGGCACAGAGCTTTTTAATTCCGGATGGGCCATAGCAGAGAAAGCAACGCCCATAACGAGGCCACCTGTAAGAATGGCTTTATTTAAAATCGACATTTTATTTACCTGTTTAGTTGAGTGTTTTATATCAGTGCGTTAAAACCAGATTCTGGCTCCCGCCAGGAATACTACCTGATGGTCTTTCTCACCTTCTCTTTTCGCCATATCGGATGTTTTCCCGTAAAGTTGATTCCAGGAAACGCCTATATAGGGTGCAAACTCACGGCGTATTTCATAGCGCAGCCGGAGCCCCAGCTCTGTGTCAGTCAGTCCCCTGCCGCGACCCCGCGATTCATCATCCTGACTGTAGAAATTCACCTCATAGGATGGCTGGAGTATGAGCCGGTTAGTCAGTAAAACGTCGTATTCTCCTCCCAGACGAAGGGCTGCTTTTCCGCCATTACTGACAAAACCCGTAATTTCAGACTCAAAATTATAGAGTGCCAGCCCCTGAAAACCGACAGCAGCCCAGGTCCGGGCAGAAGCAGGTCTGAAATCCTGCCTGACACCCGCAACCAAATCCCACCATGGGCCAACCGCATGTCCCCAGAGTAACTGCGCTTCAGCCGCCTCCGTTTCCCCATTGCTTCGTTCACCTTCACTCTTTAGCCAAATCCGATCTGTGTCGCCTCCAATCCAGCTGTTAACACTCCAGCTGAAATTGTTGGTGTTATCCGACCGTTGCCATTCCAGTTGATCCAGCAGAACCAGATAATTAATCGCACTGTCGTGAATCGCATGCCCCTGTAAATTGCCGAATGCAGCCTTCCGGTCGGCATCGGTAACAGGCGGAATTGGCGTTCTGCTCTCAGTTACAATGGGCTCCATTGACGTCATCTCAGTGAAATTCTCATCTGCTGGCATCTGCATGGCAGACATGTCGTGCCCGGCGTGGGGATCTGCAGAGACGGAGCCCGCCGCAATAGAAAGCTGTGAGGTAAACAAACCGGCGACCAGAACAGGTATGGCCTTCAAATTTCTCTTCATTCGCATCATTCCTCCACCCGGACTTCACGAAACATTCCCATTTCCATGTGATAGAGCAAATGGCAGTGATACGCCCAGCGGCCAAGCGCATCTGCTGTCACTCTGTAACTGCGTTTTGTACCAGGGGGAACATCTATTGTGTGTTTACGAACCATGAAATTACCGTTTTCATCTTCCAGATCGCTCCACATACCATGCAGGTGAATGGGGTGAGTCATCATGGTATCGTTGATCAGCGTGATCCTGAGCCGCTCACCGTATTTCAGCAGCACCGGTGCGGCATCTGAAAACTTGATTCCGTTAAATGACCAGGCAAACTTTTCCATGTGGCCGGTTAAATGCAGTTCTATGGTACGGCCAGGTTCACGTCCGTCAGGATCCTCAAAGCGGCTTTTCAAATCCGCGTACGTGAGAACCTTTCTTCCGTTATTTCGAAGACCAATACCCGGATCATTTAATTTCGGAGAGACGCTCATCGCCTGCATATCAACCAGTGGGTTATCCGTTTCTGACGCAGGATGACTTTGCATACCCGGCATTCCGGCCATCCGGGAATGATCCATACCGGCCATGCTGCTGTGATCCATGGGCGCGGAGGATGTCCCGCTATCCGGAAGGTCAGCACCGTCCATAGACATCATCTCTCCGCTGTTATCCATGCCTCCCATCTGGCTGTGGTCCATTCCTGCCATATCATGTCCCATTCCCCCCATACCCATATCTTCCATGGTCAACAGAGGACGGGGATCGAGGGGGGGAACGGCAGCACTTAACCCCTCTCTCGTGGCCAGTGTCCCTCGAGCGTAACCGGTCCTGTCCATGGATTGTGCGAAGATGGTATAGGCCTCACCCTGAGGCTCCACAATGACATCATAGGTTTCGGCAACGGCAATCCTGAATTCGTCAACGGTAACCGGGTTTACATACTGGCCATCTGCAGCCACGACCGTCATTTTCAGCCCGGGGATACGGATATCGAAATAGGTCATTGCCGAGCCGTTGATAAACCGTAAGCGTATCTTTTCACCGGGACGGAACAGTCCGGTCCAGTTTTTCAGCGGGGCCTGCCCGTTCATGAGATAGGTGTAGGTGTAGCCACTGACATCCGCGAGGTCAGTCGGATTCATTTTCATTTCAGCCCACATTTTCCGATCGGCAATGGTGGCTGACAGCCCCCTGGTATTCACGTCGCGGAAAAAAGAGCCAACGGTTGGTTTATTGAAATTGTAGTAATCCGACTGTTTTTTTAATTTTTTCAGCAGGCTGTGAGGATTTTCATCGGTCCAGTCAGACAACATGACCACATGCTCACGATCGTAAGCAAACGGTTCTGGCTCCCTGGCATCGATGATAATGGCACCGTATACCCCCTCCTGTTCCTGCAGACCGGAATGGCTGTGGTACCAGTAAGTCCCGTTCTGCTTAACCTTAAAGGTGTAAACGTAGGTATCATCAGGCTCTATGCCCATAAAACTCAGCCCCGGAACACCATCCATATTGGCCGGAAGAATAATGCCGTGCCAGTGAATGGACGTCTGTTCATTAAGACGGTTTTTGACCTTCAGGGTAATGGTGTCACCTTCTTTCCAGCGAAGAACGGGCCCCGGCAGGCCTCCATTGATTGTTTTGGCCTGACGCTCACTGCCCGTGATATTGACGGCCGTTTCACCAATGGTCAGGTCAAACTGAGTACCCTGCAGGGATGCGGCAACTGGCAGGCTCAGACTGGAACGCGCATTGAAACTCCATACGCCAAGACTTCCGGCTACGCCAGAGAGGGTTAACCCCTTCAGGAAAGTTCGTCGAGACGTTTTCAACAGCATGCGCATTCCCTTATTTAAAGTATGGTTACTGACAGAATTCGAGAACCGATTTAAATTAAATTACTGGTTCATCCACTTACAATGAAATGAATCTAGCACACCTTAAGAAACAAATTCATTACAATCGTGTAATGTACATAGCTGTATTACATTTACGTCATCTTCCCCACAGGTTGATTATTTTTATATATGATCATAAGGACATCTTTTATTTACCTCAGAAGGTAATTACACATGAATATATTAATCACGACCACTGCGTTTACAGCTTTATTTTGTGGGGCAGCTTTTGCTCAGTCCAGTGATATTGCCCATGAAGCACATCGATTTGTTAATAATGCCTCAGCCGTCAGTCATGTGAATTCCTCGACGCATGAAAACTTACCGGACAGGGTTAATAAAAACAACACGCCCTCATTCTCTGAAATGAATGAACATGAAAGGGCCATTGTTGCTCATTCATTTATGAACAACAGCGCGTCCTATGCGCATCAGAAAATGATTGAGGAACATAAAAAAATGCTGTCCGGCAGTGATGCAAATTCAAAGACCTCGTCTTCTTCTTTTAACGAACTGAATGCCGGAGAAAAAGCCGCTCTCGTGCATGAGCAGGTCAATAATGCCGGTGCGGAAGCACATCAGACGCAGGCAAGAAAGCTTCGCGGGCTGTATTCGACCAGGTAACTGCAGGCGGGTTAGTGCTTAGCGTCAGGTGCGCAGCAGGGCTTTACTGACGGGTTACGTAGCAGGACATGAGCCCCATATTGCTCTGCCGTAACCTGTTTCAGTCCCGTTAATCATCACCGTCGGGCTGGTCATACAGTTCCCAGAGCTTCAGGAGCAAACGGGAAACAAGATATGTTACAAAAATGACGACCATCAACGGTGCTCCCGATTAACTGACAGATGACACGCCTCCTGAAAACCCCTAGCATACGCCGCAGTGTTCATGCTAACGGCGAATTCCAGTAAATGTATTCTACCGATGTCGTAAAAGAAAATGCCTACCTTTCAGCCACCCGCTCGGGGCTGGAATCGAACGAGATCGCTACTCTTCAGCGCTCCTTGCCTTCCCGGTTTAATCTGCGGCATTTGAAAAAAAATGAATCATTAAAACTCGTACTGCAAAAGAAAGCGGGAAAATCACGTGTCGTGGCCTATAAATTTACGTCCGGTTCATTTAATTACACGGCGTATCGTATATCAGATAAAAAGTTCTATAACCTTTCCGATACTTCCGGGAAAGGCAGTCTCGATTATCCGTTACCGGCCACAGCAAGACTCAGTTCGCCTTTCAATCCTGCAAGACTTAACCCGGTATCGGGAAAAGTGAGTCCCCATAATGGCATTGATTATTCCATGCCCATGAACACGAAAATAGTCAGCGTCATCGACGGAAAAATCACCCGGGCCGAATACAACAGTACCATGGGATATTTTGTTGAAGTAACGGGAAAAGCCGGTGTTAAAACTCGCTATCTCCACCTCAATAAAATACTCGTTACTAAAGGGGCCAGGGTTACACGGGGAGGTGCTATTGCGTTATCCGGTAACAGCGGACGTTCATCCGGTCCTCATCTGCATTACGAGCTGGTCATCAATAACAACCCTGTTAACTCTCTGGCGTTCCGGGCAGCGGCACCCGCTGATAACAAACTCGAACAGCATGCCTTTGCGCATGCCAGAGACTACGAACGATACCTGGACTGATAACGGGACCGCGACGCGGCCCCGTCTGCCGGATTAATTTTTTTTATCGTTTTCACTTCCGTGATGTTGATGATCTCCATGCCCTCCGTGGCCGTGGAAAAGATGCATTAGCGGGCAGACCAGCAATAACAGATATGGCCAGTAACCTGCCACATGTGACCAGTGTTCGCGCAGGAGGGCAAATGCCGCGATCGCGGCGACAGCAATAAGCGCATAGGTGGTACTTTTCATACTGGACTCCTTCTGTTCGTAACTGACCCTTCACTCAGTGTTATTTCCCGAGCCTGACACTTTTCAGACGCAACGCATTCACAATGACGCTGACGGAGGAAAGAGCCATGGCCGCCGCCGCAATAACTGGCGACAGCAGTATTCCATACACAGGATAAAGCAGACCTGCAGCCACAGGCACGCCAAGTGCGTTGTAGATAAATGCAAAAAACAGATTCTGACGGATATTTTTCATGGTGATCTCTGACAGATGACGGGCCCTGTTCAGTATCATCAAGTCGCCTTTGAGAAGGGTGACTCCGGCACTTTCAATTGCCACATCTGTACCCGTTCCCATGGCTATACCCACGTCAGCCGCTGCCAGCGCCGGGGCATCATTCACACCGTCTCCGGCCATCGCAACCACATGGCCAGACTCTTTCAGTCGGGTTATCACTGCTTTTTTGCCATCCGGCAGAATTCCGGCTTCAACCTCATCTATTCCCAGTTTCCGTGCGACTGCTTCAGCAGTAAGCTGGTTATCCCCGGTGAGCATAACAATGCGGATCCCCGCCTGACGCAAAGCTTTAAGCGCATCCGGCGTGGTTGTTTTCACGGGATCCGAGATAGCTATCAGGCCTGCAAGGTCCCCGTCTGTGGCCACATAGATAACGGTAGCGCCTTCCATCCGCAACGTATCCGCAACGGCCTTTTGATTATCAATAACGATACTGTTTTCCTGCATAGCCAGTTCATTACCAATAACAACCCGTTGACCTTCGACATCGCCTGAGACACCTTTACCCGACGGTGCATCGAAATGAGTGACTGCGGGTATTGCGATCCCCTTTTCCTGTGCTGCTTTAACTACTGCCATACCCAGCGGATGCTGCGAGCCTTTTTCCACTGCGGCTGTTACACGCAAAAGAGATGTTTCCCCACCCGGATTGAGACTGATAATCCCTGTCACCGTAGGCGAACCTTCCGTGAGCGTGCCTGTTTTGTCGACAACCAGCGTGTCCACTTTTTCAAGACGCTCAAGGGCTTCGGCATTCCTGATTAACACCCCGGCCTGGGCTCCTTTGCCCACCCCCACCATTATCGACATCGGCGTGGCCAGCCCCAGCGCGCAGGGACAGGCAATAATCAGGACCGACACAGCCGCAATGAGACCGTGCGCCATCCTGGGCTCGGGCCCCCAGACAGACCAGATCACGAAAGCAACAACCGCGATAAGTATCACCAGAGGAACAAACCAGCCTGAAACGCTGTCAGCCATTCTCTGGATGGGGGCACGCGAACGCTGTGCATCAGCGACCATCTGAACAATTCGTGAGAGCATTGTTTCATCACCGACTTTCTCTGCACGGATGATGAGACTCCCTGTCTGATTAATGGTCCCCCCGATGACAGGGTCACCCTCCGTTTTGGTAACCGGCATAGATTCCCCGGTCACCATCGATTCATCAACGGTTGTTTTGCCTTCGATCACAATACCGTCGACCGGAATACTCTCTCCTGGTCTGATGCGGAGCTTATCGCCAGGCAGAACATCTTCCGCATTAATATCCGTTTCATGACCGTCATGATCCAGCCGCCTGGCGGTTTTGGGGGCAAGATTCAGTAGTGCAGTAATGGCACCTGAGGTTTGTTCCCGTGCCCGCAGCTCAAGAACCTGTCCCAGCAGAACAAGCACCGTAATAACTGCTGCGGCTTCAAAATAAACGGCCACCAGGCCATCCATGTTTCTGAACGATGCAGGAAACCAGGAGGGGAAGACGGTTGCAATGACGCTGTACACCCAGGCTACGCCGGTGCCCATTGCAACAAGGGTAAACATATTCAGGGAGCGGTTACGTAACGACATTCCGGCCCGGGCGAAGAATGGCCAGCCACACCACAACACGACAGGAGAGGCCAGAAGCAGCTGCAGCCATGTGTTGTACTGTGGCGGTACTGTATTCCTCAAGGCGGGAAACAGATGAGATCCCATTTCGAGTACCAGAACCGGAAACGCCAGCAACAACCCCAGCCAGAAGCGTCTTGTCATGTCGCGAAGTTCATCACTTGGCCCCGTGGATGCCGTAGCTACGAGCGGCTCCAGTGCCATTCCACAGACAGGACAGCTTCCGGGACCACTGCGGCGTATCTCCGGGTGCATCGGACATGTCCACACACCTTCAGAATTCTCTTTCTCCGCCTGGTGGTGAGGCTGTTTTATCTGATCAGGGCTGACTTCGTGATGATCGTGGTGATGGTGATGGGAATGTTCACTGGCATCTTCGGTAAGATAACGATCGGGATGGGCTTTAAATTTACTCTCACAGCTGGCGGAGCAGAAATAAAGTTGATGGTCCTGGTATCGAATGCTGCTGTGCGCCCTGTCGGGCAGGATGTCCATCCCGCACACGGGATCTCTCACCTTATGCAATACGTGGCCCTCGTCCGGGGATAATGTCTGCTCAGAAGCAGTCTGGTTGTTGTGTTGCACTGCATTGTCATTTTTCACAGTAACTCTCCTTATGCATACCGAAGCATCTTCTGTCTTCAGGGTATGTCATGGATGCGATTACCACGAATGCCGCCGGCATAAGAGTGCCTGCTGCCGGCGTCCCGTTATCAGCCGTTCCGCTGACTATTCGATTCGCTGGAAGACTTTTTTACTTCCATCCGGTGAGAATGCGATAACATCGTAAGCCTCTTTTCGGGCTCCCATCTCCATTCCAGGACTTCCTGCTGGCATACCGGGGGTGGCGAGACCGTATATACCTGAACCAGACTGCATTGCCTTATGTATCGTTGTCGCAGGCACATGGCCTTCAATGATCAAATTACCGGCAACCGCGGTATGACAACTTCGCAGTCCTGCAGGAATAGCATGCTTTTCTTTCAGGGCTGACAGCGCCTGATCATTCATGACGTGAGTTCGTACTTCAAACCCGTCTTTTTCCATCGCCTTGCCCCACAGGGAACAACAGCCACAGTTTTCAGATTTGTACATATCAATCACTTTTTCACTCGCCATCGCGGGCAGTGAAAGGCCGAGAGCCAGCGCCATCAGAACCACTTTTTTCATACTCACCTCTGTATATTATCGATTTAAACCCTGACGTCAGGGTGAATCAGTAAAGAAGGACACCCACAGGGGGTGCCCTTTCAGGTTCAGGACACGCTTTTTTTATGTCTGCGCAGCCAGATTAATTTGTAGGCGGCAGGAATAATGAACAGGGACAGCAGCGGAGCCGTGATCATCCCACCAATCATGGGTGCCGCGATACGGCTCATGACTTCTGAACCTGCACCGGTTCCCCAGAGTATTGGCAGCAGACCCGCAATGATCACCGCCACGGTCATGGCTTTCGGCCGGACACGCAGTACGGCACCATGATAGAGGGCTTCATCAAGGCCTTCCGGTGTGAACGTCTCTTTACGGGACAATTCCGGGTGCGCTTCAATGGCATGACGCAGATACATCAGCATGACCACGCCAAACTCTGCTGCCACCCCGGCCAGAGCGATAAACCCCGTTCCGGTTGCGACAGACATATGGAAGCCCTGCCAGTACAGGAACCATATCCCGCCAACCAGGGCGAACGGCAGGCTCATCAGGATCAGCAGGGCTTCATCAACCCGGCGGAATGCCAGATACAACAGGATGAAGATGATCATCACCGTCATCGGCACCATCAGCTTCAGTTTCTTGTTGGCATGCTCAAGCAGTTCAAACTGTCCGGAGAATGACACGCTGGTACCCGGTCTCAGTTTCACTTTCTGACTGATCGCCGTTTTAATGTCATTAACCACCGACACCATATCCCTGCCGCGCGCGTCAATGTAAATCCAGCTGGCTGGACGGGCATTTTCCGTTTTCAGCATAGTCGGCCCGGAAACGACCTTAATATCCGCAACATCGCCCAGCGTGATCTGCTGCTTCATCGGGGTCAGGATCGGCATCTGTTTCAGGGCCTGCGGGCTGTTCCGGTAATCCTGCGGATAGCGGATATTAATCGGGTACCGGGCCACGCCTTCAACCGTCTCACCCACCATAGCCCCACCGATGGCTGATGAGATGAACAGCTGCACATCGCCCACCGTCATTCCGTAGCGGGAGGCTTTTTCCCGGTTGATATCCACATCAATGTAGCGCCCGCCTTCCAGTCGCTCTGCGAGAGCAGACACTACGCCGGGTACGGTTTTGGCGACCGCTTCGATACTCTGCGCCGTTGCATCGATATCGGACAGAACCGTTCCGGACACCTTGATACCTATCGGGCTTTTGATCCCGGTTGAGAGCATATCAATACGGTTACGGATTGGCGGCACCCAGAGGTTTGCCAGCCCCGGTAAACGGACGGTCCTGTCGAGTTCTTCAATAATCTTGTCAATCGTCATGCCTGGACGCCACTGATCCTCAGGTTTGAGCTGGATCGTGGTTTCAACCATTTCGAGCGGTGCGGAATCCGTGGCGGTCTCTGCTTTACCGGTCTTGCCAAATACAGAGGCCACTTCAGGAACGCTTTTGATTAACTTGTCCGTCGTCTGCAGGAGCGCTGCAGCTTCAGCCGGAGAGACACCCGGCAGGGTCGACGGCATATACAACAGGTCGCCCTCGTTAATCTTCGGCAGAAACTCACCGCCCACCTGGCTCAGCGGCCAGATAACGGTGAAAATGGACAAGGCCGCAACCAGCAGGGTTGTTTTTGGCCAGTGGAGAACCCGCAACAGCAATGGATGATACGCTTTGATCAGTACCCGGTTCAGGGGGTTACTGGTCTCTGCAGGAATTTTCCCCCGGATCCAGAATCCCATCAGAATCGGAATGACGATGATGGCCAGCGCGGCCGCGCCCGCCATGGAGTACGTTTTCGTGAATGCCAGCGGGCCAAACAGACGTCCTTCCTGACCTTCCAGGGTAAAGATAGGAATAAAGGACAGGGTGATGATCAGCAGGCTGATAAACAGTGCGGGTCCCACTTCAACGGAGGCATCGGTAATCACCTTCCAGCGGGTGGCGTTGTCAATCTGCTCACCAGGATGCTGATGATCCCACTCCTCAAGCCGCTTATGCGCATTCTCAATCATCACAATGGCGGCATCCACCATCGCACCGACGGCAATCGCTATCCCTCCCAGCGACATGATATTGGCGTTCAGTCCCTGGAAGTGCATGACGATAAAGGCGATACACAGACCAAGCGGCAGAGAGATAATCGCCACCAGGGCAGAACGTACGTGCCACAGGAACAGGGCACAGACGATGGCCACCACGATAAACTCTTCCAGAAGTTTGGAACTGAGGTTATCAATCGCCCGGTCGATGAGCTGGCTGCGATCGTAGGTGGTCACGATTTCAACGCCTTCCGGCAGGCTGGCCTTCAGCGTCTCAAGTTTATCCCTCACTGCCGTGATAACGTCGCGTGCATTTTTACCCGACCGCAGGATCACCACGCCGCCAGCGACTTCGCCCTGGCCGTTCAGCTCGGCAATACCACGCCGCATTTCAGGCCCGGTCTGCACTCGGGCAACATCCCGCAGATAAACCGGCACGCCGTTCTCGCCTGTTTTCAGGACGATGTTATTAAAATCATCAATGCTCTGAAGATAACCGCTGGCACGGACCATATACTCAGCTTCGGCCATTTCAACGGATGAGCCACCGGCCTCCTGGTTAGACGATTCAAGGGCCTGTTTCACTTCGGGCAGGCTGATACCATACTGAGACAGTTTTACCGGATTGACCTGAATCTGGTACTGTTTCACCACGCCGCCAACCGAAGCGACCTCAGCCACGTTCGGGATGGTTTTCAGCTCAAATTTCAGGAACCAGTCCTGCAGAGAACGCAGTTCTGAAAGGTCGTGTTTTCCGCTGCGATCGACAAGGGCATATTCAAATATCCAGCCCACCCCCGTGGCGTCCGGACCGATTTCAGAACTCACACCGGCGGGCAGTTTTCCCTGTACCTGGTTCAGGTACTCCAGCACGCGGGAACGGGCCCAGTACAGATCGGTGCCGTCTTCAAAAATGACATACACATACGAATCACCGAACTGTGAAAAACCACGCACGGTTTTTGCGCCAGGCACGGACAGCATGGTGGTGGTAAGTGGATAGGTGACCTGGTTTTCTACAATCTGCGGGGCCTGGCCGGGATAGCTGGTTTTGATAATGACCTGCACATCTGACAGGTCAGGCAAGGCATCGACAGGCGTGTTAATAATCGTCCATGTGCCCCAGATGCTGAGAAACAGGGCCCCCATCATGACCAGGAAACGGTTGGCGACAGAGCGCCGGATAATCCATTCAATCATCGTCGTCTCCTCAGTGCCCTGAATGCATATTTACAGGCTGGTCAGACATTGCTGGCATACTGCTTTCTGTTTTTTCAGGGTGGCGCATACGTTCCAGTGCGCCCGTAATATTGGCTTCAGAGTCAATGAGGAACAGGCCACTGACCACCACGGTATCGCCTTCATTCAGGCCGGAGCCGATGCCGGACTGTTGCTGTGACTCATGCAGAACGTGGATCTGTTTCGGCACAAACTTGCCTTCATCATCAACAGTAATCACGCGCTGTTCTTTGCCGGTATCGATAACGGCCTGGCTTGGTATCAGCAGCATCTCCTGGCTTCTGGTATTCAGTTTCAGATAGGCATTCATGCCCGGCTTGAGAAACTCATCCTTATTAGAAACCTGGAGACGGACCTGAAGCGTACGGGTTGTCTGATCCACGCTGGGAAGAATATTCCATTTTTCGACATGGAATGTTTTATCCGGATAAGCCGGTACCGAAATTTCAAACTGCGACGTATCTTTCAGCAGATAGGCGATAGATTCTGGCACTGCAGCGCTGATCCAGACCGGGTCCATTCCCTGAATCTGAGCCACCACCTTATCTTTCGAAATATTCATGCCGGTGCGCAGGTCAAATGCAGTAATGACACCATCAATAGGTGCTTTAATGGTAAAACGGGTCTGAATGCTCCGGGTAGAACGCAGTCTCTGAATATCCTCTTCCGGCATACCTGCCAGGCGAAGCCGTTCCAGAACGCCTTTAATTTGCGTGGAAGTACCACCGGTGCTGGATAACAGAAGGAATTCACTCTGTGCTTCCACCCAGTCCGGAATGGTAATATCGATAAGTGGCGTCCCCTTCTTCACATGATCGCCAATCGTCATGGGGTAGACTTTTTCGACAAACCCGTCAGAACGCGCCTGCACAATAACAAACTGATACTCGTTATATCTGACATTAGCCGGGATTGTCTGAGAATAATTCAGCATTCCTCGCGTGACTTTTTGCGTTTTTAATCCCAGATTCTGAACCTGGGTTGGGTCGATACGGATCCCGCCACTGCTTTTATCGCCACTGTCATCAGCATATTTTGGCACCAGGTCCATATCCATAAAGGGCGATTTTCCGGGTTTATCAAATTTGGTATCCGGTTTCATTGGGTCATACCAGAAAAGCACCTTTCGTTCCGGTGCCTTTTGTTCTGTTTTTTCTGTCTTTTGTGCTGAGTTTACATACTGCCAGGCAGTAACCGATATCAGCCCCCCTGCTATGAGGCTGCTGATAATTATTGCAGCATATTTTATCTTTAAAGAAGCCATACAATTTTCCGCTAAAAAATCAAAACACCTGGCATATGCGCCTGACGGTTAACTCACACATATACCTATGTGAATGTACAGGCGCACAGGATGTAATCGCTCCGGACAGCCAATCAGGACTGCGTCACGTTAATGCTTTTAAGTAAAGAAATATTACCCTGCTGAATAAACGAGAAATCGACATGGTTGCCGGTTTTCAGGGCATTGATAGCGTCGTCTGCATTAACAAAAGTGAAGCGCATGGTCATTGCAGGCCAGCCCACCGCAGGGATTGCTTCGTGCGAAATGGTGATCTTTTTACTATTTATATCAATTTCTTTAACGACACCGGTGCCCTTGATAACCTGCTGTACCGAAGCATCACTGGCAGTATTCATATCGCCATGCTGATGTGTTTCAGCATGAAGACCGGCAGAAAACATGACAGAGAAGGCACCAAATAAAACGGCTTTAAGTGAATTACGCATTTTAAATTTCCTGATTAATGAAATAAATTTACTCTACCCAACCGCCACCCAGTGCGGTAAACAGATTAATTTCGTTAACCTGCCGGGAATAGGTAAGATCGAGAATGGTTTGCTGCGTAGCGAAGAGAGAACGCTCTGCATCCAGCACTTCAATGTAACTGACAGCACCACTGGAATATAATCCTCTGGCACGCTGGAGAGTTATCTGAAGTGAATCAAGATAACGCTGCTGTGACTCAAGTTGCTGGCTAAGGCTGTCGCGCAGCGCAAGCGTGTCGGAAACATCCTTAAAGGCTGACTGAATTTTTTGTTCGTAATTAACCACCGACTGTTGCTGGCGAATTTCAGCCAGCTTCAGATTGGCTTTATTCCTGCCAGCATTAAATATAGGAATTTCAATTTTAGGGATAAAATTCCACATTCCACTTCCTGACGTAAACAGGCTGGACAGCTCCGTACTGCTTGCGGAAAGACCACTGGTCAGGGTAATTGAGGGGAAAAAGGCCGCTCGCGCTGCGCCAATATTGGCATCAGCCGCTTTCAGCTGATATTCCGCTTCCATAATATCCGGTCGCTGCAGCAAAATTTGTGAAGACAGATTTGGTGGCAATTTTACTGGGGCTATCTCCCCGCCTTTCATCCCTTTTTCTGACGGAAGTGCGCGGTACGTTCCCAGCACCAGTTGCAGGGCATTGTTTGCCTGAGCCAGATCGCCTTCTCGTTTGGCTATTTCGGCGCGGGTACTTTCGATTTGTCCTCGCGCCTGTTCAAGTGCCAGAACGTTCGTACTCCCGGTCACGAGCTGCTGCTCAACGAAAGCATAGGACTGTTGATAATTTTTCAGCGTTTCCCGCGCAATACGAAGTTGTTCGTACGCCAGTTGCTGGCTGAAATAGCTTTGTGAAACGTTGGATACCAGCAGGATGTGTACGGCCCGACGGGCTTCTTCGCTGGCAAAGTAGTTCTGGCGATCAGCATCACTCATGTTCTTAAGTTTGCCGAAAAAATCGAGCTCATAACTGAACTCCAGACCTGCGTCGTACTCCTGTGTGGTCGGCTTGTCACCTTTCAGACCACCGCTGTATGTGATCCCGGATGAGGCATTCAGCTGGGGATAACGATCTGCATCCGTGACGTTGAACTGGGCCCGGGCCTCTTCAACCTTCAGGGCAGCCATTCTCAAATCACGGTTATTAGTCAGGGCTTCAGTAATCAGCCGGGTGACCTGGGGATCGACAAAAAAGTTACGCCAGCCCGTATCCTGATAGCCATTCACCGCTGGCGTCAGGCTGTTACGGGACAGTGAAAACTGCTGGGGTACCGGTGCTGCCGGACGCTGATATTCAGGCGCCAGAGAGACACAACCAGCCAGAATGAAGATTGTGCTGATGCTGAGTAGTTTTAATTTGAACATATTGCTTCTCGTCCAGGCAGACCTGGTAAATGGTTCAAATGAAGTTCAGAGTATTACCAGGGTTACTTTACATAATGCACTCTGTTTGTCGGGTGACAGAATAATGACAATGTTGTCATTTTTACGGTAATTCGTTGATTACGATCGTGTGCGCAATAGAATGACATTAGCAGCCAGACGGGGAGCAAGATGAAAATATTGATCGTCGAAGACGAAATTAAAACAGGTGAATATCTCAGCAAAGGGCTTACAGAGGCAGGGTTCGTAGTGGATCACGCTGATAATGGTCTTACCGGATATCATCTCGCCATGACAGCCGAGTATGATTTAGTCATTCTGGACATCATGCTGCCTGATGTGAACGGCTGGGATATCATCCGCATGCTGCGCACTGCCGGAAAGGGTATGCCGGTCTTACTACTGACGGCCCTCGGCACGATCGAACACAGGGTCAAAGGACTGGAACTGGGTGCGGACGATTATCTGGTTAAACCCTTTGCGTTTGCCGAACTGCTGGCCCGGGTGAGAACCCTTCTGAGGCGGGGAAACGCGATGATCACGGAAAGCCAGTTTAGGGTGGCTGATCTCTCGATGGATCTCGTATCCAGAAAAGTCAGTCGCGCCGGAAACCTCATTGTGCTCACCAGTAAAGAGTTCAGCCTGCTGGAATTTTTCATTCGCCATCAGGGCGAGGTTCTTCCCCGTTCCCTGATTGCCTCTCAGGTCTGGGACATGAATTTTGACAGCGACACTAACGCGATTGATGTCGCCGTAAAGCGACTCCGCGCTAAAATAGACAACGATTACGGGACAAAGCTGATCCAGACTGTCCGGGGCGTGGGCTATATGCTGGAGGCCCCGGATGCATAGCAAACCTTCCAGGCGCCCTTTCTCACTCGCCCTGCGGCTGACCTTTTTTATCAGCCTGTCCACGATACTGGCTTTTATCGCCTTCACCTGGTTTATGCTGCATTCTGTTGAAAATCATTTTGCCGAGCAGGATGTCAGCGATCTTCAACAAATCAGCACTACCCTGAACCGTATACTGCAGTCCCCGGTGGATCCGGATGAAAAAAAAGTAAGCAAAATAAAGGAGTCGATTGCCAGCTACCGCAACGTTGCCCTTTTGCTCCTCAATCCCAGGGGGGAAGTGCTCTTTAGTTCAGCGCAGGGGGCGGCACTACACCCGGCCGTGAATTCCGCAGATTTTAGCGAGCACAGCCGCGCACGGGATGTCTTTCTCTGGACGGTGGAGGATCCTGCGAGACCGATGGATACCGGGTCTGAAATGAAGATGGAAACATACCGGATTATCGCCTCCTCTGGCCAGGCGATATTTCAGGGCAAACAGCAGAATTATGTCATGCTGACTGGCCTCTCCATTAATTTCCATCTCCATTACCTCGATGCGCTGAAAAAAAATCTGATTGCGATCGCCGTCGTGATAAGCCTGCTGATTGTTCTGATCATTCGCATCGCTGTCCGTCAGGGGCACCTGCCCCTTCGTAATGTCAGCAATGCCATTAAAAACATCACCTCCGAGAATCTTGATGCGCGGCTGGAACCGACACGCGTTCCCATTGAGCTGGAGCAACTGGTTATCTCGTTCAATCATATGATTGGAAAGATTGAGGACGTCTTTACCCGCCAGGCCAATTTCTCTGCCGATATCGCGCATGAGATCAGAACGCCCATCACCAATCTGGTGACGCAGACTGAAATCGCACTGAGTCAGGATCGAACCCAGAAGGAACTTGAGGATGTCCTCTACTCCAGTCTTGAAGAGTATAACCGGATGACCAAAATGGTCAGCGACATGCTGTTTCTGGCACAGGCGGACAATAACCAGCTTATACCTGACAGGGTCCGTTTTGACCTCAGAGCAGAAGTCATGAAAGTCTTCGAGTTTTTCGAAGCCTGGGCCGAAGAACGCAATATCACGCTCAAATTTAACGGGATGCCCTGCCTGGTTGAGGGAGATCCACAAATGTTCAGAAGAGCGATCAATAATCTGTTATCCAATGCCCTGCGTTATACCCCGGAGGGACAGGCCATCACCGTCTCAATAAGAAAGCAGGAGAGCTTTTTTGACCTTGTGATTGAAAATCCAGGGAAACCGATCCCTGAAGAACATTTATCAAGGCTGTTTGACCGTTTTTATCGGGTGGATCCATCCAGACAACGAAAAGGAGAAGGCAGCGGCATCGGCCTTGCGATTGTGAAGTCAATCGTGGAAGCACATCACGGAAGAGTGCAGGTGGAATCAGACGTACGCTCCACGCGTTTTATCTTATCCGTGCCCAGACTGGAGAAAATGATCCCGGAAACCCAATGCTGAAAATAAAGATGTAAATGACAAAGATGTCATTAGCCTGTCATGCAGCAAACAGAAGCCATTCGATATAATTAGTGCAACTTATCAGGAAGGCTGGATTGCTTCATCAATACCCGGCGTCAGAGTACGCCAGGAAATGAATATCCAGCCCTCTTCCGGAGAAATAAACGCTGCCGAACTTGTTTCAGTTATGGAACTGAAAACATCGGTTGTACTTCCCCGGACATCACTAATGATACTGGGTTTATGTTTCGCAGAATCATAAACCCAGAAACAGACATTTTCCCCAACCATGCTAACCACAGCTTCCTTATCCAGAAGTAACACATCCCCATATCCTGGACATCCGGTGAGAAATACCAGACTGTAACTCAACAGACTGAAACAAAAAAACAATCTACTTTTCATCACCAGGGGAATCCTCGAAGAGTATTCCTATAAGATTCTCGGATTACACTTTCATGAATATCCCCATCTAAAGTTATATTATGATTGAAGCGCATATCCAGCCACGTTCTATATCCACTCTTTTGTAGAATAAAACTATCCGCAATAATTTGAGCCTGCTGCTCCATAGGGTACTCACTTAGAAGTCGCCCATCCAGTTTATATCGATAACTGACTAGCCAACTCACCAGGCCTCTACAGATAACATTCATGCCTTTTTCTCGTTGCCAGACATGACTCATTTCATGGATAAATAAGTGTTGATAATGGGATAATGTCTGAGAAAAATCATCCCGGTACTGATTGCGAAAGTAAATCTCACCGTCAGGCGTCATCGCCGTATTCGAATCCTGTAAATTAAAAGGCAAATAACTGTCCCTGTGGATCCACACTTTATGATACTGGAGAGTGGAACCAAATACAGACTTTGCCAGTTCAACCTCTCCAGAGGTAAGTCTTCTGAGACCACCTTCCTTAATATTATTTGGCACTCTCAAACTCCATTATGATGCCCTTGAACTCATCCCAGCTAAGGATCAGAGAGTGTGGTTTTTGCTGCCGGGAAAGATACGTTAACAACTGCTGGCTAAGCACAGGCAAGATTTGTTGGTTGAGCAGACTATCAATATTCCTTGCCCCCGTATCCGGTAGCAGGCAAGCGGCGGTCAGGGCATCAAAAAGGCTCTCGGATATCGTAGTGGTGATGCCGTAGTGACGCAGTAATCGCTGGCTAACCTGATCCAGTTTCATTTGTACAATCGTACGTAACGCAGATTCACAGAGCGGATGGTAGATAATCGTCTGGAAGCGGGCCAGTAGCGCTGGCTGGAAGTGATCGCGCAAAAGTGGGCGCAGCAGTTCGTGCAGCTCAGACTCGGTGGTTTCCGGCTGTTCTTCCAGCATCTGCATTACAGCGTCGCCGCCAAGATTGGAGGTCATCAAAATAACGGTATTGCGAAAATCAATTTCACGGCCTTCGCCGTCACGCATGAAACCACGGTCAAATACCTGGTAAAACAGATTCATGACGTCGCGATGCGCTTTTTCTACTTCATCCAACAGTACCACGCTATAGGGGCGTTTTCGCACCGCCTCGGTCAGGATCCCTCCCTGACCATAACCCACATATCCCGGAGGTGAGCCTTTTAGCTGGCTCACGGTGTGCGGCTCCTGATATTCAGACAAATTAATCGTGATCAGCGATTTTTCACCACCAAACAGAATGTCAGCCAGGGCCAGCGCCGTCTCCGTTTTGCCGGTTCCACTTGGTCCAGTAAGCAGGAACACACCCTGTGGGCCGTTTTCCGGCGTCAGTCCTGTTTTTGATGCCCGCAACCGCTGTGCGATCGCATTCAGCGCGTAATTCTGACCAACAACGCGTTCTCCCATCTGGGTTTCAAGCGTCAGCAAGTCTGCCTGGGAGTCCTTCATTAATGAAGACAAAGGTACACCGGTCCAGTCGGCAATCACCGTAGCCACGGTGCGCGCGTCTACATCCGGAAACAGTAACGGATGGTCCTGCTGAAGCACACTAAGCTGCTGCTGCAATTCAACCGTTTCCGCCTGACGAGAAATATCACGGCGGCTGGCAAGCAGTTGCTCTGTGAGCGCTAATTCCTGACCATACTGAGTTTCTCGTTCATCCAGCTCGACAAGCAGAAGATTTTCACGCTGTTCAATGCTGGACAGCCTTTCACCATGCTGACCATTTCCTACGGAGATATCTTCAAGTAGTGCCTGTTTTTCCATTTCAAGCGCGGTGATCTCTGACTTCAAACGCGTCAGTGGTTCCGGAACGGTATCAAGGCTCATCCGCACTCTTGCACCTGCGGTGTCCAGCAGATCGACGGCTTTGTCGGGTAATTGTCGCCCGGTAAGATAGCGGCGAGAGAGCGTAACAGCAGTTTTAACCGCTTCGTCGGTGATGTGAACGCCATGGTGTTCTGCATAGCGTGATTTCAGACCACGCAGCATTAAGCAAGCAGTATCATCATCCGGCTCATCCACTTTAACCATCTGAAAACGCCGCTCCAGCGCAGCATCGCGCTCAAAATACTGTTTATATTCACTCCATGTGGTCGCCGCGATAGTTCGTAATTCACCTCTGGCCAGAGCGGGTTTTAGCAGATTAGCTGCGTCAGCGCCTCCCGCCTGATTACCGGCCCCAATGATGGTGTGTGCTTCATCGATAAAGAGCAGAACAGGCGTTGGCGATTGCTGAACGGCATCAATGATATTTTTTAACCGCTGCTCAAACTCACCTTTCACCCCGGCACCTGCTTGTAACAGCCCAAGATCCAGCGTGCGTAATGTTACTGATTTCAGGCTATCCGGCACATTACCTTCAGCAATACGCAGCGCCAGACCTTCCACCAGAGCGGTTTTGCCGACACCGGGTTCCCCGACCAGAATGGGATTATTTTTTCGCCGACGGGACAACACATCCACCATTTGCCGGATTTCATTATCGCGACCAAATACCGGGTCGATATCGCCGGCACGCGCTTTCGCGGTCACGTCTAGCGTAAATTTATCGAGCACGCCTTGTAATGATGGCGACAACGTCGACTGGGTCTGGTCCGGACGCGGTTCATCATTAGGGGAAACCTTCACCAGAGCGGCTTCTTGCTGTCTTTCAGGACGTTCATCCGACTGGGAATTTAATAGCGGCAGGAGTCGTTCCAGTTGAGTATGTCCGGCGCTCAGAAGCGGCCACAGACCGTCACACTTCAGTAGCGAAGGCTTTCCTACCAGTGCCATCAGCAGATGCACACCACGTATCTGCGAATTTTCATCCGTTGCGGCACACAGCCACGCTTGTTGGATTAATGAGAGGAGCGCATCAGACAACTGCGGACGGCTTTTCACGGAACGAGGCTGAACATCCAGATGTGCCAGCAGCGACTGCCAAAGATTATCGATATCCCATTCATAACGACGAGCAATGACAGTAATATCGCCCTCCCCCTGCTCCAACAGCTTCAGCAACCAGTGTTCTGGAGTGATTTCTGCATGCGCGCGCGTCTGACATAACGATGCCGCTGCTTCAAGCGCCTGAGCACAATAGGGGTTGAGACGTCGTAATAGCACTGCTGAATGGTGTTCCATTTACTTCCTGACTCCCTGTATTCAGGCACGCTACCGCCCGTAGCCGTAATCCAATGCCCATAAGGTAATAGTGATGTTGATACTCTCTGCTTAACCCCCGCCCCGGAAGCTCAGCAGAGGGCATAAAAAAACGGATGAGGAAATCCTCATCCGTTAGCGCATTACGCGGTGGTACGCTCGTTCCAGGCGTCAGAATGGATAATGTTGCCATCCTTATACGTCCAGACGATCTTCTCGTAGCGCAGTTCAATTTGTTCCAGGTGGTTATGCTTCTCTTTTGCGGGATCTTTGATGTCGTACATCACAGGGTTTACTTTCACCACTTTCACGTTGTGTAACGTGGTGTTGAAGTATTCCACTTCCTGACCCGCGTCATTGATGCGATACCATTTGAACTCTGCCTGGCGCAGGGTCTGACCGGTGGTTACAGCCTTGTACAGATATGGACTGGAGGCATCGATTTCCTTAGTGAAAAGGAACGGGGTATGGATGCGCGTACCGGTCAACTTACCGGTATTGTTATCTGTAGGGATGTACAGGTTATGTTCCTGAGCCACCACTTCGATACTGCCTACACGGTCTTTTACGTCAACAGAACCTTTAATATCCGCGCCGCCATCATCTTTCAGCCAAAGGTAGACTGGAATTGCCATAACTCTTTCTCCATTTTTACTTCGCTAATGCGTCACCACCTTGTGGTGACGGTTCCTTCATGCCCGGCAGCCGACAGGCATCAGCCTGCGGTACCAGACTGATCTCTACACGGCGGTTGGCTGCCCGCCCCTCCGGCGTATCGTTGTTTTTGTAGGGCCGTAATTCGCCGTAGCCCTGAACGGCAAAACAGCTCTCCGCGACATCACCGGTATCTCGCATCCAGTCACGAACAGATTCCGCGCGTTTGAGAGAGAGCAGCTGATTAGATTTATCGTCACCCACATCATCGGTATGTCCGGCGATGACTATCAGCCACCCGGGTTTGGCTTTGATATTGACCAAAGCCCCAATGAGTACTTTTGTTGAACCCGCTTTTAGCGCCCACTTACCCGTATCAAACAGCGACATACTGTCGAGACGTACAGTTTGCAGGGCAGTCACTTTCGGTTTTTCGGGTGACCCCCAGTCACTTATGGCAACCTGTAAAGGGGGGATCAATCTCATCCCTTGATACAATCCCATTGAAAGAGAAAGTGGTTCGCCACGCTGATACCAGCGATCAAGGAGTTGCGCATCACGACGAAGTTGATCCTGGGCCAGGATCTTTGGCTCGGCGGGATTACCGCTAAGTTGGCGGTATAGCATCAGGTGATCGTTTGTGATCCTGATGAGATGTTGGTTATTGATAAAGCTGCTTGCCATCGCCATTCCGATGAAAATGCCGCATAGCAGACCACTTACGCCCACCGTCCGTTGAAATGCTGTCAACGCCCGACGGCGGGATAAGAATGGCAATGCTAAATCTGGAAAAGGCAGCAGTGCGGGCGCTACTGACGCCGCAGGGGAAAGCGTTGTTTGAGCAATGATATGCCGTTGCCAGAGGTTATTTTCGCAGACCGCTGATGATGTGAAACACACAACCCGTAATGCAAAGAAAACAGGAAGAGCATGGTGTTCAGTATCGCCTTGTACCTTCTTCAGCCAGCCCAGTAAATTATCTAACCACACTGCATGTGTAAGATGAAAATGGCGGGCTGGGCTCTCTTGCGAAGAGAAAGGAGCAAAGTCGTCTAATCCCGTAGCCGACTGCACTTCTGCATCCTGAGGGGTTCGAATAAACCAGCGTACAGCCTCATTGCATTGAGGAGAATTCAGCCAACAGCACAACCAAAACGGCGGTACACCTGATAACCAACGCCGACTCTGGGTCACCACTCGCCGCCAACTGAGCAGTATGTGCTTAAGAGCATCCTCATCAGTATGCCGTTCCGGAGTTAATGCCAGCATTACGGAGACGCGCATAAGAAGCCCTGGACGCTGAGCAGCTATCTGACGAACCAGAGCAATGTAATGCTCCGGGGACTGGACAGATAAATACCAGCCCTGCGAGCTCTCGCAAGAACCGCTGCGTCCGGCAAACAAGGGGGCATTATCGCCACACACCAGCACAACTGGCCCACTGAAATTCTCCGGAGGGAGCTGAACTTCATGCTCGGAATGCGCTGATCTCAACTGGCCATATTGGCGCCAGCCATAAACGATCCCTGGAATGGAAAACAGTAAAATAAAGACGGTCAGGCCGCCCCGAACACCCGCACTTAACGGACTGAATCCCCAAACCAGCAACAAAGCCAGCACAGCTGTCAGTACATAGTTAACGATCCCTCGCAACTGAGCCATGTTTTAGCCCTGCCCAATAAGCTGAGCAACCAGCCCTTGTAAGACATGAGAAAATGTTAACCATAAAACCCCCAACGCCACCGCGCCGACAATCCATGCCTGCCACCAGCGGCGCTTACTGCCAGAGAAACCGGACGCCTGCATGATTACAGGCGCATCGTGCTTTAACTTAAAAGGTCTCGCCTGAGCCGCTAGCGCCTCAAGAACATCTTCACGACGTTCGTCACCTTGCTCACGATAGCGCCCCACAAAACCGAGCGTGATTGCGCGATAAAAGCAGGTTATTACGGCGGTATCAGGAACGGGCTCACGCAGTACAGACCGGATGCGTTCCCAAAGCTCTTCCCCTGCGTTGGTGGTATTGAAATAACGGGCCTGTAAGGGTGTCGCAAGCCAGGTGATATAACCGCTATCCTGCCGGTTGCGGTTCAACACGCTTTCATCCAGTAACGCACATTGCGTGTAGAGCATATGTTCAACGCTGTGTTCGCTGTACCCCATATCACGCAATGCCTCACGTGCAGATTCAACCCATTGGCTGGCCCGACGATAAAGAACAGCTCCGTCGTCGACTTCTGCCCCGTCACGTAGCTGGCTTACAGCAAGCCATGTTGGCCAGAAAACCTGATCAATTTCCTTATTCATTTATTTCAATCCCTTAATACTGCAAACAGCTCAAGTTGAATCTCTCCCAGCGTTCCCGGCACATAGAAAGCACAATTACCAGCGTCCAACATGGCCTGGGCTGCTGGATGATTAATCTCAAGAGCAAAGTATTGATTTTCCAGTCGTAATGGGATGGCTGCGGGTACATGTGTCAGCGGTTTTAATGGAATACCGCTGAGTGCCACATTGACGACATCTGACACATCTGCCCGGCTCCCTGCTTTACAGAGCTGTGGAAATTGCGCCAGGAGGACATGTGCGGGGAGGCCCGAGCGAACGGACAGGTAAAAATCAGCACCTCCACGCAGTCGGGCATCCGACAGAGCCCCATACCAGAACTGTCGCTCCTGCGTCAGTTCAATAGCGACAACACGAGACGGCAGACTGGCTTCCAGCAGTTCCACCAGCAGAGCAAACAGCGGCGGGAATACCTGCTGCGGATTTGCATGCTGATATGGAGGTACAACACTGACATCATTTTCTAACGAGAAGGTCAGCAGGCTGCCCGCTAACCGCGCCAGCTCACGCCACAAAAGTTCGGGATGACGGCCTGGGTTTTGCAGCATTTCTTTCAGAACAGGTTCCGAACTATTAAGCGCATTCAGCAGCCAAAACAACGAAACATCTGCTACTGCAAAATCCGCCATTCGTTCGTTACTTTCTCGGCGCAAGGCCATCAGGCGGCGACAACGAGCCTGGATACGATGCACCAAATCACTGAGCGAATTGATTAATAAGGGGCTGGCTGAGAGTGAAAGCGAGGGGGGTAAAAAATCACGTCCCAGCTCCCATTGCCCCTGAGCATTACGAATAAGGCAAGCTACCGGACAAGTCAGGTAAGCGCTGTTATCATCATGGGCATACCGGAGGGTGATAGCATGCCGCAGCACTGCCATATCAGTCCGTTCCTGACCGGAGAGATCCTGAACTGGCAGCCATTCCTGCTGCCAGCGACACGGACGGCTGACACCGTTGCCTGATGAAAGATTGCCGCCATTAGCTGAAAGCAACGGCAATGCCAGCACGATATCAACGCTGCTGTAGCCAGTAAGATGCGATAAATCACACGCTGGAGGCAGGTTATCTGAAATACCTGTATCCACTAAAGTACCGTCAGGAAAGCGCACAACCAGATTAACGGGATTCAAACGGGAAACCGTTAACGCACTTTCATCAAACTCCGCGCTGATGACGCCCCACGGTGATGAAAGTGACATGTGAGCAACAACGTCAGCAACGTAAGCATCCCAACGTGTCTGTTGCTGAAACTGTTGGGGAGCCAGAAAAGCCCCCTCGCTCCATAACGGACGATAGATCTTCATCGCACCTCCTGTGCATTACGCCGTTAAGATTTCGACTTAGGCATCTGTGAAACTAACGACAAGCTGACATCCATACCTTCAACCTGGAAATGCGGGATGGCGTACAGGCGCACGCGGAAGAAACCCGGGTTATCCTCAATGTCCTCCACCACGACACGCCCATCACGAAGCGGATGTGAAGCCTGCAAATCATCGCCAGGATCGGTCATTTCGGTAACCAGACTGCGTAACCAGTTGTTTAGTTCAAGCTCAAGCAGGCGGCGATCTTTGGTCGTACCAATGTTTTCTCGCTGCAAGATTTTCAGGTAATGAGCAATACGAGAAAGCAGGAAGATATACGGCAAACGTGAGTTAATTCGACTATTAGCTGTTGCTTCCGGGGTATCAAACTGCGCAGGTTTTTGAGCCGAGTTAGCAGAGAAGAAACAGGCGTAATCACGATTCTTATAATAAGAAAGCGGAATAAAACCGAGGTTGGCGAATTCAAATTCACGAGTTTCCGGGATCATCACTTCAGACGGGATTTTCACCTGATTACCCGTCCCCAGATCGTACAAATGGATAGGTAAATCTTTAACCGCGCCACCCGCCTGTGGTCCACGGATCTGGACGCACCAACCATTCTTGATAAAACTTTTCACCATATTCACAGCGAAAGAGAAAGATGCGCTGGTCCACAGATATTTTTCGTGATCCGGGCCCTTAACTTCCTCGACATAGTTAAAGCTGCGCACAGGAATGGTATCAGGGCCGTAGGGCAAACGCCCGAGTACACGCGGCATGGTTAATCCGATATAGCGTGAATCATCACTATCACGAAATGCTTTCCATTTGATGTATTCAGCACGTTCGAAATAATCATTGATATCTTTTATGGCTGCGACCTCTTCCATATTTTCTTTCAGGAAGAATTTCGGCCCAACTGAACCAATAAATGGCATATGGCAGGCTGCCGATACGCCAGAAATATTGCGCAGTAGCGCAATATCCTGCGGGCTGTTATCAAATTCGTACGCTGAAATCATTGCCGCAATAGGTTCGCCACCTGGTTGGTCATATTCTTCAATATAAACATGACGATATAATCCGCTCTGGATAAGTTCCGGCGCGTCATCAAAATCATCACGCAGCGCATCCTTACTGACATCCATCATTTCGACACGGACATTTCGGCGAAAATCAATGCCAGAGATCATTGAATGCAAACCACGCCAGAGCGATTCTTGTTTTTGAAATTCAGCATGATGCATAACTTCATTAACCTGATCGCTAATCTGCTTATCCAGACGAGCAATCTGCTCATCGAGTAGCGTTTTATCCAGGCGTTCTAAGGGTTGTGCGGCATCAGCCAGACATGAGACCAGAACCTGAATAGCAGCGGTCACACGCTCAGCCGGAGCGGCATCAGAAAGCGCTTCATCACTCTGCCACGCATCTACATTTTTTAATGACGCGACGGGAGAAAGATTAATTTTGTCAAAGAGGGACTGATAAACACTGCGTTCACTGGTCGTGGTGGTCGCGGCTGAAGAGGTATGTTCCTGAACAGACATCAACATATTCCTTTTATGTTCCTTTACTATTCCTGCCGATTTAGCGGAGGAAACCCTGTAGAGCGTTAAATCTCTTCTGGCATCATAGTTGCCAGCTCATTACGCAATTCCTGACTCAGGGCTGGATCCTTAAGGATTGTTTCCAGCTCGCGACGAAAAGCAGCGTTATCGAGTAAGTTAGATTTCAGGTCACGTAGTAAGTTACGCATAGCCAACAGAACACGTAATTGTGGGATATTTCGTGCGACCTGCTCAGGTTCAAAATCGCGGATATTCTTAAAGGTAAGGTTAATATCGTCCTTTCTGTCATCATCAGCTAACGTATTTTTAACACTTAAATTAACCACTGGTGAAAACTTGGCCAACACATCGTTAAAATTATTTTTATTAATATCTATCTTTTCACGCTCAGATAATGGTCGCTGCTCTCTGCCATTACTGAAATCACCGACAGTCAGTAGTTTTAAAGGCAATTCAACTTTCTTTTGAACGCCTCCAGTGTGTAAATCTAACTTAATATTAACGCGTGCCGTCGGCACTTCATTCTGAAAACTGTCACCCATACGTCCCTCTCAGACCGGCGACTCCTGCCGGTATTTTGCGTTTCCTAATGGAGCACGTTCCAATCGCTCAACATGTTTCTTACAACGTCATTTCTGCAGGCAGTTAACAATGGCTGTTGATGACAATTAACTATTATAATTATCACGCTAATGCAATCCGATATATTCCATAGGTAAAAACATGATCAATGTCATTAATTAATCGAATAACACATTATGTTTTTATATTTAAAATAACAATCAAGAAAATATTTATCTAATACAAACAAAAATATTTATTTAATGATTGATGCATTCATTTAACGAATGCATCAATCATTAAATAATCATTTACCATGAGAATATTTTCTGTCGTTTATATAAATATAGACACTCATTTAAATATAAGTACTATCAATCTAATCATAAATAAAAAAACCGGAGAGATACTCCGGTTTTTCATATCTCACTCGTGAGCGAGCAGAAAGATTAGTCTTCCTTCACCACAATCAGTGGTTCAATATCGCTCTCTTTTTTAATCACCAGCGACTCGTCACCACGCAGGCAGGTACCGCCGTAGTTACCACCTACGGTAAAGGTACAAACCTGGATATATTTACCGGCAACTTTTGGCAGACACCAAAGCTGCTGATAAATGTTCTTCTGCTCGGCAAACTTACCGCTGGTTTTATCCAGTAGCTCTTCCTGATGACTCACCAGATCGATGTTGCTGCCACAACGTCCTGCAATAGGTTTCACCGCATAACCGGTTTGCGCCAGCTCTTCATTAACAGTGAAATCCGTATCTAGCAGATAACGGTGGTGCGGGAACAGTTGCCAGAGGATCGGCAGAATCGCTTTGTTGCCAGGGATAACCGTCCACAGAGGTTCGAAGACCAGCACTTCCGGGCGCAGCAGCACGTCGATTAAACGCACTTCCTGATTCGTATGCCCGGTACGAATTGGCACCGCGGCGTACTCCGTTTCGCTAACCTCACGCACCTGCTCAATCGCGGTTTCCCACGCCCAGGTCTTCCAGACGCAGTTCACCAGACGGCCGTCCCCGTCAATCAATTGACCGGCGTCATCCCAGCGCAGTTCATCCAGACCTCGCAGAATTTTGCTGTCAAACCCGGCCTGACGCAGCGCCTGCTGCATAAACTGCGCGTGATAGTTTTCTTCGATATCCTTATCCTGCATGATGTGGACAAACGGACGTGCGCGGCTGTGCTTCCAGGCCCCCGCCAGTTCGTTGATCAACCCTTCAGCCGGGTTGTGTCCCTGCCCTGTGTAGCCCCGTTCGGCCCATCTTTCGAGGATCAAACCGGCTTCGGTATGGCACGATGCGGAATCAGCGTTGTACTCATACACCTTCAGCCCGCGTTCATCCATACAGAAATCCATACGACCCGTAATCATATGATGCCGACGACGCTGCCAGGAAAGGCGCAGGCGCGGCCAGAGGATTTTCGGAATATCAAACAGCGCCAGCAGGTTGTCGTCTTTCAGCACTTTGTCAGTCGCGTGCAGATACATCAGGTGCAGCTCGTTGGTGGCTTTAATCAGCTCCTGCTCGGCGCTCTCGGTAATGGTGAAGTACTGATGAGGGTCCTGATTAATCACATGCCCATTCGCCAGCACGTAGGCTTTTTGCAGCGGATCCTGTTCATCCAGCCATTTGCCGTCAAACTGCCCATTATCTTCCAGTCGCGCACCGCTGATTTTCAGCGAATCATTGGCGATCTCCGGCTGCGGCAAGCTGTAACGGGTATCATCAGTCTGAATCATCCAACCAAGGATAGTGGTGTCGTCAAAGGTATCACGCAGGGTATAACAACCGTTTTCAACCACCATCTCCAGTTCGCGAGTCCACTGCTGACCGGGAGGTAGCGGGGTATGGAGCACGTTCTGTTCGGCAATACGGATTTTGTTTTCCAGCAACTGGGTGACAACCGCCACATGCCCGGTATCTTTAAATTCGCCGCCTTTTTGCCAGATAAGCAGAGCGCCTGCGACCGGCGCGCGGGGCGAACCATTCGGAAATGCCTGTAACGGTAGGATGTTGTCATTCACGACTTCGCGCAGGAAGCGTAAGGAGAAGATCTCCCAGGCCATGCCAACATCGGTGAAGACCACGCCATAGTTAAGGAAGAGAAAGCGGCGTGCGAACTCTACGCACTGCCATTTGTGGCCCATGTATTCATCGTCAATATAGCTGCGAAATGCCGCATCATCGTCGTAGTCCCGTGGGTCGAGGGAGCTGTAATCTGAAGAGTAGATTGCTACGCCACCTGGGGCGTAGCCCAATAATGTCCCGAATGGGGCATCCTGACTGGTCGTTCCTTTGCTCATGCACCTTACCTCAAAACAATACAGCCTGAGCAGGTTGGCGTGAATTTTTCGCTCTGGTTGCCTGCTCTGCGACACTAACCGGACAGAGGTCGACATCATCATACACCTCAACGCAGCGGCTGGCGCTCAGAGGCGAAAAATTCACAGCAGGAACTACGCTTTGGTCAGGGTGACCGGTACGCTTTTATACGCCGGAGTCAAACTTTGTGTATCTACTGCATCCAGCGAAAGCAGGACATTCGCTTCAGGCAGATAAGCGCCAATTGAGCCAGCCGCCATGTTGTAAATCACCACCGTTAAGCCGTACATGATGCGATCCGCGCAGGGCTGACCGTTGTCGTCCAGCGCCTGAACGTTGACCACATCACCCTGGCTCAGACCGCGGCTCGTTGCTTCTTCGGCGCTTAAAAACACCACATCCCGACGACCGGTAATGCCACGATAGCGATCGTTCATACCATAAATCGTGGTGTTGTACTGATCGTGGCTACGCAACGTCGCCAGCACCAGCGCATCGGCAGGCTGATGTTCCCGCTCCACCGCCCGCTGATTACTGACGATAAAGTTGGCTTTGCCATTCGCCGTTTGCCATTCACGGCGCGAAGCAGGCGTATCCATACGAAATCCGCCCGGCTCGGCAATACGTGCGTTGTAATCGTGGAACGCCGGGATCACGGCTTCAATGGCGTCACGGATCAACGCGTAGTCCCCGGTAAATGCTTCCCAGTTGATCGGTGAACGCGGTAGCGTGGCACGCGCCATGCCCGCCACAATCGCGGGCTCCGATTTTAGCCAGCGGGAAGCCGGCTTCAGCGCGCCGCAGGAAGCGTGAACCATCGACATAGAATCTTCGACGGTCACCGACTGGATCCCCGTCGCCTGCATGTCGCGCTCCGTTCGGCCTAATGCAGGTAGCAGGTAGTTATGCTTTGCCAGCAGCAGATGAGATCTGTTCAGTTTGGTCGCCACATGGACCTGCAGATCCAGATTTTTCATCGCCGCAAAGGTACGCTGCGGCTGGGGCATCGCTACCGCCAGATTGCCGCCCATGCAGATGAGCGCTTTTGCATCTCCCCGCTCGATGGCCCGAATACTCTCCACGCTGGAGCGGCCATGTTTGCGCGGAACACGGATAGAAAAATGCTTCTCAAGGCGTTGCAGGAAGTCTTCGGACGCCGCTTCGTTGATCCCTACAGAACGATCGCCCTGCACGTTAGAATGACCGCGTAACGGGCAGATCCCCGCCCCCGGCTTACCCATATTGCCTTTCAGCAGCAACAGATTTACCAGCTGCTGGACGTTCTCGGTGCCGTTTTTATGCTGAGTGATGCCCAGACCATAACAAACAATCGTGGCGCTGGATTTACTGTAGCTGTGCGCCAGATCTTCCATCTGACTGCGCGTCAGGCCCGAGTCCTGTTCCAGCTCAGCCCAGTTATGCTGACGTAAGTCGTCATACAGCGCTGCATATCCCGCGGTATGTTGGTCGATAAACGCATGATCGAGCGTCGGCTGCTGATCCAGTAGGATCCGCGCTTCGTCCATTTCGATTAGCGCCTTCATTATGCCTTTGAGCAACGAGGCGTCCCCGCCCATTTTTACCTGGTAGTAGTCGTTGCTCAGCTCCGTCGCCTGACCGGTGAACATCTCTTTCGCGCTTTGCGGGAAGCTAAAGCGCTCAAGCCCCCTTTCGTTCAGCGGGTTGATGGAGATAATTTTGGCTCCTCGTTTGGCAACGTCGCGCAAGGTGGTCAGCATGCGTGGATGGTTAGTACCAGGGTTATGCCCGATACAAATCACCAGATCGCAGTGGTCGAAATCATCAAGTTCAACGGTCCCTTTCCCAAGACCAATGGCCGGCGTTAGCCCTGCGCTGGTCGGTCCGTGGCACATGTTGGAGCAATCAGGAAAGTTGCTGCTACCATATTCGCGGGCAAACAGCTGATACAGGAACGCCGCCTCATTTGACGTTCTGCCGGAGGTGTAAAATTCAACCTGTTGTGCTGAGTCATAGCTGCGCAGACGCTCGCCGATCTCCCGAAAGGCGAAATCCCAATCTACCGCCTGCCAGGTGTCTGACACTGCATCGTATTTCATTGGATGCGTCAAACGACCAATGTTTTCCAGTTCATAATCGCTGTAGTGCCAGAGTGTGGAAACCGGGTGACGGCTGAAAAATTCCGGTGACGCTTTCTTACTGGTTGTCTCCCAGGAAACCGCCTTAACGCCATTTTCGCACAGCTCCATTGGCGCACGATGCCCGGGGTCCGGCCACGCACACCCCGGACAATCGAACCCTTTCACCTGGTTCATTTTGAACATCGCGATAATGTCGCGCGCGACAGCCTTTTGCGAAAACACCGAAGCAGTGACGGCTTTTACCGCACCCCACCCACCCGCAGGGCCCTGATAACCGCTTACTCCTGGAACACCATTTTTCATTATTACTGCTTATTCACCGCCAATTTTTGATGGCGAATACGGTAGCAATTTCCGTCCAACATTGATTTCCTCTTCATGGAGTACGGGCCAGGTACAATGAACGGGTTAGATTTATCTTCCCCTTTCAGCACAAAGCGACATAAAGTCCCAATCTGTTAAATTGAGTTCTACCTAACTGCTACACTGCATCAACACAACCACTCAGAAGGCAGGTCAATATGTCAGACAATACCTATCAGCCCGCGAAAGTCTGGACGTGGGAAAAGTCGAACGGCGGCGCATTCGCCAATATCAACCGCCCGATTTCCGGCGCCACCCACGAGAAGACGCTGCCGGTTGGCAAGCATCCGCTACAGCTCTATTCGCTGGGTACGCCAAATGGGCAGAAAGTGACGATTATGCTGGAGGAGTTACTGGCACAGGGCGTGAAGGGTGCGGAATACGATGCCTGGATTATCCGCATCGGCGATGGCGATCAGTTTTCCAGCGGCTTTGTTGAGGTGAATCCGAACTCGAAGATCCCGGCGCTGCGTGACCATTCGCAAAACCCACCGGTTCGCGTATTCGAATCTGGCGCAATTCTGCTCTATCTGGCGGAAAAATACGGTTATTTCCTGCCGCAGGATTTGGCAAAACGTACTGAAACGCTGAACTGGTTGTTCTGGTTACAGGGTGCGGCGCCGTTCCTCGGCGGTGGTTTTGGTCACTTCTATAACTATGCGCCGGTAAAAATTGAGTACGCTATTAACCGCTTCACCATGGAAGCCAAACGCTTACTCGACGTACTGGATAAGCAGTTAGCACAGCATCAGTTTGTGGCAGGAGATGAATACACCATTGCCGATATGGCGGTCTGGCCATGGTTTGGCAATGTGGTGCTGGGTAACGTGTACGACGCGGCAGAGTTCCTCGATGCAGGAAGTTACAAGCACGTGCAGCGCTGGGCAAAAGAGGTTGCCGCGCGTCCGGCAGTTAAGCGAGGTCGTATTGTAAACCGCACTAACGGGCCGCTGAACGAGCAGCTTCATGAACGTCATGACGCCAGCGATTTCGACACCAATACCGAAGATAAGCGCCAGGGCTAACACAAGATGCCGGATGGCGGCATAAATGCCTTATCCGGCCTACATCGAAGGCGTAGGCCTGATAAGCGCAACGCCATCAGGCACTAACCGGTTGTCACGCGCTGGTGACGTCGTACTCCATGCGGCGAAGTGCGTCTAACGTGGCTTTAGCTTCATCTTCATCAATGATGCTCATGGCGAACCCTACGTGCACCAGCACCCATTGCCCTACCAGCTCAGCGGTATCACCTTCACAAATCAGGGCAATATTGACATCACGTTTGATGCCGCACACTTCAACCTGCGCAAGCTGGTGAATATCTTCACCAACGGCCAGAACCTGACCAGGGACTCCAATACACATATCTGACTCCGCCCCATAGCAACCTATGGGTTATTCGACTTCAATACTTTTCACTTTCAGTGAATCGCCTGCATCAACCCGCAGACGATCGCCCTGACATAGTGGACACTGCGCATCATGCTGGGTGATTTCCACAACCTGACTGCAATCCCAGCACCATGCCTGGGCTGGTTTGTAATCAATATGCAGCTCACACCCTTGCGCCAGCGTGCCCTGACAGACGATGTCGAAACTGAAACGGACGGCGCTCTCTTCAACGCACGAGAGCGCTCCGATTTCCAGCCAAACGCCGGTTACACGTTTGACACCGTGCTGCTCTGCCTGCTGTTGAACAATCTCAACCGCGCTCTGACAAAGGGACAGCTCATGCATTTTCGCAGTTCCGACGACCCAGCAGTAGCGCGCGACGATTTAGCTGCGGCGCATTCGGATCGCTCACCGGCAGCGATAACAACATTCGCGCGCAATCGTCAGTCAGACGCACACCCTCTTGCGCCGACATATTGTGCGAAAGCGGCGACATCAGTGAACAGGAAAGGTATTGCGATACGCCATCCAGTTCACCAACGGTAAAGGTCATCTCGCCATACGGCAGACGCAGCCCGATTTTTTCGCTGACTTTACGCACCGGCCAGATCTGGTCCGGTCCGGGGAAAATCAGTGCGCTGAGCATCCAGGGTGTGATAACACACCCCGTCCACTGACCTTCAAACAACGTAAAATCAGAGACATATACCGGCATATTCGGATGCAAGAAAGAAAGATCGTGCATCGAACGCCGGGCAACCTCTTCAAACGCTGCCTGAATCTGCGTCTTCGGGGCCGTCTGAAAACCGACAAACTCCTCAGACATGAGCCGCCTCCCGAGGGATCGCTTCAACGCCTGATTCGCGAAGCGCGGCAAGAACCTGCTCCAGCGCCGGTTCAATCATCGCTTCAACCGTTGGCGTTAGCCCGATATGCGGCTCCAGCGATTCCGGAATAACGCCGACTAAGGTCAGCTTTTTCGGAAACTCGCCGGTAAAACGCAGGGCCGACAATACGTCGGCCAGGCCAAGCTGGTGTGGTGAGATTTTGTTGGTAAACAGCGCCGGGATCTCTTCATCCCGCAGGACCATCATCGTTCCTGGCGTGTTTTTCTTCGACACAATGGCGTCAGCAATGATCAGATGATCTCTGTTCGCCATATCGCCAAGAAGCTCCATCCCAGCCGTACCACCGTCCAGAACATCAACAAAGTCTGGCAGGATGTACCGTTGCTCTAATGCCTCAACGATACGTACCCCGATGGCTTCGTCGGTCAGCAAAATATTGCCGACCCCTAAGACTAATATCCGCATTACAGAACCTTAACTGAGACCACTTCGTTCCCGTCAACGTCCACCACATGCACCGCACATGACATACAAGGGTCGAAGGAGTGAATGGTACGAACCACTTCCAGCGGTTTGTTTGGATCGGCAATCGGCGTACCTACCAGCGAGCGCTCATATGGTCCCACTTCATCATTAAAGTTACGTGGGCCAGAGTTCCAGGTTGACGGTACAACCGCCTGGTAGTTGCTGATAATGCCGTCTTTAATCACCATCCAGTGAGACAGCATACCGCGTGGCGCTTCGAGGAAACCAACACCTTTGAATTCGCCCGTTGCCGGAATATCCGGTTTCACGAAGGTGGTGTGGTCGCCCTTACCGATGTTCACAATCAGCGCGTTGTACTGATCCTGCAGAACGTTCTGCAGTTCACAACAGTGAACGGTACGGCCAATAATTCGGCCCAGCGTAGAGTGCAACTGCGACACTTCGATAGTTTTACCGGTCAGCTTGGTGTAAATCGCGATGATTTCATTCAGCTTGGCATGAGTAGACTCGCGTTTGGCCGCCAGTTTACACAGCATGTTGGCCAGCGGACCCACTTCAACCGTTTTACCGTAGAAAGTCGGCGCTTTAACCCAGGAGTATTTGCCGTCGTCTGACCAACCGGTGTAATCAGGAACCGTTGTGCCTTCCCACGGAGCCTGCGGCGCTTCGTCTTTGTACCACGCGTGTTTCGCACTCTCCTGAATCCCTTTGATCAGGTACTCATCTGAGTGAGAGGTGATCGGACGATAGGTCGAAAGATCGGCATCGGTGATATAACCGCCCGGGAACAGGAAGCTGCCGTTTTTACCGTCTGTCGGGAATTCCGGCGCACTCAGGTAGTTAACCGCACCCTGACCACGTTCCAGCCACTCAGGATAGAACGCAGCAATAACCGCGGTATCAACCTTGTACACCTGCTCAACGAAGTCGCTCAGCTTATCGATGAAGGACTTGATGTACATCAGGCGTTCAAGGTTCAGCACACCGAGGCCGTCAAGGTTAATTGGGTTAGCAACCCCACCTACCGCCAGGTTCTGGATGTGCGGCGTTTTACCGCCTAACAGTGCCACAACGCGGTTGGCATCACGCTGGCATTCCAGCGCTTGCAGGTAGTGTGCGACCGCAATCAGGTTCACTTCCGGCGGCAGCTGCATTGCCGGGTGACCCCAGCAACCGTTAGCAAAAATGCCTAACTGACCGCTGGCAACAAGATCTTTGATCTTGTTCTGAACCTTGGTGAACTCTTCTGCGCTGTTCAGGTGCCAGGAGGACACGCCGTTCAGCATGGCAGACGCTTTCGCTGGGTCGGCTTTCAGTGCAGAAGTGATATCCACCCAGTCCAGCGCAGACAACTGATAGAAGTGAACAATGTGGTCATGCGTGGTGTGCGCGGCCAGAATGATGTTACGGATATACTGTGCGTTCACCGGAACATCAATATTCAGCGCACTTTCTGCTGCACGAACGGAAGAGATAGCGTGAGTGGTCGTACAAACGCCACAGATACGCTGCACAATCATCCAGGCATCGCGCGGATCGCGGTTTTTCACGATCTCTTCCATGCCACGCCACATGGTACCGGAAGCCCATGCTTTAGATACCACGCCATTTTCGATTTCGCAGTCGATGCGTAAATGACCCTCAATACGGGTTACCGGATCAATAGTAATTCTCTGGCTCATGCTTTGCTCGCCTCATGACGATTTTGATCGTTTTGTTTTAAAGGAGGAAGTATCGGCAGTAGACGAATGAGTACGATGTATGCACAAATCTCAATAGCCACAAAACCAATAGAAATCAACAGCTCTTCCCAGGTCGGGAAGTAGTGGTAGCCACCACCAGGATTGAACGCCACCAGCGAATAGGACAGACGCCATGTTGCACAACCCAGCAACGCGCTCAGCGCAGACAGATACAGCATACGCGAGTCATTACGCAGCTTAGTGACGCGCAGCACCACCAGCGGGAAGACCATCAGCACGACTTCAAGCCAGAACATCAGGGAGTACAGATCGCCTGAGAACGCATAGGACAGCTTGTCGCGATAGATCAGTTCGCCAAAGCGCAGGACGACGAAAATCGCCAGCAGCACGCTGATGGTATTCGTCAGCTTGATGAACAAACTTTTCTCGTCCGGACCGTTACCTTTCAGACCGGCTTGTACCAACGAGCCTTCAAAGATGACGATCGAGAAGCCCATAATAAAGGCGGTTAATACCGAGAAAAGCGGCAGCATTTCATAAGCTTGCCATAGCGGATGCACCTTATAACCCGCAGAAATCATCAATGAACCCATTGAAGACTGGTGCATGGTTGGCAGCAGCGCGCCGAGGGCAATAATAAAGAACATCACTTTATTCAAACGTTTGAGGGAAACTTTCCACCCCAGACGTTCAAACAGAGCCGGAGCAAATTCCAGCGCCATGATGCCGATATAGATGGTCATACAGACCGCCGTTTCGAACAGTACCGAGTTCACGTTGAAGTGGCCCGGAATGTAGAAATACGGCAGGTTCCAGTAACGACCGACGTCAATGGTGATCGACAGCCCCCCCAGCGAGTAGCCAAACAGGCTCGCCAGCAGCGCCGGACGAACCAATGGATGGTATTGTCCTCTGTTGAAAACGTACACCGCCCATGCCAGCGCCCAACCGCCGCACGCGAAGCCAGTACCAATCAACAGGTCAAACGCGATCCATACACCCCATGGGAAACCGCCGTTCAGATCGGAGACTGAGCCCAGTCCGAAGACCAGACGTTTCACGATCAGGAGCATACACAGGACGATAAGCGGCCCAAAAATAATGACCGGTTTGCTGATTATTTTTCCGCCCAGCGGTTTAGGATCATGACTCATGATCGTCTCCTCCATCGTGATGGTCGTTTTTCGTGTTACGACGAACCAGCACGGTTAAGCCCGCCAGCGCAGCCAGGGGTAATATCATGCCCTTGTACAGGGAATGTTGAACATGTTCGGAACGCGCACCAGTTGAAAGATCATCCAGCTTCGGCAGATCCAAATCCTCGTAAGGAACACCCGTCAGTACCATAACCTGCGTACCACCGCCTTCTTTCTCGCCGTACAGGTGCGGGTAGTACTTCGGTACCGTATGCAGATAGGTATCGCCTGCTTTCACCGTCTGACGCGGATAGTGGTATTCGCTACCAGGCTTCAGCGCGAGACGTTTTTTCGCCTCAGCCATCAGCTCTTCACGCGTACCAAAAATCACCGCACCGGCAGGGCACACTTCAACACAACCCGGTAAACCACCTTTGTCCAGACGCTCAACGCCTTTCTGGTTACACAGTTCACATTTGTGAAGCGCACCAAACGGGTTGTTGTAGTCGTACTTAGGCACGTTGTACGGGCAGGCGACCATGCAGTAACGACAGCCCGTGCAGACATCTTTGTCATAATGGACGATGCCGGTTTTCGGATCTTTCTTCAGCGCGGAGACCGGGCAAACGGAAACGCAGTTCGGATCAACACAGTGCATGCACTGTTTCTTGATGTATGCGTAGCCATTTTCTTCCTGGTCTTTGTTAACGCCTGTTCCGCTACGCCACACCTGAATGATGTTATTGGTATACGGCGACAGTTTGTCGTTGTTCGACCAGGTTTGCTCGCCTTCCGGGTTACGCGCCGGGAAGTTGATATCCTGACACTTTGTGACACAGGCCTGGCAGCCTACGCACAGCGTCGAGTCATAGAGCATCCCAAGAGAACCTGGGATCGGCGGACGGTTTTCTGCAGCCGCATGGCTGATGGACGGCGCAGCGCCCAACAGCAATGCCCCGCTGGAGGCTGCTTTAATAAAGTTACGTCTGTTCACGGTTATTCTCCCCGTGAGTCAGCGTTATCTTTCTTCTGCTGACGACCCAGTTCACGAACCGCCATCACGCTGACGCCGGCAACCAGTCCTACTACGCCGCCCAGCAGCCCAATCGCTCCGGCAGATACATTGCCGCCTTCTTTCATGTTGACGTCAGGTTTCTCAGAACGTGGTGTTTGGTTTTCCACATGAGCAAGCTGGTGAATACCTTTATGGAAGCCGACGCCTTCTTCGTTACAGCCGTAGCAAGGGTGACCGATAGCCACCGGCCACACGCCGCCCACATCGCAGAATTGCAGCGTTGAGCAGTTGCCGTAGGTTTCTGGTCCTTTACAGCCCAGATGGTAGAGGCACCAACCTTCACGGTGGCCTTCATCGCCAAACTCTTTAGCAAAGCGACCAGCATCGAAGTGCGGGCGACGTTCGCAGTGTTCGTGAATCAAACGGCCATAGGCGAATGTCGGACGGTTTTTGGTATCCAGCTTCGGCGGCTTACCATAAGTGATGATATGCGCGACCGTTGCGAGGAAGTTATGCGGGTTCGGCGGACAGCCGGGGATGTTGATGATGGTTTTACCTGGCAGAACTTCTTGCAGGCCGACGGCACCCGTTGGGTTAACGCCAGCGGCAGCAACACCACCCCACGCGGCGCAAGAGCCGATGGCAATGATAGCGGCTGCGCCTTCTGCGGCCCGGCGGATGTGATCCACGATCGGCTCACCGGCAACCATGCAGTAAATACCATTATCTTTCAGTGGGATAGAGCCATCCACTACCAGAACATATTGCCCTTTGTACTTCTCCAGAGCGTTATGTTTGTTCTCTTCAACCTGATGGCCGAAGGCGGCAGAGAGCACCTCATGGTATTCCAGAGAGATTGTCTCCAGAACGAGGTTTTCCACTGTAGGGTGTGTCGCGCGAAGCAGCGATTCAGTACAACCCGTACACTCCTGAGCACCAATCCAGATAACCGGTGGGCGCTGAGGACGAGAAACTGATTCGGCCATTTCTGCGGCGGCTTTGCTACTGAGCCCCATGGTAGCGGCCAGTGCTGCACAAAGCTTCATGAAATCACGGCGATTAATGCCGCTCGAATTGATGAGAGAGTTATCTCCAGTCATTTTATAGTTATTCCGTTGCGAAGACCTGGCTTTTATTTTGCACCATTCGCATGTTGCATATTGCGATCGGCGCGCCATTACCACACTTTTTATATGGTTATGTGCATTATAATACTTCGGCGGAGCAACAAAACGAAGGCGTAGGTCAATAGTGTAATTAATTAAAGCAAGATAATACCCCTTTCGGATCAAGCTTCGAGTCGATAGCCGGCCATGAAAAAGCGAATTGTTGTACTGGACTGGTTCTCTTTAAAGAAATCCATCACCATCTCTTTATCCAGCCCATAACGGCGCGTCAGGATCCCCGCTTCCCACGCGCTGAGCTGTCGATCGCCCGTTTTTTCAAACATTCGATGTGAAAATCCCAGCACAAAACCACGCTTATAATCCGCACAAAAATTCGCCACCGAGCGTGCACTATCCGCACTTGAGGCGTTTAATCCGGCCATCAGACCTTTACCAAAATGGTTGTCCATGCATAACCTCCAATCGCTATATAATAAATTATATAGCGATTTTTTAAGCAAAGACCAGAGGTATCACGAACTTTTTATAACGGCTTAAAAGGACACCCACTCATCCGTTTTAGCGGCCGCAGACGTTTTGCTGTCTGCTGAAGAGGAAGCGGTTTGGCTGGCTGTGAATTGCACATCATTAGCGGAAAGGCGGAACTGTTGCACCGAGCGTTGCAGCTCCTCTGTTTGTCGTTCCAACGCTACTGCCGCGGCGGAAACTTGTTCTACCAGCGCAGCATTCTGTTGCGTTACGCTGTCCATCTGCGTGATCGCCACGCTCACCTGCGAGATACCCTTATTCTGTTCTTCCGAGGCAGAGGCAATTTGCTTCATGATGACAGTCACTTCGGTGGCGCCGCGCAGAATCGCCTCCATGGTTAATCCTGTTTCTTTAACCAAACGAGCACCCTGATCAACACGACGCGATGACTCGCCAATCAGCGTCTCAATCTCTTTCGCCGCCCCGGCGCTGCGACTGGCAAGGTTGCGTACTTCACCGGCAACGACGGCAAAACCGCGCCCCTGCTCGCCTGCCCTGGCTGCTTCAACCGCCGCGTTCAGCGCCAGAATGTTGGTCTGGAAAGCAATGCTATTAATAACTGACGTGATTTCCGCGATCTGTTTAGAACTGGCGGCAATGCCGTCCATCGTCTCAACCACTTCCGAAACCAGCGTGCTCCCTTTACCTGCCGTTTCTGTCGCCGTATCGGCAAGCTGGCTGGCTTCACGGGCATTTTCTGCGTTCAGTTTTACCGTTGCGGTCAGCTGCTCCATGCTGGCAGCGGTCTCTTCCAGCGCCGCAGCCTGCTCTTCAGTACGCGAGGAGAGATCGTTATTGCCGGTCGAAATTTCCGTCGCCCCTCGCCAGATGTTGTCACTACCTGAACGGATAGTACTGACGGCTTCGCGCAGGCTGTCCTGCATCGCGCACAGTAACGGCACCAGTTGACCCACACAGTTCCGACCAAAATCTTCAATTGGATGACTGAGATCGCCCTGCGCAATCTGCTGGAACTGCTGGCGAATACGTCCCAGCGGTTTCACCATCATGGAAACAAGATAACGGTCGGTAAAGAAAAGGAGGGCAATCCCAAGGATCACGGCGGTGATAATTAACGTCCGGATGATAGACGTTTTGCCATCGACCATCACGCGGGTGGTATCGAGTCGCTCGCCTGCCGTGGCGTTAAAACGCTCGGCACTGGCGCCAAATTCACGGCTCAACGCGGGTGTAATAGTGCTGGCATGCTCCGCAAAGGCCGTAAGCGTACCCTGCTGCGCCAGCTGCATTTGCGGGATCACGCCGTTGTCCAGCAGCGCCTGCCACTTCGTCAGTACTGCGTTAGCGACGTCAGGGTCCATAGGGCCCGGAGATAATGTTTTCATCTCCTGGAGTTTTTTGCTCATATTCTCAAGGGACTGTTGCGCCGGCGCAAAATCAGGCGTTCCGCCGCTCATTTTGACATCCATGGCGCGACTTAAGCGCGTTACGAAGCGAAAGTACTGATCGTTGCCCTGACTGAGAACCGTCATCTGATGGACAAGATGACGGTCAATATCATTGCCTTCAGATATTTTTGATAACGAATGAAGACTGAATAAACCCACGCCTGACCAGAGCAGGCAAAAAAGTCCCAGTATTGCCAACATGACAATACGAATAGTGAAGTTTTTCAGCAAACGCATAATAATTTCCTTGCCGTTGATGAGGAATTCGCCATCAGGCGATACTTATCCTTGTTATCGGCAGGCAACAGAGAAGATATAATGCGTTCTTTATTTTTTTACTTTCTTAAGTACATCCACTATCTCTCCACACTATATCAATATGAATGCTAATGAAATTCGGTAGCATTATTATTCAGGTAATTAGTTATAAGCATTAAATAATCTATTGTTTTCTATCGCAAATATTTGTTAAACCACGCAAGAGTACGTTCCCAGGCTAAATCAGCGGCAGCTTTATCATAACGGGGGGTCGAATCGTTGTGAAAGCCATGATTAACGCCGGGATAGATATAGGCTTCATAGACTTTCTTATTCGCCTTCAGTGCCGTTTCATAGGCAGGCCATCCCTCATTAATTCGGGTATCTAATTGCGCATAGTGCAGTAATAAAGGCGCGTTTATTTTAGGGACATCTGACGCAGGAACCTGACGCCCATAAAAAGGCACCGCGCAGGCCAGTTCCGGGAATGCCACTGCGGCGGCATTCGATACGCCACCACCGTAGCAAAATCCGGTGATACCTACCTTTCCCGTGGTCCCCGAATAATGTTGCATAAATTCAATGGCGGCAAAAAAGTCGTTCATTAACTTTACGGGGTCAACCTGCTGCTGCAATTCCCGACCTTTATCATCATTGCCTGGATATCCCCCTACCGAACTTAATCCATCAGGCGCGAGTGCCATAAAGCCCGCCTTCGCCACCCGTCGCGCCACATCTTCAATATACGGATTCAGCCCACGATTTTCATGTACTACCACCACCGCCGGAACATTCCCCGTCACCTTCGCAGGTTTAACTAAATACCCCCGCACATCACCATGCCCTTCAGGCGAAGGATAGGTAATATATTCCGCCAGAATATCGGGATCGGTAAATTCTACCTGCGTTGCGAGGGCATAGTTGGGTTTCAATAAATTGAATAAGGCCAACGCCGTCATGCCACCCACTGCATATTTCGCTGCCAGATTGAGAAACTCGCGTTTCGTTATTTTGCCATGCGCGTAATAGTCATAGTAGTCGAGCAGTTCTTGCGGAAAATCTTTGGCAGTCAAACGCGGCATCGTCGCACTCCTGATTGATGTTTTTTTAAGCAAAGCACAGTGACCTGTTTTTGCCCAGTTTTTCATCTCAGTGTGACCTGGTGAACGGGATATTCACCGTGAACCCGCTAGAATAGAAACGTTGTTTCGAAATTCACCTGCACTAAGGAGATCTCATGGCCTGGTTTGCCAATCCTGAACGTTACGAGCAGATGCTCTATCGCTACTGTGGGCGCAGCGGTTTGCGTTTACCCGCGCTATCGCTGGGTTTATGGCACAGTTTTGGGCACGTTCAGGCGCTGGATTCACAGCGAGCCCTGTTGCGTAAAGCATTTGATTTAGGCATCACGCATTTTGATTTAGCCAATAACTATGGGCCGCCACCAGGCAGCGCAGAAGAGAATTTTGGCCGATTGCTGCGCGAGGATTTTGCACACTATCGCGATGAACTGATTATCTCCACCAAGGCAGGCTATGACATGTGGCCTGGGCCATATGGTTCTGGCGGTTCGCGCAAATACCTGCTCGCCAGCCTCGACCAGAGTCTGAAACGCATGGGTCTCGACTATGTCGATATCTTCTACTCTCACCGCGTTGACGAAAATACGCCAATGGAAGAGACCGCCTCGGCGCTGGCCCACGCCGTGCAAAGCGGTAAAGCGCTGTATGTCGGCATCTCATCCTATTCCCCGGAACGTACGCAGAAAATGGCCGAGCTGATGCGGGAATGGAAAATTCCATTGCTGATCCATCAGCCGTCTTACAACCTGCTTAACCGCTGGGTAGACAGCAGCGGCCTGCTGGATACGCTGGAATCCAACGGTATGGGCTGCATCGCATTTACGCCGCTGGCTCAGGGACTGCTGACGGGGAAATACCTTAACGGTATTCCGGAAGGTTCACGCATGCAGCGTGAAGGGAAAAAAGTTCGTGGGTTAACGGAAAACATGCTGACGGAAGAAAACCTTACCAGCCTGCGTTTGCTTAATGAGATGGCGCAACAGCGTGGACAGTCGATGGCACAAATGGCCTTAAGCTGGCTGCTAAAAGACAACAGGGTAACGTCGGTATTGATTGGCGCCAGTCGACCGGAGCAACTGGAAGAGAACGTTCAGGCGCTGGCGAATCTGACGTTCAGCGCCGAAGAATTGGCGCAGATCGATAAGCACGTCACGGACGGTAAGCTGAACCTGTGGCAGGCCTCATCTGACAAATAACTGTAGGTAACACCGTGCCGGGTGGCGGCATTAGCCTCCCCGGCACGTAATACGGGCCAGTTAGTCCCTCACACCTCTTCCGCTTTAATCTCTGGACGTTGATATTCCGGCCACACCAGCGCGACAAGCGCAGGATAAGCCTCAAGGCTGAACTCCCTGAAGCACTGACGTAGGTTAAGCACGTCCAGATCGGCATGCGGGACCTTCTCACCGCTCAGACAGCGTTTTTTAATATTGTCGTAATATTTATACACCGCAGAGTTGAGATCGCTACAACGCCGCTGTGCATCAAATAGCCCTGGCGTCTCATTCAGCTCCACCATTGTCATCCGTTTGATCGTCGAGTGGATAAAATCGATATATTCGTGATTGACGCGCCAATACCAAACCGGAGTAATCGAATTCATCAGTACCGAGAAATGATCTTCACCCTCTTCTTTACTCAGTATTTCCGGTTGGTTTTCAGCGTATCCATTTTCTGCATTGCGGTTTTTATTTGCGCTGCGCATCAACAAAAGTACCCCGCAAGTCAGCAATAGCAGGGTAATAACAGAATAAAATATACTGTTCATATACTGGCTCCATTTTTTTTGATTTTAAAATTACGCCATGCTATTGTCAACGCGGCATGGTTTATTTAAAACAACATATCATTGGCATCAAAGGATATTTCAACATGCTTCCCGAGCATCTTGTTCCCTCGCGTTTTCACTTATCCAGCTCACCTGACAATACCACCTCTACAGATAATAGTGAAAATTTGACTCAGGGGAAGATAACATTAAGCGATTACGAATCCGATATTTTGATTAGCTCAACCGCTACCGGTCAGTCACGGAATATGCTATTTGAAGAGTGCGACCGCCATTTAAAAGAGCGTCTATTTCGTGCAGCAAAAATTGAGTCATTCTCTCGCCTGCTCAATTCACTACAGGCAGAAGGCGACATTAATGCACAAGAATTAAGTAAAATTTTGACTCAAAAAACAGCCATCATAAATGAACAGGGCAACAAAATTTGGCTTAATTTAATTACCCGTGAAACCAGCGATCCTATTTTTTATTCTCTGGAAGAGAAATAAAATGAAAGATGTTGAGGATAATAATGTTTATTTGGCTTTAGATAACCATAAAAGCGATGAGTTTGTCTTAAAGCAAAATTTAGCCGTGTTGATTGCCAATAAAAACACGACACTGGAAAGCGTTGCTCAGGAGATAGTCTCTATTCCCGCTGCACTGGTGCGGATGAAATGGCAAAATCGCCGTGAAATTTACTCGCTACAGGCTAAAGAAGAGATCTACGGTGCCGCGATCGAAGCCATTATGGAGCAGCAACCAGAACTGCGGGACAAAATCATGGCCCGACTGGAAAGCACCTACCAGCATATACTCGCGCGGGAAACGGCCACCTTACGCCTGACGCGAAAGCTGTCTGAAGGGAACTACGAACCCACCAGAATAACCACGGTCGCGTTAGATGAGAACAGATAAGAACAAGTGTGCGAGGGAGTTGAATCAGGAGAGGCACGCCGGGTAAGGCGGCAACCATTACCCGGCAATGATGAGGATTACTTCGCTTTCACAGTCTCTTCGCCAACCAGACCAATCTTCAGGAAGCCCGCCTGATGCAGCGTATCCATCACCTTCATCATGGTTTCATAATCAACGGTTTTATCTGCCCGGAAGAAAATCGTGGTGTCTTTCTTCCCTTCAGTTAGCGCATTTAGCTCGTTAATCATGGTTTCATCCGTCACCTGATTGTTGCCAATAAACATACTCTTATCGGCTTTAACTGACAGGTAAACCGGTTTTTCCGGACGCGGCTGCGGCGTGCTGGTGGAGGCAGGGAGATTCACCTTCACATCTACGGTTGCCAACGGCGCGGCAACCATAAAGATGATCAATAAAACCAACATAACGTCGATAAACGGCGTCACGTTGATTTCATGCATTTCACCGTTATCGTCCAGGTTTTCATTAAAGCTCATTGCCATGGAACATTATCCTACACGTAATTTCTGCGCTGCACGTACCGGATGCGCGGATGCGCTCGCGTTCAGGTCTAGATCGCGGCTTTGCAACAACAGCACCTGTGCCGCGACGTCGCCCAGCATCGCTTTATAGCTGCCAATCTGACGTGCGAAAATATTGTAGATAACAACCGCTGGAATTGCTGCGACCAGACCGATTGCGGTCGCTAACAGCGCTTCTGCGATACCCGGCGCAACAACGGCCAGGTTGGTCGTTTGGGTTTGTGCAATCCCGATGAAGCTATTCATGATGCCCCATACGGTACCGAACAGACCGACGAAAGGAGAGATAGCCCCGATGGTGGCCAGGTATCCGTTACCGCGGCCCATATGGCGACCTACCGCAGCCACACGACGCTCCAGACGGAAGCCGGTACGCTCTTTAATGCCTTCGTTATCTTCGCTGCCTTCTGACAGTTCCAGCTCGTTCTGCGCTTCGTTAATCAACTGTGCGCCCAGGCTTTTGCCATCGAATCCTGCGGCAATCTCACTTGCCTGATCTAAAGAGCGGGCTTCCGCCAGCAGTTGCTGTTCACGCTTAAGGCGGCGTTTCTGAGTAAAGAACTCAAGGCTCTTACTAAAGAAGATAGCCCAGGTGACCACTGACGCCAAAATCAGCCCAATCATCACGCACTTAACCACGATATCGGCGTGCTGATACATACCCCAGACGGAAAGATCCGTCTGCATCAAATTATTACCCACTCTGTATCTCCAGGACGCAAATCACAAAATCTGAGCGTAATCATATCAAAACGACGTCGAATTGATAGTCGTTCTCATTACTATTTACATATTGCCGCACCTTTGGTTTCTTTTCCTTGCGCTCACGCAGTAAAAAAGTCACCAGAAGCATTTTGAGATTATTTTCTACTGTATGGCCGTTCTGCAGGATGCGTCATCTTTGATTCATGGTAGTTTAGACATCCAGACGTATAAAAACAGGTAAGACAACATGGCAGATAAGCAACTTGAAACCAAACTCGTTCACGCAGGACGCAGTAAAAAGTACACGCTGGGCTCGGTAAATAGCGTTATCCAGCGCGCTTCTTCGCTGGTTTTTGACACCGTAGAGGCCAAAAAACAGGCCACGCACAACCGTGCGAACGGCGCGCTTTTCTATGGACGTCGCGGAACCCTGACGCATTTCTCTCTTCAGGAAGCGATGTGCGAACTGGAAGGTGGCGCGGGTTGCGCGCTGTTCCCCTGCGGTGCGGCGGCCGTTGCCAACACCATCCTTGCCTTTGTGGAGCAAGGGGATCATGTGCTGATGACCAATACCGCCTATGAACCCAGTCAGGATTTCTGTACCAAAATTCTCGGCAAGCTCGGCGTGTCCACCGGCTGGTTCGATCCGCTGGTTGGCGCCGATATCGTTAAGCACATACAGCCGAACACGAAAGTCGTATTTCTGGAATCTCCCGGCTCTGTCACTATGGAAGTGCATGATGTTCCCGCTATTGTTGCCGCCGTCAGAAGCGTCGCGCCGGATGCAATCATCATGATTGATAACACCTGGGCTGCCGGGGTGCTGTTCAAAGCGTTGGATTTTGGCATCGATATCTCTATTCAGGCAGGCACCAAATATCTGATTGGTCATTCTGACGGCATGGTCGGCACGGCGGTATCTAATGCCCGCTGCTGGGATCAACTGCGCGAAAATGCCTATCTGATGGGGCAAATGCTGGACGCCGATACCGCCTATATGACCAGCCGTGGACTGCGTACGCTGAGCGTTCGCCTGCGTCAGCACCATGAAAGCAGCTTAAAGGTCGCCGAGTGGCTGGCCAGCCATCCGCAGGTCGCCCGCGTGAACCACCCGGCACTGCCCGGCAGTAAAGGGCATGAATTCTGGAAGCGTGATTTCACCGGCAGCAGCGGCCTATTCTCCTTTATATTGAATAAGAAGCTCAATAATGAGGAGCTTGCTGCGTATCTGGATCACTTCAGCCTGTTCAGCATGGCCTACTCCTGGGGCGGTTTTGAGTCGCTGATTCTCGCCAACCAGCCGGAACACATTGCGGCAATCCGTCCGCAAGGCGAGGTGGATTTCAGCGGAACGCTCATCCGTTTACATATCGGTTTAGAGAATGTTGACGACCTGATTGCCGATTTGGCCGCAGGATTTGCCCGAATCGAGTAAAATTGCCACAGATGGACATATATGCAGACACTTCTGGTGGAAAAGTCTGCAATTGTTGCGTCCGGGATCAAGGCATCCCGGGCAATTCAGGAGTACAATCCACACATAAACGCTGTTCCACAGGAAAGTCCATGGTAGTCATTCAAGATATTGTCTCCGCACTCTGGCAACACGATTTTGCCGCACTGGCGGATCCGCACGTTGTGAGCGTGGTGTACTTCGTCATGTTCGCCACGCTGTTTTTAGAAAATGGCCTGCTGCCAGCCTCCTTTTTACCCGGAGACAGCCTGTTATTACTGGCAGGAGCGCTGATCGCTCAGGACGTGATGAGTTTTTTACCTACCATAGCTATTCTGACGGCCGCAGCCAGTCTGGGCTGCTGGCTGAGTTATATTCAGGGACGCTGGCTAGGCAACACGCGCACGGTGAAAGGCTGGCTGGCGCAATTACCGGAAAAATACCATCAGCGCGCAACCTGCATGTTTGACCAACACGGTCTGATGGCGCTGCTGGCAGGGCGTTTTCTGGCGTTTGTTCGCACCTTGCTGCCAACGATGGCGGGCATTTCAGGGCTTCCTAACCGTCGGTTCCAGTTTTTTAACTGGCTGAGTGGCCTGCTGTGGGTCACCGTCGTCACCAGTTTCGGCTATGCGCTGAGCATGATCCCGTTCGTCAAACGTCATGAAGATCAGGTGATGACCTTTTTAATGATCCTGCCGATTGCCCTGTTAACCGCAGGATTGTTGGGAACATTGTTCGTGGTGATTAAAAAAAAATACTGTAGCGCCTGAGTATTATCCGTAGCCGGGGTAATCCCCGGCATTTTGCCTGATGGCGCGCAGCTTTATGGCCTACGGTGTACCTTTCAGGCCTACAAGCAATCAACTCCCCTGCATCATACGAATTCTTGCCGCATCTTCCCCCGGCGTTACGCCAAAGAAACGTTTGAACTCCCGACTGAATTGCGATGCGCTCTCATAGCCGACGCGCATGGCAGCCGCACTGGCCTTCATTCCATCGTGAATCATCATCATCCGTGCTTTATGCAGGCGATAGCTCTTAAGATATTGCAGCGGCGACGTGCTGGTCACCGCTTTAAAATTATGATGAAACGCCGACACGCTCATGTTCGCTTCAGCTGCCAGCTGTTCTACATTAAGGTTTTCGGTGTATTTGGTTTCAATCCTCTTTAGCACCCGGCTTATCAAACTGAAATGCGTCTGGCGACTGACCAGCGCAAGCAAGGCACCGCCACGCGGCCCGGTCAACACATGGTAGAGGATCTCGCGAATAATCTGTTTCCCCAGAATACGAGCATCCAGCGGCCGCTCCATCACATCCAGCAGGCGCTCTGCGGCACAGAGAATTTCGTCAGAGAGCGTCGCAGAGTTAATCCCACTGGCAGCCATGGCGGGCTGGAACAGTTCGTCTTCCCCAATGTCCATCAGCAGCTCCTGCAATTGCAGAATATCGACATTCAGGTAAATACCGGCCAGAGGAACCTCCGGCGTCGCATAGGTTTCACATTCAAAGGGTAAAGGTACGGTTAGCAGCAGGTATTCGTTGGCGTCATAGCGAAATATGCGCTCATTGATGTAACCAATTTTATGTCCCGAAAAGAGAAATATGATGCCTGGCTGATACATGACCGGTGTACGTGCCGCCGGCTCCGTACCGTATAGCAGGCGGACATCTGGCAGCAGTTCGTTAAGTCTATTTTCATTGCTTTTCAGCTGCTTAATTTTATCTGTCAGCAGAAGGCAGATCTCATCACGGTTCATGGAGCACCATTTCATCATCGGTTTTCGACCCTGACATAATGCGCAGATTTATCCGTTTTCTCCAGCAGTCTGTAGAAATGGGCAAGACATCGGCAGAAATGAGCATTGAGAGCAGCGCGGCGGGCGACCACAATGTTCATCATCCGGCAGACACTCTCCTGCCCTCTTTTATTACCCACCAAAGGGAACGAGCAATGAACAACTTTAATCTCCATACCCCAACACGTATTTTGTTTGGTAAAGGCGCGATTGCTGAGCTGCGCGATCAAATTCCTCAGGACGCTCGCGTACTGGTTACCTACGGCGGCGGCAGCGTGAAAAAAACCGGCGTCCTGGCACAGGTTCAGGACGCGCTAAAAGGCCTGGATGTGCTGGAGTTTGGCGGTATCGAGCCAAACCCGTCTTACGAAACGCTGATGAACGCAGTAAAAATCGTGCGTGATGAGAAAGTGACGTTTCTGCTGGCAGTAGGTGGCGGTTCAGTGCTGGACGGCACCAAATTCATCGCGGCAGCGGCACAGTACGCTGACAGCATCGATCCATGGCGCATTCTGGAAACCCACGGCAGCGACGTAACAAGCGCCATCCCGATGGGCTCCGTATTAACCCTGCCTGCAACCGGCTCTGAATCTAACTCCGGCGCGGTAATTTCGCGTAAAACCACCGGCGATAAACTGGCCTTTATGACCCCGTTTGTGCAGCCAGTATTTGCCGTACTGGATCCGGTTTACACCTACACCCTGCCGCCGCGTCAGGTTGCAAACGGCGTTGTGGATGCTTTTGTTCATACTGTGGAACAGTATGTGACTTATCCGGTAGACGGGAAAATTCAGGATCGCTTTGCCGAAGGCATTCTGCTCACGCTGTTAGAAGAAGGTCCGAAAGCCTTGCAGGAGCCGGAAAACTACAACGTGCGTGCGAACGTCATGTGGGCGGCAACCCAGGCGCTGAACGGCCTGATTGGCGCAGGCGTACCGCAGGACTGGGCAACGCATATGTTGGGCCATGAACTGACCGCAATGCATGGTCTGGATCATGCTCAAACGCTGGCCATCGTTCTGCCAGCGCTGTGGAATGAAAAACGTGATACCAAGCGTGCCAAACTGCTGCAATACGCAGAGCGTATCTGGAATATCACCGAAGGTTCCGACGACCAGCGCATCGACGCCGCCATTGCCGCTACCCGCACTTTCTTCGAACAAATGGGTGTACCCACTCGCCTGTCTGACTACGGCCTGGACGGTAGCTCTATCCCGGCATTGCTGGAAAAACTGGAAGCACACGGTGGTACGCAACTGGGCGAACATCAGGACATTACGCTTGAAGTCAGCCGTCGGATTTACGAAGCAGCCCGCTAAGGTTTTTTAACCTCCGCCTTTCGTTTTTGGGTATTTATACCAGGCTTAAGTCACACCTAACTCACCGGGGGCTGCCCCGGTGACTGTAATCCAGGGGGGGAATTATGACCGGTCCAACCATTATCAAACTACAGGATGGTAACGTCATGCCGCAACTGGGCCTGGGGGTCTGGAAGGCAAGCAACGAAGAAGTCATCACCGCCATTCATAAAGCGCTGGAAGTGGGGTATCGCTCAATTGATACCGCTGCTGCGTACAAAAACGAAGAAGGTGTCGGCAAAGCAATACGCGATGCTGGCGTACCACGGGACGAGTTATTCATCACCACCAAGCTGTGGAATGATGACCAAAAACGCCCCCGGGAAGCCTTGCTCGAAAGCATGGAAAAACTCCAGCTTGATTACCTCGATCTATACCTGATGCACTGGCCGGTTCCGGCGATCGACCACTACGTTGAAGCGTGGGAAAACATGATCGACCTGCAAAAAGAAGGTCTGATTAAGAGCATAGGCGTGTGCAACTTTCAGATCAATCATCTCCAGCGGTTGATGGATGAAACCGGCGTACCTCCAGTAATTAACCAGATCGAACTTCATCCGCTTATGCAACAGCGCCAACTGCACGCCTGGAACGCAACGCATAAAATCCAGACCGAATCCTGGAGCCCGCTGGCGCAGGGCGGCAAAGACGTCTTTGATCAAAAGATCATCCGTGACCTCGCCGAGAAATATGGCAAATCACCGGCGCAGATTGTCATCCGCTGGCACCTGGATAGCGGGCTGGTGGTGATTCCGAAATCAGTCACCCCGGCGCGTATCGCAGAAAACTTTAACGTCTGGGACTTCCGCCTGGATAAAGACGAATTAGGCGAAATCGCGAAACTCGATCAGGGCAAACGTCTGGGGCCAGATCCGGATCAGTTCGGCGGTTAACCCCTTCCCTCCAGCCCGACACTCTCGTCGGGCCTTTACTGATTTGAAATATCAGGAAACAATTCACGCACATATATTGATGTATTTCTTGCAGTCGCTGGAGCAGCATTACGCAACATAACCTGTTAATTATTAAATAAATATATTTATTTGATGAATATATTCACCATATCCATAGGTGCGTAAACGTGACTGAGAAAAAAAGTAGCGGAGTCAAATGGCTCCCATTAATTCTTATAATATTCATTTCTGCCGGACTGTGGCAACTTACCCCTCCCTCGGGGTTAAGTGCGCCAGCCTGGCATTCGGCAATTATCTTCGTCGCGACGATTGCCTCTATCGTGGCAAAAGTTTTACCCATCGGCGCGGTCGGCATTATTGGGATTACGGTTTTTGCACTCGCCTATGCTGCCGGGGATAAAACCGCCAGCGGCGCTATCACCACGGCACTGAGTGAGCTGAACAGTTCACTTATCTGGCTTATCGTCGTGGCTTTTATGATTGCCCGCGGATTTATCAAAACTGGCCTCGGACGACGCATTGCGCTGCAGATGATCCGTCTGCTCGGCAAGCGCACGCTGGGACTCGCCTATGGTCTGGCTTTTGCCGATCTGATCCTCTCCCCGGCAATGCCGAGTAATACAGCACGCTGCGGCGGCGTCATCTATCCGATTGCTGACTCTCTGGCACGCAGTTTCCATTCAAACCCGGAAGATGAGTCCCGCAGTAAAATCGGTACCTTTCTTATCACCTGTATTGGCAACGTCAACGACGTCACCGCCGCGCTCTTTATGACCGGCTATACCGGCAACCTGTTGGCGGTGAAACTGGCGGCCAATGCAGGCGTCACGCTGACCTGGGGCAGTTGGTTCATGGCGGCGCTGCTGCCTTGCCTGGTCTCTTTGCTGCTGGTTCCACTGCTGGTCTACTGGATTGTACGCCCTGAAATCAAACACACGCCGGATGCCCCGAACCTGGCGCGCAAAGAGCTGGCGGAAATGGGCAGTATGTCTCGCGGCGAATGGCTGATGCTGGCTACCGTCGGCGTACTGCTGGTGTTATGGATTTTTGGCGATACGTTAGGCGTCGACGCCACCACTGCCTCGTTCGTGGGGCTGTCCATTTTATTGCTAAGCGGTGTTCTGAGCTGGGAAGATGTGAAGAGCGAGAAAGGTGCATGGGACACACTGATTTGGTTTGCCGCGCTGTTGATGATGGCGAACCAGCTGAAAAAACTGGGCTTCACCACCTGGTTTGGCAATCTGATCGGCGATAGCCTGAGCAGTACTATGCACGGTACCAGTTGGGTGATCGTCCTGCTGCTGCTGAACGCCGCCTACTTCTATACCCACTACTTTTTTGCCAGCGGTAATGCACAGATTGCCGCGCTGTACGCCGTTTTCCTCGGCGTCGGTCTGCATCTGAATATTCCCGCAGCCCCCACGGCATTAATGCTGGCCTTCACCAGCAGTTTGTACTGCTCGCTCACCCAGTACACCCACGCTCGCGGTCCAATCCTATTTGGTGCCGGGTATGTTCCAACGGGCGTCTGGTGGCGCACAGGATTTATCATCAGCTTGTTTAACCAGGCGGTGTTTATCACCGTGGGTCTGGTGTGGTGGAAGGTGTTGGGTCTGTACTAAACTGACTGCGTCCTGACGAATCACCTTACCTGCGGAGAAAAGGAATGACCTGTATTTTCTGTCAAATCGTTGAAGGTAAAGCACCCTGCCACAAGGTCTGGGAAGACGAGCACCATCTGGCTTTTCTGTCGATTTTCCCGAACACCGACGGTTTTACCGTGGTGATCCCGAAAAAGCATTACCCCAGCTATGCCTTCGATATGCCGCCGCAGGCGTTGGCTGACCTGATGCTGGCAACCCAAAAAGTGGCTAAGAAACTGGATAAGGCTTTCCCGGATGTCAGTCGTACGGGGATGTTCTTCGAAGGTTTCGGCGTAGACCATGTGCACAGCAAATTAAGCCCCATGCACGGTACTGGCGATCTAACCCACTGGAAACCGATTGAAGCGCGGCAGACCAAATTTTTCGAGCAGTATGAAGGATATCTGTCGTCACACGATCATGAACGGGCAGATGATGCAAAACTGGCCGCATTAGCGGCCAGAATTCGTGAAGCATAAATACTGAGTCTCTCTGCCGGATGGCGGTCTTCAAGCCCGGTAAGTATTTCACTACCGGGCAAGACAGATTAGCGTCCCGCTACTTTCCCGCGTTTTTTGTTTGCGGCAGGCGTCTGACGCTGGTGCGCCACCGGAGTGTGCTTGGTCAACGCTGGACGGGTATGACGATTCTGGCGACGCGCTTCGCGCATCTCTTCCAGCGTAGGTGCCGGAACCAGACATTCGCGACGACCACCGATCAGATGCTTTTTACCCATATCTTCCAGCGCCTGGCGGATTAACGGCCAGTTAGCTGGATCGTGGTAACGCAGCAGGGCTTTATGCAAACGACGCTGCTTATCACCTTTCGGCACCACCACGTCTTCACTCTTATAACCAATTTTACCCAGCGGGTTTTTCCCGGTGTAATACATGGTTGTGGAGTTCGCCAACGGCGATGGGTAGAAGTTCTGCACCTGATCCAGGCGGAAACGACGTTGTTTCAGCCACAGCGCCAGATTCACCATATCCTCGTCACGCGTACCCGGGTGCGCGGAAATAAAGTACGGGATCAGGTACTGCTCTTTACCCGCTTGCTTAGAGTAGGTATCGAACAATTCCTTAAAGCGATCGTAGCTGCCCATCCCCGGCTTCATCATCTTCGACAGCGGGCCTTCTTCAGTATGCTCTGGCGCAATCTTCAGATAGCCGCCAACGTGATGGGTCGCCAGCTCTTTGATATAACGCGGGTCTTCAACCGCGATGTCATAACGCACGCCCGAAGCGATGAGGATCTTTTTAATGCCTTTCAAATCACGCGCTCGACGATAAAGGTTAATCGTCGGTTCGTGGTTGGTGTCCATATGCGGACAGATATCCGGGTAGACGCATGACAGACGACGGCAGGTCTGTTCCGCGCGCGGTGACTTACAGCGCAGCATATACATGTTTGCCGTTGGGCCGCCGAGATCGGAAATCACGCCGGTAAAGCCCGGAACGGTGTCGCGAATGGCTTCGATTTCATTGATGATCGAGTCTTCAGAGCGGCTCTGGATGATACGACCTTCGTGCTCGGTGATCGAACAGAACGAACAGCCGCCAAAGCAGCCACGCATAATGTTGATCGAGAAACGGATCATCTCATAGGCCGGAATGCGGCTGTCGCCATACGCCGGATGCGGCACGCGCTTGTACGGCAGCGCAAAGACGCTATCCATCTCTTCGGTAGAGAGCGGAATGGCTGGCGGGTTGATCCAGATGTAGCGATCGCCGTGCTTTTGCATCAGCGCACGCGCACAGCCTGGGTTGGTTTCGTGGTGCAGGATACGCGACGCATGCGCATACAGCACTTTATCGCCCTTCACTTTTTCGAAGGACGGCAGCAGCACGTAGGTTTTTTCCCACGGTTTCGGGCGCGGCGGCTGTACGGTTACCGCTTTCGCTTCCTGCTTTTTCGGTGCGACCGGTTTGTTGTCAGCACACGGCAGATCTTCACCATACGGATGCGGGATCGGGTCAATCTTGCCCGGCGTGTCGAGGCGCGTGGAATCCACCCCACTCCAGCCCGGCAGCGCTTCTTTAACCATAATCGCAGTGTTACGCACGTCGCGGATCTGATCGATGGTTTCGCCCATCGCCAGACGATGCGCCACTTCCACCAGCGGACGTTCGCCGTTGCCGAACATCAGCATGTCGGCTTTGGAATCCACCAGAACAGAGCGGCGAACGGTATCAGACCAATAGTCATAGTGCGCGGTACGGCGCAGGCTGGCCTCAATACCGCCGAGAATAACCGGCACATCTTTCCATGCTTCTTTACAGCGCTGGGTATAGACCAGCGTGGCGCGGTCCGGACGTTTGCCCGCAACGTTGTCCGGTGTGTAGGCATCGTCATGGCGCAGTCGGCGATCTGCGGTGTAGCGGTTGATCATCGAGTCCATGTTGCCTGCGGTCACACCAAAGAACAGGTTCGGTTTACCCAAACGCATAAAATCGTCTTTGTTGTTCCACTCCGGCTGGGCGATAATCCCTACGCGAAAGCCTTGTGCTTCCAGCATACGTCCGCAAATTGCCATGCCAAAGCTGGGATGATCGACGTATGCATCGCCGGTAACCAGAATGATGTCGCAGCTATCCCAGCCAAGTTGGTCCATTTCGTCGCGTGACATCGGCAAAAACGGTGCCGGGCCAAAACAGGCAGCCCAGTACTGCGGCCAGGAGAAAAGGTCTCTGTCCGGCTGGATCAGGGATATTGCGCTCATAATGCTTCCAAAAATGGTAAAAAAATAATCAAAGGCCGAGGATTATACGCTGTATATCGGCAAGAAATGAAGTGGAGTCTGAACCAGACCAGTAGAAAGTTATATAAATTGTTAAATTTTACGACGATCATTTTTATCAATCATAATTAACACCATGCCAGCCAGCTGAGATAACTCTTTTTCGGCGGGGGATTTTTCATTGCGACTCAACGATTCACTGCATATTTCCCAGTTACGGGTTGTTGTTCACCTGTGCGGATTTCTGGTTCTTCTCTACAGCTTTTCTATGCTGCCACCGATGCTCATCGCTTTGTTAAATAAAGAGCGGAGCTTGTTCGCTTTTTTCAGCACATTTATGACTTTCTTCACCCTCGGCGGCGGGGCGTGGTTGGCAACCAAACATGCGGGTATTCAACTGCGCACCCGGGATGGTTTCGTCATTATCGTCCTGTTCTGGCTGTTGTTTTCGTTTATCAGCGCGATGCCGATGTGGATGGACGATGGCTTAAACCTCTCTTTTGCGGATGCCCTGTTTGAAGGAGTTTCTGGAATTACCACTACAGGCGCAACGGTGATTGATGACGTCAGCGCCTTGCCGAAGTCGTATCTGTACTATCGGGCTCAGCTCAATTTTATTGGCGGTCTGGGTGTTATTGTCCTCGCCGTAGCGGTATTGCCGCTGCTGGGTATTGGTGGCATGAAGCTGTATCAGTCTGAAATGCCAGGCCCTTTTAAAGAAGAACGCCTCACGCCAAGACTTGCTGATACTGCACGTACGCTGTGGATGACCTATGTCATTCTGGGTCTGATCTGTACTCTGGCCTACTGGGCTGCCGGGATGTCGTTTTTCGACGCCTTATGCCACGGGCTTTCGACGGTCTCTCTCGGCGGATTTTCCACTCGCAGCGAGAGCATCGGCTTTTATAACAGCCATGCCATTGAGCTTGTCGCCGGGATATTTTCACTGCTGTCTGCATTTAACTTCACCCTCTGGTACGTTGCTATCGTGAAACGTACCTTCAAACCCTTTCGTCGTAATGCCGAATTGCGTTTCTTTTTGCTTATTGCGTTGGTGGTCACTCTGATCGCCACCTGGCAAGTTTGGCGGGCAGGCATGTACGGATTAACGGACAGCCTGGTGCATGCTTTTTTTCTGGCCAGTTCGATGCTGACAGATAATGGCCTGTCGACGGCGGATTACGCGCAGTGGCCTTCGCACACGATCTTCATGCTGCTCAGCGCCAGTTTCTTCGGCGGTTGTGTGGGATCGACCTGCGGGGGGATTAAGGTGCTGCGCTTTTTGATTATGTTCAAGCAGTGCCGTCAGGAGTTACACCAGCTCGCGCATCCCCGTGCCCTGCTTAACATCAAAGTGGGCAATAGCGTGGTAAGCGACCGGGTGGTGCGTTCGGTATGGAGCTTTTTCTTTCTCTACGTTTTGTTCACCAGCTTTTTTATCTGGGCGCTCAATCTGATGGGCTACGATCTATTCTCCTCTTTCGCCACCGTCGCCGCCTGCATCAACAATATGGGGCTAGGATTTGGCGTCACCGCCACGACATTTGGCACCTTAAACGAGGAAGCAAAGCTACTGATGTGCACGGCCATGATCATGGGGCGTCTGGAGATTTACCCCATTCTGATCCTGTTCTCGCGCATGTTCTGGCGGGCGTAACGAATATCCTGGCGCATTACGGCGCCGGGTTCACCAACATCTGTCCGATTGAGCCACGATCCGCCATTTCCAGCGTCTGGCTATTAAAGTAGAACGGGAAATGGGCCCAGGAAGGCTGTCCGTAATAAACCAGTAATTCAACCTGGCCATCAACCCAGACAGTATCTTTCCAGCCTCTGTCTTCCGGGAACGGCATCGCGCCATTCACATTACGGATCAGGAACGAGACGCCTTCAATATGGAAGGACTGGGGCATATCCGCCCGCACCGTCCAGCGCTCCCAGGAGCCCTGCTGGGCAGTAATATCCATACGATTGACGTCCCACAGCTGACCGTTGATGCCAGGATCGTCGTCCAGGCTGATATCACGGCTGCGAATCGGCGAACCGCTGAGGATTTCCGTTGGCAGCAGGCGCATTGGCAGGCTGTCAGTCACCAGCGGCAGAAGACCTGTCGGGCGCAACGTCAATACCAGCGTGGAGATGAGAATACTGGAAGGCTCAAAGAACCCGCGGATCCTGTCGACAATACTGGCCGCCTCACCACAGGTGATAGAGACCTCATTACCATTAGTCATATCCACCAGGATCTCACGACGCTCGCCCGGAGCCAGCGAGAGCTGCTTCACCGAAACAGGCGCAGGTAAAAAACCCTGATCGCCGGAAATCACATGCAGAGCACGGCCATCACTCATTTGCAGCTGGTAACGACGCGAGTTTGAAGCGTTCAGCAAACGCAAGCGCACCCAGCCGCGGGAGACTTCGACATACGGGCTTTGCGCCCCATTGACCAGCAGCGTATCACCGACAAAGCCACCGCTGCCGGGCTCGCTGTATTCCGGCGTGCCAAAGTTGTCCAGCCGCTTGTCCTGGATAATGACCGGAAAATCATCCACGCCATAGTGGTTGGGAATAGATAGTGATTTACTCACTTCATCTTCAACCAGCCACATCCCGGCAAGACCGTTATAGACCTGCTGAGCAGTACGATTTGGCGTATTAGCGTGATACCACAACGTGGCGGCATTCTGGCGAATCGGTAGCACCGGCGCCCAGTCAGCATTCGGGGACATCATGCGCGCCGGGCCGCCCATCAGCGGGCCAGGTACCTGTAACCCGGCGACGGTCATCGAGACATTTTCAGTCAGACGGTTGCTGTAGATAAGCTTGACGTCATCCCCTTTCCAGACGCGGATTGTCGGTCCCAGATAGCGGCCGTTAATTCCCCAGACAGGTGCGCGCGTGCCTTGCGTAAAGGACCAGTGCGCACGTTGCAGCGTCATAAATAGCGGCTGCCCCCGGCGGGATTCCAGCAGCGGAGGCACGGGTAACGGTTGTTGCTGACCGGCAGCATTAGCCTTCAGCGGAACAGCACCTGCACACAGTGCGATCCCCGATGCCTGAATGAACTGACGCCGACTGAATGACATATAAACTCCATAAAAAACTGGCTATTAACACGCAGGAAGCCATTTCCTGTAAAAAACCCGAATTGCGCGGATTAAACCTTACCGGCGGCTTCCCGCTCAGCAACTTCTTTATCGAGTTCTGCGATTTTTTGTTCCATCAGCGTGCGGCAATGCGCTGCCAGTTCACGAACCTGATCTTTCCCAAAGTGGCTAATATCCACCGGCGGCAACATCTCGACAATCGCCAGACCATTATTGAGTCGATTGAGTTTTATCTTGTTCGAGGTCGTGGAAACGCACACCGGAATGACCGGGACACCAGCAGCAATCGCTGCATGGAACGCGCCGGTTTTAAACGGCAGCAGACCGCGACCACGGCTACGCGTTCCTTCCGGGAACATCCAGATAGAAATGCGGCGTTTTTTGAAATGATTCACCACGGCAGCAATGGTGCTGTGTGCTTTTGCGCGGTTGTTTCTGTCAATCAACAGGTTACCGGTTAACCAGTACAACTGCCCGAAGAAAGGGATCCACAGCAGGCTTTTTTTACCTACTGTCACCGTCGGCGGCTGAACGATATTCGCAGCGGTAACCATGTCATAGTTGTTCTGATGGTTACAAATATAGATAGCATTACCATAGTTCTGCGCGTCTGCCGGCATGCGGCACTCGACCTTCAGGCCATAAAGGGGAGCCAGGCGGCCAAACATATGACCGAACGTTGCGACGTGTTTTGGATTTCGTGGGCTGAACAGACAGTATATGCAACCGAAAATACAGACCAGAACGCAGTAAATAACAGTAATAATTAAACGAAAAATATATAGCATAACAACCTCTAAGGCCTAAGAGCCTGGCATTTTACGTCACCTGATTCATCATGCGGTATCAGGTTAGGGCTTTGTTAAGGGCGGCTCTCTGGAAAAGCGTATTGTTAATCGCAACGCACGAATAAACAACGGTTTCACGGGAATTTTTAACGTAGGCTCTCCCTGGGCTTTAACAGGGAGAGCCGGACGGTAGCGTTATTCTTCGCTGTCGCCGTGACTGGCGCGTCGAGGCGAGTCAATCTCAATGCTGTCGATACGCTGCAGACCACGCATTAGCGTGCCGCGACGACCGCGCTCACCGGTCACTTTCTGCAACTCTTCAGGACGCAGTTTGATTTTGCGCTTACCGACGTGGATGGTCAGCGTGCTCTGCGGCGGCAGCACGTAAAGTTGCGCCAGACCATCCTCGCCTTTCGCCGCTTCCGCTGAAGGGATATTAATGATCTTGTTCCCTTTGCCTTTCGACAACTGCGGTAAATCGCTCACCGGGAACATCAACATGCGACCGGCCTGGGTAATAGCCAGTAGCATGTCGGTTTCATCTTCAATCACCACCGGCTGCATCACGCGCGCATTTTCTGGCAGCGTAATCAACGCCTTACCAGCACGGTTACGTGCGACCAGGTCATTGAAGGTGCAGACAAAACCGTAGCCCGCATCGGAGGCCATCAGCAGTTTCTGATCGTCACCTTCCATCAGCATGTGCTCAACCGTCGCGCCTGGCGGCAGCGTGAGCTTCCCGGTCAGCGGTTCACCCTGACCACGCGCCGACGGCAGCGTAATCGGGTCGATGGCATAGCTGCGTCCGGTCGAGTCCACGAACACCACCGGCTGGTTGCTCTTACCCTTCACTGCCGACTTAAAGCTGTCGCCCGCTTTATAGCTTAATCCCGGTGCATCGATGTCGTGGCCTTTGGCGCTACGCACCCAGCCACTCTGGGACAACACAATGGTCACCGGCTCAGATGGCAGCATGTCGTGCTCGCTCATCGCCTTCGCTTCTTCGCGCTCCTGCAACGGAGAACGACGATCGTCGCCATAGGCGTCTGCATCGGCCTGCAGCTCTTTCTTCAGCAGGTTACTCATTTTACGTTCGGAAGCCAGAATGGCCTGCAACTGATCGCGCTCTTTCGCCAGCTCATCCTGCTCACCGCGGATTTTCATCTCTTCGAGTTTGGCAAGGTGGCGCAATTTCAGCTCAAGGATGGCTTCAGCCTGGGTTTCAGAAATGCCAAACCGCGACATCAGCTCAGGCTTAGGTTCATCTTCATGACGAATAATTTCGATGACTTCGTCAATGTTGAGGAACGCCACCAGCAAACCTTCAAGGATGTGCAGGCGCTTGAGCACTTTTTCCAGACGATAATTCAGGCGGCGACGCACGGTATCGCGGCGGAACGCCAGCCATTCGGTGAGGATCTCCAGCAGGTTTTTCACCGCCGGACGACCATCAAGACCGATCATGTTCAGGTTGATACGGTAGCTCTTTTCCAGATCGGTAGTGGCAAACAGGTGGTTCATCACCTGCTCCATATCCACACGATTCGAGCGCGGGACAATCACCAGACGGGTCGGGTTTTCGTGATCCGATTCGTCGCGCAGGTCGTCTACCATCGGCAGCTTTTTATTGCGCATTTGAGCAGCGATCTGCTCCAGCACTTTTGCCCCGGAAACCTGATGCGGCAGCGCGGAAATCACCACCGCGCCGTCTTCTTTCGTCCATACCGCACGCATACGTACGGAGCCGCGCCCGTTTTCGTAAATCTTACGAATTTCCGCGCGAGAGGTAATGATCTCCGCTTCGGTCGGGTAATCCGGCCCTTGCACGATATCCAGCAACTGATCCAGCGTCGTTTTCGGCTGCTCAATCAGGGTAATCGCTGCTTTTGCCACTTCACGCAGGTTATGTGGCGGAATGTCCGTTGCCATACCAACGGCAATACCGGTCGTGCCGTTCAGCAGAATATTTGGCAGACGCGCAGGCAGCATCTTCGGCTCCTGCATGGTGCCGTCGAAGTTTGGCACCCAGTCCGACGTTCCCTGACCGAGTTCGCCCAGCAAGACTTCCGCATATTTAGACAGGCGTGATTCGGTATAACGCATCGCCGCGAAGGATTTCGGGTCGTCTGGCGCCCCCCAGTTCCCCTGCCCGTCAACCAGCGGGTAACGGTAAGAGAACGGCTGAGCCATCAGCACCATCGCTTCATAGCAGGCGCTGTCGCCGTGCGGATGGTATTTACCCAGCACGTCACCGACGGTACGGGCGGATTTTTTAAATTTGGCGCTGGCATTCAGCCCCAGTTCGGACATCGCGTACACGATGCGACGCTGAACGGGTTTCAAACCATCGCCAATAAACGGCAACGCCCTGTCCATGATGACGTACATGGAATAGTTCAGATAGGCGTTTTCCGTGAATTCATGCAGCGCCAGGCGCTCTGCCATATCGCTCATTAATCGTGGTTCCTCAACTTTGTACCCCTCTATTGAAGGGCAATATTGCCGCAGATACTACCCTATCTGGCGTGTTGAGTCACAAAGAAAAGGGCCGCGAATGCGGCCCTGATGGGGATTACTTAGCAACTTTGGTAATCTGTTTCACGTCGATTTCAACGGAGTTCCAGTCTTTATCCACTTCACCCTGGATTTCAACCACATCCTGCGGTGTGACGGTTACGCCGTTCCAGCGCTTGTGGTCGATATCCACATTCACCGTGCCGGTCGCATCTTTAAACACGTACAGGTCGTCGGAAATACGCTCAACGATGTTCCCGCGCAGGGTAACCCAGGTGTCATCACGCAGTGATTTGGCGCTTTCTACCGTCGTGCTGCTACCGTTCGGGCCGACAAATCCGCCGTTTTGGCTCTGCGTGGTGGTTGTCGTTGGCCCAGAGAAGCCGCCCTGCTGAGCTGCCAGAACAGGTGCGGAACACAGTGCCATTACGGCAACCATTGCAGCTAATTTTTTCATCGTCATGTCTCCCTTTCATGTTGGTTTACGACTATTAAATAAGTTAATCCTTAACAAGTTCTTAAGGCAAAAAAAGATACTTTTTTTGCTGTACAGAGACTGTAGCCACAGGTTTACTGACTGCAAATGAGTTATCGCAGGGATGAACATATGCGTATTTTACTGATCGAAGATGACACGTTGATTGGCGATGGACTGAAAACAGGTCTGAGTAAAATGGGTTTCAGCATCGACTGGTTTACCGAAGGTCGTCAAGGGAAAGAAGCACTCTACAGCGCACCTTATGATGCGGTAATCCTCGACCTGACGCTGCCAGGCATAGACGGACGGGACATTTTGCGCGAATGGCGAGCCAACGGAAAGCAGGAGCCTGTGCTGATTCTGACCGCTCGCGACGCGCTGGCAGAACGCGTTGAAGGCCTGCGCCTGGGCGCAGATGACTATCTGTGCAAACCCTTTGCGCTGATCGAAGTTGCCGCCAGACTGGAGGCACTGGTACGTCGTGCCAGCGGCCAGGCCAGCAACACATTGCGCCATGGTCAGGTAACGCTCGATCCCGGCGCATTGGTTGCCACGGCGGCGGGTGAACCTTTGTCACTTAAACCTAAAGAGTTCGCGCTGCTGGAACTGCTGATGCGTAACAAAGGTCGCGTCCTGCCCCGCAAACTGATTGAAGAAAAACTGTATACCTGGGACGAAAACGTCTCCAGCAATGCGGTTGAGGTCCACGTCCATCACTTACGCCGTAAGCTCGGCAGCGACTTTATCCGTACCGTGCATGGCATTGGCTATACCCTGGGTGACGCATGAAACTCACACAACGCCTCAGCCTGCGAGTCAGGCTAACGCTTATTTTTCTGATTCTGGCATCAGCGACCTGGGCCGTATCCAGTTTTGTGGCCTGGAGGCAGACTACCGATAATGTCGATGAACTGTTTGATACGCAGCTGATGCTGTTCGCCAAGCGGCTTAGCACGCTGGATATCAGCGATGTCACCACCTCAAGCACGATGGCCCGCACGCCAAAAAAACTGAAACATGGCCATATTGATGACGACGCACTGGCGTTTGCCATCTACTCCACCGACGGCAAAATGGTGCTACACGATGGCGACAATGGCCAGGATATTCCCTACAGCTACAGCCGGGAGGGGTTTAGCTACGGCCAACTCAGGGGAGACAACGATTCCTGGCGCTTCCTGTGGCTGAATTCCGCTGATGGAAAATATCGCATTGTGGTGGGCCAGGAGTGGGAATACCGGGAGGATATGGCGCTGTCGATCCTTACCGCACAGTTAACCCCGTGGCTGGTTGCGCTGCCGCTGATGTTGCTGATCCTGGTGGCCATGCTGAGTCGCGAACTCAGGCCGCTAAAAAAACTGGCGCAAGCTCTGCGCTGGCGCGCCCCAGAGTCAGAAGAACCGCTCGACCCGAAAGGTGTGCCAAGCGAAGTGCGCCCGCTGGTTGAATCGCTTAATCAGCTGTTTACCCGTATCCACTCTATGATGGTCCGCGAACGACGCTTTACCTCTGACGCTGCTCACGAGCTGCGCAGTCCGTTGACCGCGCTGAAGGTGCAAACCGAAGTGGTGCAACTGTCAGACGACGACCCGCAAACGCGGGAAAAAGCGCTGGTGCAGCTGCATGCGGGAATTGAACGCGCCACCCGACTGGTCGATCAGCTCCTGACGCTTTCGCGCCTCGACTCCCTCGATAATCTTCAGGATGTGGCAGAAATCTCGCTGGAGGAGCTACTGCAATCCGCGGTGATGGATATCTACCACCCGGCCCAGCAGGCGCATATTGACGTACGTTTGCAGATTAACGCACACAATATAACGCGCACAGGACAGCCGCTGTTGCTGAGCCTGATGGTACGAAATCTGCTGGATAATGCCATTCGCTACAGTCCGCAGGGGAGCATTGTGGAAGTGACACTCAACGCCCGTAACTTCAGCGTCAAAGATAATGGTCCTGGCGTTGCGCCGGAGGTACTTACACACATCGGTGAACGCTTTTATCGTCCGCCGGGACAAAGCGTGACTGGCAGCGGTCTCGGTCTGTCGATTGTCCGCCGTATCGCGATATTACATGGGATGTCAGCCTCGTTTGGCAATGCCCCGGAAGGTGGCTTTGAAGCAAAAGTCAGTTGGTAATTGCGTTATTGTTGCTCACATAGCAAAAGACTTTGCACATTTTGCTAATTTCACCGCACCGCTGGTGGGAGTAAAATCGTCCTCAAACGTATTTCCTTGAGGACACAAAATGAGCAACATTCTAATTATCAACGGGGCGAAAAAATTCGGCCATTCTAATGGTCAACTGAATGACACCCTGACCGAGGTCGCGGACGGTATCCTGCGCGACCTCGGGCATGATGTTAAAGTCGTACGCGCAGACAGCGATTATGACGTAAAAGCAGAAGTGCAGAATTTCGTCTGGGCCGATGCGGTTATCTGGCAGATGCCTGGCTGGTGGATGGGCGCACCGTGGACCGTGAAAAAATACATCGATGACGTGTTTACCGAAGGTCACGGTACGCTGTACGCCAGCGACGGCCGCACACGTTCAGATGCCTCTAAAAAATACGGCTCCGGCGGGCTGATTCAGGGCAAAAAATACATGCTGTCCCTGACCTGGAACGCACCGATGGAAGCCTTCACTGAAAAAGACCAGTTTTTCCATGGCGTTGGCGTTGATGGCGTCTATCTCCCGTTCCATAAAGCAAACCAGTTCCTGGGAATGGAAGCGCTGCCGACCTTTATCACCAATGACGTGATTAAAATGCCGGACGTCCCGCGTTATATCGCAGAATATCGCAAGCATCTGACCGAAATTTTTGGTTAACTGGTAACCTGGAATTAGAAGGAGTTAACCATGCTTACCGTTATTGCAGAAATCCGTACACGTCCAGGTCAACATCACCGCCAGGCGGTACTGGATCAGTTTGCCAAAATCGTTCCGACCGTACTGAAAGAAGAAGGCTGCCACGGCTATGCGCCGATGGTGGATCATGCCGCAGGTGTGAGTTTTCAGACCACAGCGCCAGATTCAATCGTGATGGTTGAGCAGTGGGAAAGCATCGCGCATCTTGAAGCGCATTTGCAGACCCCGCATATGAAAGCCTACAGCGAAGCCGTGAAAGGTGACGTGCTGGACATGAATATTCGTATTCTGGAGTCGGGCATTTAAGATTGTCGATTTGCCGGGTGACGCTTAGCTATCCGGCATAAATCGCTTCGTCAGATGAGAGCCGGATAAGGCATTTTACGCCCGTCTCCGGCTTTTCTACATGCAATTACCCTTCGAGATCCGCCAGGTCGCCTTTCTCTTGCAACCAGTTTCGACGATCTTCAGAACGCTTTTTGGCCAGCAGCATATCCATCATTGCGTTGGTACGCTGATCGTCTTCATCATCGATAATGAGCTGCACCAGGCGACGGGTGTTTGGATCCAGCGTAGTTTCACGAAGCTGCATCGGGTTCATTTCACCCAGACCTTTAAAGCGCTGCACGTTCGGCTTGCCTTTCTTGCGCTTTAACTGCTCCAGTACGCCCGCTTTCTCTTCTTCCGTCAGCGCGTAATACACCTCTTTACCAAGGTCGATACGGTATAACGGCGGCAGCGCCACGTAGACGTGACCGTGTTTCACCAGCGTGCGGAAGTGTTTCACAAACAGCGCGCACAGCAGCGTGGCGATGTGCAGGCCATCGGAGTCCGCATCCGCCAGGATACAGATCTTGCCGTAGCGCAATTGGCTCAGATCGTCGCTGTCCGGATCGATGCCGATCGCCACGGAGATATCGTGAACCTCCTGCGAAGCCAGCACTTCATCGGAAGAGACTTCCCAGGTATTGAGGATCTTACCTTTCAGCGGCATGATCGCCTGATATTCACGATCGCGCGCCTGCTTGGCCGATCCGCCCGCCGAGTCACCTTCGACAAGGAACAGTTCGGTGCGATTAAGATCCTGTGCGGTACAGTCCGCCAGTTTACCCGGCAGCGCCGGACCGCTGGTCAGCTTTTTACGCACTACTTTTTTCGCCGCACGCAGACGACGCTGCGCGCTGGAAATCGCCATCTCAGCCAGCAGTTCGGCTGACTGCACATTCTGGTTCAGCCACAGGCTGAATGCATCTTTCACCACGCCAGAGACGAATGCCGCACACTGACGCGAAGAGAGGCGCTCTTTGGTTTGTCCGGCAAACTGCGGATCCTGCATTTTTACCGACAACACATAAGCACAGCGATCCCAGATATCTTCCGCCGACAGCTTCACGCCACGCGGCAGGATGTTACGGTATTCACAGAACTCGCGCATCGCATCCAGCAGTCCCTGACGCAGACCGTTAACGTGCGTACCGCCCTGCATGGTTGGGATCAGGTTCACATAGCTTTCGGTCAGCAGCTCGCCGCCTTCCGGCAGCCAGAGCAGCGCCCAGTCCACCGTCTCCGTCTCACCGCTGAAATTACCGATAAACGGTTTTTCCGGCAGCGTCGGTAGGCCATTCACCGCTTCGCTCAGATAGTCATTTAAACCATCCTGGTAGCACCAGCGCTGCTCGCTGTTGTTGACCTCATCCTTAAAAGTGATCTCAACGCCTGGGCACAGTACCGCTTTTGCTTTCAGTACGTGCGTTAAGCGCGAAACAGAAAAACGCGGGCTGTCAAAGAAGCTTTCATCCGGCCAGAAGTGCACGCTGGTCCCGGTATTGCGTTTGCCGCAGGTACCGACTACCTGTAAATCCTGCACTTTATCGCCATTCTCAAACGCGATGTTGTATACCTGCCCGTCGCGGCGCACGTTCACTTCCACACGTTTGGACAGGGCGTTGACGACGGAGATACCCACACCGTGCAGACCGCCGGAGAACTGGTAGTTCTTGTTAGAGAACTTGCCGCCCGCGTGCAGACGACAGAGGATCAGCTCAACCGCCGGAACGCCTTCTTCAGGGTGAATATCTACCGGCATGCCGCGTCCGTCATCAATGACTTCCAGTGACTGGTCGGCATGTAAGATCACGTCCACGCGTTTTGCGTGACCCGCCAGTGCTTCATCCACACTGTTATCAATCACTTCCTGTCCAAGATGGTTCGGACGGGTCGTATCGGTGTACATCCCAGGGCGACGGCGTACCGGCTCAAGCCCAGTGAGTACCTCAATGGCATCAGCATTATAAGTTTGCGTCATGGTTTAAATAAGCAATTCGAATTGATCGTCAGAAACTGTGCAGTCCAAGGAAATCGACAATCGGGTTGAAATAATCTTCGAAGCCCGTGAATGCGTGGTTTCCGCCCTCAATAACTGTCTGACGGCAGGAGGCGTAATACGCCACCGCCTGGCGGTAGTCCAACACTTCATCGCCCGTTTGTTGGAGCAGCCAGATCAAATCCGGCGCTTCCAGCGGGTCAATCTGCATGACTTTAAGATCGTAAATATGGCGTGACTCTAGCACATATTGCTGCCCCGTGTAGGGGTTCTCGTTTTGACCGAGATAGTCGACCAGCAGTTCATAAGGCCGTACGGCAGGGTTCACCACCACTGCCGGCAGCATAAAACATTGCGACAGCCAGGTGGCGTAATAACCGCCTAAAGAGGAACCGACAATCCCCAGCGACTCTCCGCCATGTTCAAGAATGATCGATTCCAGCATCTCTGCGGCCTGCGCTGGATACGGCGGCAACTGCGGTACGATCATCTCAACGTGCGGATGGTGCTCCGCCAGCCAGTTTTTCAGTAAACACGCCTTCGCCGAACGAGGAGAGCTATTAAATCCGTGAAGATAGAGAAGCGTAGACATCAGTAGCCTTCTGAAGCGGTATCAGGGTGGAACCGATTACCCTGCAGACGACGTACCTGAGTCTGCAATGTTCCGTCGGCAAAAAGCTCCAGCGTCCGCCAGCCTGGGCTGATGGTATCCAATGTGAAGTTGGAACAGTGCGGTTTAAACTGCACGCAGGTCGACGGCGTCGCCAGCAGACGGCGACCGTTCCAGTCCAGATCCAGTTCCTGATGAATATGCCCGCACAATAGATACCTGGCGCGAGGATAATTCACCAGCACGTTATCCAGCTCAGCGGCATTACGCAGACTGTGCTGATCGAGCCAGCTGCAGCCTGCAGGCAGAGGATGATGATGCAGAAGCAACAAGGTATTACGCTCTGGCGCATCAGCAAGTTTACGCTCCAGCCATTCGAGCTGGAATTCACTTAACTCACCGTGGGGAACGCCGAACACCTGGCTGTCCAGCAACAATATTTGCCACTGTTCGCCAATGAAAACGCGTTTGGCCGGGGAAATGCCCGCATCCTGCAGCGCGCTGTACATTGCCGGCTGAAAATCGTGATTGCCCGGTAGCCAAACGCAAGGCGCACGAAAACTTGCGATGCCCTCAGCAAAATGCTGATAAGCCGCAGCGGATTGATCCTGCGCCAAATCACCCGTCGCGACGATCAGATCGTACTCAGGCGACTCTGCATGTATTGCATCCAGTACGGATTGATAGCTGTCCCAGGTGTTCACACCCAGCAGCGTTTCATGCTTTTCGGCAAACAGGTGAGTGTCTGTAATTTGTAAGATCCTGACTCTGGCCTCACCAGCCAAAGGAAGGGTTAACAGGCTTTCCAAATGGTGTCCTTAGGTTTCACGACGCTAATAAACCGGAATCGCCATCGCTCCATGTGCTAAACAGTACCGTAACCAGTCGGCCAGAAACTGATTAATTTGATGCTTTTCGTCGCGTTGATGCAACTTTTTATTTGGATAATCATACCGCGCTTTGAAGCGAAAGATCTGCTGACTTGAACACACTTCAGCCACCCTTGCGTCATGATACAGGCGCACAGTCAATGACGGCAGGCTCCAGTAAGTGACGGCCGGTGCCGTTTGTTCGATCGCGACAAGCGTAGTGTATCGGGTCGATTCAACGATCGTTAACCGATATTGTGCGTTTGCTACCTGATAGCTCACTGTTTCACCGGCTGCATCATTACGTGGCAGCAGGCGGCGCAATTGCGAATAGTTGGTTTCGCACAGACGCATCATTTCAGGGAAGTCAGGTGTGTAACGCTTCATTTTTTCCACTCAGTTTTTAACTCTTGATAGTGCAGCTGTAACCATTGCAAGGCGATGACAGACGCTGCGTTGTCGATTTTCCCCTCTTCTACCCATTGGTAAGCCTGTTCCCGGCTTACCACATGAACACGAATATCTTCGTTTTCATCAGCCAGACCGTGTATTCCGCTCGCGGTCGTGCCGTCCACTTCGCCGACTAAAATAGACAGACGCTCACTGGTGCCACCCGGGCTTGCCAGATAGCTCAGAACGGGTTTCGTCCTTTTAACTTCCAGCCCGGCCTCTTCCATTGCTTCACGACGGGCTACATCTTCAACGGTTTCGCCCTCTTCGATCATTCCGGCTACCATTTCCAGTAGCCACGGGCTTTCGCTGGTATCAAATGCCGCAATACGAATCTGCTCGACCAGCACAACTTCATCCCGCTCAGGGTCAAAGGGTAGCAAGACAGCCGCGTGTCCGCGCTCAAAAATTTCGCGCGTTACCTCACCGCTCATCCCCCCGTTAAACAGGCGGTGGCGAAACCGATAAAGATCCAGTGAAAAAAAACCGCGGTATAGCGTTTCTCGTGCAATAATTTCTACATCATTTTTAGTGAAAGTCATTGGCAAGTTGTCTGGTTTACGCATTGTGCTGTCCTGAAACCAATAGTGATTAAAATGTGAATTTCAAGGTCGTTTGACTGATGTTTGAACGCCCTTGTGTTAAATTGATGCAAATTAACGCCGTATGGCACGTAACGCCAACTTTTTGAAGTGGCGGATTCTGCTAGAATCAGCAAATATTTTTACAATTTGATCAGCGCTAAATACTGCTTCACAACAAGGAATGCAAATGAAGAAATTGCTCCCCATCCTTATCGGCCTGAGCCTGTCGGGGTTCAGTACTTTGAGCCAGGCAGAAAACCTGATGCAGGTTTATCAGCAAGCACGCCTGAGCAACCCGGAATTGCGTAAATCCGCCGCCGATCGCGATGCTGCATTCGAAAAAATTAACGAAGCGCGTAGTCCATTGCTGCCGCAACTGGGTTTAGGTGCCGATTACACCTACAGCAATGGCTACCGTGATGCAAATGGCGTCAACTCCAATGCAACCAGCGCATCTTTGCAGTTAACTCAGTCTATTTTTGACATGTCTAAATGGCGTGCCCTGACGCTGCAAGAAAAATCAGCGGGCATCCAAGACGTGACCTATCAGACCGATCAGCAAACGCTGATCCTGAATACCGCCACAGCCTATTTTAACGTATTGAACGCAATTGACGTGCTTTCTTATACCCAGGCACAGAAAGATGCGGTCTATCGTCAGTTAGATCAGACCACTCAGCGTTTTAACGTTGGCCTGGTTGCCATCACTGACGTACAGAACGCCCGTTCACAATACGATACTGTACTGGCGAACGAAGTTACCGCGCGTAACAATCTGGATAACGCGGTAGAACAGCTGCGCCAGGTAACCGGTAACTACTACCCGGAACTGGCTTCACTGAACGTTGATGGTTTTAAAACCAACAAACCGCAGGCGGTGAACGCGCTGCTGAAAGAAGCAGAAAACCGCAACCTGTCATTATTGCAGGCCCGTTTGAGCCAGGATCTGGCGCGTGAGCAGATTCGTCTGGCGCAGGATGGTCATTTACCGACTCTGGACCTGACCGCCTCTACCGGGGTATCTGACACCTCCTACAGCGGGTCAAAAACCCACGGTGGCGCGACGGGTAATCAGTACGACGACAGCAATATGGGCCAGAACAAAATTGGTCTGAGCTTCTCGCTGCCGCTGTATCAGGGTGGAATGGTTAACTCGCAGGTGAAACAAGCGCAGTACAACTTTGTTGGCGCGAGCGAACAGCTGGAAAGCGCGCACCGCAGCGTGGTGCAGACCGTGCGTTCTTCGTTCAACAACATTAATGCGTCTATCAGTAGCATTAACGCGTACAAACAAGCGGTTGTCTCGGCCCAAAGCTCTTTGGATGCGATGGAAGCTGGCTATTCCGTAGGTACACGTACCATCGTGGATGTGTTGGATGCCACCACCACGCTGTACAACGCCAAGCAGCAACTGGCGAATGCGCGTTATACCTATCTTATTAACCAGTTAAACGTCAAATCTGCGCTCGGTACGCTGAACGAGCAGGATCTGGTAGCACTGAACAATACGCTGGGTAAACCCGTATCCACGACTCCGGATACGATCGCGCCGGAAAACGCGCAGCAAGATGCCGCGGCGGACGGTTATACGTCCAACAGCGCGACGCCTGCGGCTCAGCCAACGGCCGCGCGTTCAACCAGCAGCAACGGCAACAACCCGTTCCGTAACTGATGCTGATGACGGGGCTTCGGCCCCGTCTGAACGTAAGACAACGTAAAGATCCGCCTCTTCTTCCGCATTCTCGCCTCTTCCCGCTTCAATTTCGACCAGTCATCCTCTATTCTGAGCAGAGTTACCACTGGGTACTGGAAGACATAAATGAAACGGACAAAATCTATACATCACGCCTCGTTCCGCAAAAGCTGGAGCGCGCGCCATCTGACTCCTGTCGCCCTGGCAGTTACCGCTGTGTTTATGCTCGCGGGCTGTGAAAAGAGCGACGAAACGGTTTCGCTTTATCAGAACGCTGACGACTGCTCTGCAGCTAACCCGGGTAAAAGCGCCGAATGTACTACTGCGTTTAACAATGCGCTGAAAGAAGCTGAACGTACCGCGCCAAAATACGCCACTCGTGAAGACTGTATCGCTGAATTCGGCGAAGGCCAGTGCCAGCAGGCTCCTGCGCAAGCAGGTATGGCGCCGACCGGTGAAGGCCAGGCTCAGGCGCAGAATCAAAGCAGCGGCAGCTTCTGGATGCCGCTGATGGCGGGCTACATGATGGGCCGACTGATGGGCGGCGGAATGGGCGCTCAGCAACCGCTGTTCAGCTCGAAAAACCCAGCCAGCCCGGCTTACGGCAAATACACGGATGCCAGCGGTAAAAACTACGGTGCAGCAACGCCGGGTCGCACCATGACCGTACCGAAAACCGCTATGGCACCGAAACCTGCCACCACCTCTACCGTAACCCGCGGCGGATTTGGTGAGTCTGTGGCCAAACAGAGCACCATGCAGCGTAGCGCAAGCGGCACCACCACACGTTCAATGGGTGGCTGATCGTCATGGAAAGAGTCAGTATTGTTGAGCGCCCGGACTGGCGCGACAAAGCCACCGAATACGGTTTCAATTTTCACACGATGTACGGCGAGCCGTACTGGTGTGAAGACGCGTACTATAAGCTCACCCTTGCTCAGGTCGAAAAGCTGGAAGAGGTCACCGCAGAGCTGCATCAAATGTGCCTCAAGGTGGTGGAAAAGGTCATCGCCAGCGATGAGTTGATGACCAAGTTTCGCATTCCGAAGCATACCTGGGGCTTTGTCCGCCAGTCCTGGCAGACGCAGCAACCGTCGCTCTATTCACGTCTCGATCTGGCATGGGACGGCACGGGTGAACCCAAGCTTTTAGAAAACAACGCCGATACGCCAACCTCGCTGTACGAAGCCGCGTTTTTCCAGTGGATCTGGCTGGAAGATCAGCTCAATGCGGGCAACCTGCCGGAAGGCAGCGATCAGTTCAACAGTCTGCAGGAAAAACTGATCGAGCGTTTCACCGAGCTGCGTGAGCAGTATGGTTTTCAACTGCTTCATCTGACCTGCTGTCGTGATACGGTGGAAGATCGCGGTACGATCCAGTATCTACAGGATTGCGCGGCCGAAGCTGAGATCGCTACAGAATTCCTCTATGTAGAAGATATTGGTCTTGGTGAAAAAGGTCAGTTCACCGACATGCAGGATCAGGTAATCGCTAACCTGTTCAAGCTCTATCCATGGGAATTCATGCTGCGTGAAATGTTCTCCACCAAGCTGGAAGATGCTGGCGTTCGCTGGCTGGAACCGGCCTGGAAGAGCATTATCTCCAATAAAGCACTGTTGCCGCTGTTATGGGAAATGTTCCCGGACCATCCGAACCTGCTGCCAGCGTACTTCGCCGAAGACGATCATCCGCAGATGGATAAATTCGTCGTCAAACCGATCTTCTCACGCGAGGGGGCTAACGTCTCCATTGTTGAGAACGGTAAAACGATCGAAGCAGTGGAAGGACCGTACGGTGAAGAAGGTATGATCGTGCAGCAGTTCCATCAGCTACCGAAGTTTGGCGACAGCTATATGCTGATTGGCAGCTGGCTGATCAACGATCAACCAGCCGGGATCGGCATTCGTGAAGACCGCGCGTTGATCACACAGGATCTGTCACGTTTCTATCCGCATATTTTTGTCGAATAATTGAGAGTGCCGGGTGGCGGCTCCGCCTTACCCGGCCTTCAGCATGAACTTATTGCCCGATAAGCGCAGTGCCATCGGGCATTCATCATCCAACCTGCACCGACAACATACTTAAACTTCCCATCTCAATACCATCTACCGGGATCGTGACAGACTCTTTACCGTCCCATGCCCCGAGTACATACAGCAGCGGCAGATAGTGATCCGGCGTCGGGTTTGATAACGATCCACCTTCATGATCGAGATAGTTCACCAATGGGTGCTGCTCAACCGGTCCCTGCCATGTCAGGTTTGCCTTAACATAATCATTGAATGAAGTCGCCCACGGATAAGGCGTGTTCTCACCGTGCCAGCGCGCAGTGCGCAGGTTATGCACCACGTTACCACTGGCCACCAGCATAATGCCCTCATCACGCAGTGCCGCCAGCTTACGGCCCATCTCAAAATGCCATGCCGCGGGTTTGGTGCTATCAATGCTCAGTTGCACCATCGGAATGTCCGCATTCGGATACATCTTGATCAGCACGCCCCAGGAACCGTGGTCAAAACCCCAGGCTTCTTTGTCCAGGGTCACAGGCACTGGAGCAAGTAAGTCAACCAGATGCTGCGCCAGTTCAGGAGAACCAGGAGCCGGGTAATGGGTGTCATATAATGCTTGCGGAAAACCGCCAAAATCGTGGATCGTTTTGGGGGCTTCCATCGCAGTCACACCCGTTCCACGGGTGAACCAGTGCGCCGAGACCACCACAATGGCTTTCGGACGCGGCAACGTTTCCCCCAGTTGCTGCCAGGCACGGGTATAAACGTTATCTTCCAGAACATTCATCGGGCTACCGTGGCCCAAAAACAATGCTGGCATACGAGTTGAAGACATGATGATATCCTTACTGAGGGAGTCATTTTGATACCACCACAATACGCTTATTCGGTTGATGAAGAACTCAGATAACCATGATGAAGATCATCAGTTATTTTGACGATCCAACCCGGACAGCAGATTGATAAGGAGTTTTATTTGTCGATGTCAGTACCTTTACTTCTGACTTTACTGGCAGGTGCCGCCACGTTTATCGGCGCATTTCTCGGCGTGTTAGGGCAAAAACCGTCTAACCGCGTTCTCGCCTTTTCTTTAGGCTTCGCCGCCGGGATTATGCTACTGATCTCCCTTATGGAGATGCTACCTGCTGCGCTGGCCGCTGAAGGTATGTCGCCAGTGCTGGGCTACGGAATGTTTATCGTCGGCTTACTGGGCTACTTTGGTCTAGACCGTCTATTGCCGCACGCGCACCCTCAGGATCTGGTACAAAAAACAACGCAGCCTCTACCCGGCTCTATTAAACGCACCGCGATTTTATTAACGCTCGGCATCAGCCTGCACAACTTTCCTGAAGGGATTGCGACGTTTGTTACCGCCAGTAGCAACCTTGAGCTGGGCTTTGGTATTGCCCTCGCCGTTGCATTGCACAATATTCCTGAAGGATTAGCGGTGGCGGGTCCCGTCTATGCCGCCACAGGCTCCAAACGTACGGCGATATTCTGGGCAGGGATTTCAGGTATGGCAGAAATACTGGGCGGCGTACTGGCGTGGTTAATTCTCGGTAGCCTTATATCACCGGTGGTGATGGCGGCAATAATGGCGGCTGTCGCAGGTATTATGGTGGCGCTGTCCGTCGATGAATTGATGCCGTTGGCAAAAGAGATCGATCCCAATAATAATCCCAGCTATGGGGTGTTATGTGGAATGTCGGTGATGGGGTTAAGCCTCGTCATCCTCCAGTCGATGGGAATCGGATAATCCAGAGGGCGGATGCCACTCTGCAAATTTACAGCATCCGCTCATCCATAGCAGAATATGAAGGACTAATCCTGTTCCTTAATCGCGCTGTTATCTTCACCAGAGCGGCGAAAGAGTTTGTTTCGCGCTTCAAGTAAGGCATCTCTGTCCTGGCGGAATGCCCGACAATAACGTTTCATATGACAATAATAACCCACCGCAACGAGTGCAATTAATACAATCCAATACCAGGCAATAAACATTCTTCTACCCTTAAAATTTAACATCATTAAACATTTAACGTTAAAATTTTACATAACCTTATTCTGACATACTCATATAGTGGCATATTTCAGAAACAAATATATGATTTCGATCATATAAATCAGCGGCTAAGCTATTAGCCAAACTCGTTATAAACAATTAAAACAATGTCGACAAGATCACACTACGCAATAATAAATATTGTTCTTAAAATATCGCACTCATACTATCCAGAAAATAATAAAAATTAGCTCCTGCAGAATAATACATTTCATCAACATTAATTAATACATTGTGAAATGTAGCATTAGTAATACCATTTTATTTTATCAAAATAGTAAAAACATAATATATTCAGCAAAATTATATTTATAGGTAATATAAGGAGATATATCCATGTATACACAATACCGAAAAACACTTCTGGCTGGGACTCTGGCACTGACATTTGGATTGGCAGCAGGAAACTCTCTTGCCGCTGGTTTTCAACCGGCCCAGCCTGCAGGAAAATTGGGCGCAATAGTAGTTGACCCTTATGGAAATGCCCCGCTTACTGCGCTGGTTGAATTAGATAGCCACGTTATTTCAGATGTTAAAGTTACCGTCCATGGTAAAGATGAAAAAGGCGTTCCGGTGACTTATACCGTCGGCAAAGAGTCACTCGCCACGTACGATGGCATTCCTATTTTTGGCCTTTATCAAAAGTTCGCAAATAAGGTAACCGTTGAATATAAAGAAAACGGTAAGGCCATGAAAGATGATTATGTGGTGCAAACTTCCGCCATCGTAAATCACTACATGGATAACCGCTCAATATCTGATTTGCAGCAAACAAAAGTGATTAAAGTAGCACCGGGTTTTGAAGATCGTCTTTATCTGGTGAATACCCACACCTTTACCCCGCAGGGTGCAGAATTCCACTGGCATGGCGAAAAAGATAAAAATGCCGGCATCCTGGATGCGGGTCCAGCTGGCGGCGCACTCCCCTTTGATATCGCACCCTTTACCTTTGTCGTCGATACGGAAGGCGAATATCGGTGGTGGCTGGATCAGGACACCTTCTATGACGGCCACGACATGGATATCAACAAGCGCGGCTACCTGATGGGTATTCGTGAGACACCGCGCGGCACATTCACCGCCGTACAAGGCCAGCACTGGTATGAATTCGATATGCTGGGCCAGATTCTGGCCGACCATAAACTACCGCGCGGATTCATGGATGCATCACATGAATCGATCGAAACGGTCAATAACACTGTATTGCTGCGCGTAGGTAAACGCGACTATCGCAAAGAGGATGGTCTTCACGTGCATACCATCCGCGACCAGATTATTGAAGTCGATAAATCTGGACGTGTTGTTGACGTGTGGGATCTAACCAAAATTCTCGACCCGATGCGTGACGCGCTGCTGGGTGCGCTGGACGCAGGCGCGGTATGCGTCAACGTGGATCTCGCTCACGCAGGCCAACAGGCGAAACTGGAGCCAGATACCCCCTATGGTGACGCCCTCGGCGTTGGTGCGGGCCGTAACTGGGCTCACGTCAACTCCATTGCCTATGACGCTAAAGATGACTCCATCATTCTTTCTTCCCGCCATCAGGGTGTCGTCAAAATCGGTCGCGATAAACAGGTGAAATGGATTCTGGCACCGTCTAAAGGCTGGAATAAGTCGCTGGCAAGCAAATTGTTAAAACCGGTTGATGATAAGGGCAATGCGCTGAAGTGTGATGAAAACGGTAAGTGCGAGAATACTGATTTCGATTTTACCTACACCCAACACACCGCCTGGCTCTCCAGCAAAGGAACGCTAACCATCTTTGACAATGGCGATGGGCGTGGACTCGAACAACCGGCGCTACCAACAATGAAATATTCCCGGTTCGTCGAATATAAAATTGACGAGAAAAAAGGAACCGTTCAGCAAATTTGGGAGTACGGGAAAGAGCGCGGTTATGATTTCTACAGTCCTATCACGTCGGTAATTGAATATCAAAAAGACCGCGACACCATGTTTGGATTTGGTGGTTCTATTAATTTATTTGACGTTGGACAGCCAACCACCGGCAAAATCAACGAAATTGACTACAAAACAAAAGAAGTCAAAGTCGAAATTGATGTCCTTTCCGATAAACCAAACCAAACGCACTACCGCGCATTACTGGTTCGCCCACAACAAATGTTTAAATAGTATCGTTAGGTTAAGGATTAATTATGTCATCTAAATGGATTACTTCATTATTTAAAAGCGTGGTATTAACGGCGGCGCTGGTAACACCATTTGCAGCATCGGCTTTTACTGAAGGTACTGACTATATGGTGCTGGAGAAACCGATTCCCAATGCTGATAAAACGTTGATCAAAGTATTCAGCTATGCCTGCCCATTCTGCTACAAATATGATAAAGCCGTGACCGGCCCGGTGTCAGAAAAAGTTGCCGATCTCGTCGCCTTCACACCTTTTCATCTCGAGACCAAAGGAGAATACGGTAAACAGGCCAGTGAAGTATTTGCAGTAATGATTGCGAAGGATCAGGCCGCAGGGGTCTCATTGTTTGACGCCAAATCACAGTTCAAAAAAGCCAAGTTTGCTTACTACACTGCCTACCACGACAAGAAGGAACGCTGGTCTGACGGTAAAGATCCCGCTTCATTCATCAAAACAGGGCTGGATGCTGCGGGTATGAGTCAAGCAGACTTCGAGAACGCCTTAAAAGAACCCGTAGTTCAGGAGACCTTGGAAAAATGGAAAGCGGCCTATGATGTTGCCAAAATCCAGGGGGTTCCGGCTTACGTCGTCAATGGTAAGTACCTGATCTACACCAAAAGCATCAAATCGATTGATTCCATGGCTGAGCTTGTCAGAGAGCTGGCGACAAAATAAACAGGGAACCGGCTATGGATTTTATCAAAGGATTGTGGCGAGACTTATGTACCGCACCGGTTGATACCCTGGTGAGATGGCAGGAGCGACGCTTTTTGTGGTTGCTAATGGCTTGTGCCATGGGTGGGTTAATTATTCTGGCGCACTCGTTCTTCCAAATCTATCTCTACATGGCCCCTTGCGAGCAATGTGTATACATCCGCTTTGCCATGTTTGTGATGGTTTTCGGTGGGCTGATCGCGGCAATAAACCCTAAAAACCTCATCCTAAAACTGGTCGGCTGCATTGCGGCATTTTATGGCAGCATTATGGGCATTAAGTTTTCAATCAAACTTAATGGCATCCATTATGCAGTACATAACCCGGACCCGGATTCACTCTTTGGTGTACAGGGATGTTCCACCGATCCGACATTCCCTTTCAATTTGCCACTGGCAAACTGGGCTCCAGAATGGTTTAAGCCCACTGGAGATTGCGGCTATGACGCACCTGTCGTTCCCGATGGCGTAGCGCTCAGCAGTACGCAAAAGTGGTTTGTCGATCTGTACCAGCAGTCCGAAGGCTGGTATCTGCTCCCGCCATGGCATTTTATGAATATGGCGCAGGCCTGCCTGCTCGCCTTTGGTTTGTGTTTAGTGCTGTTGCTGGTAATGAGCGGAGCCTGGGCACTTAAACTGGCCAGAAAAAAATAGCCAGGCCGCAATAACAAAAAACCGAAGCCAGAAAACTGACTTCGGTTTTTTTATCCCTACCACGGTTGTCGCGGTAGTCAGCAATTAGCTGGCTTTGCGCTCATGCGCCTGACGGTAAGCCACCAGGTCTTCGATAGTAACCACAGCCATATTATGCTTACCGGCAAATTCGATGCATTCTGGCGCACGCGCCATGGTGCCATCGTCATTGGTCAGTTCGCACAGCACACCCGCCGGTTTAAACCCTGCCAGCGTCATCAGGTCGATGGTTGCTTCAGTATGACCACCGCGGGTCAACACGCCACCTGCCTGAGCACGCAGCGGGAAAACGTGCCCCGGACGGTTAAGATCGGAAGGTTTAGCGCCATCCTTAATTGCCGCACGTACCGTAGTAACACGGTCTGCAGCGGAAACGCCGGTGGTCACGCCTTCTGCGGCTTCAATGGTCACGGTAAAACCGGTACCGTAAGCGCTGGTGTTGTTTTCCACCATCATTGGCAGATCGAGCTGTTTGCGTCGGTCTTCAGTGATGCACAGGCATACAATACCGCTACCGTGACGGATGGTCAGCGCCATCTGTTCAACAGTCATGGTTTCTGCCGGGAAAATCATATCGCCTTCGTTTTCACGGTCTTCGTCGTCAAGCACCATTACACCGCGTCCTTCACGCAGCGCAGACAGCGCATGTTCAACACGTTCGAAAGGCGTACCAAAAGAGGAAAGTAGCGTCTGATTCATGGTAAAAAAACCTCACTAAAATTATGGTTACCAGAATCAGGGCAGTCTTAGGAGTACCGTCTAAGCGGCAAAAAAATAACGTGAGCGGGTCCATGCCCGACTGGATCGTTACTCTCTCCCATCCGGACTCTAACCGTCGGCCCCGGAATTACACCGGATCTGCTGACCTTTTTGCCGTAACAAAAAGCGCTCGCGGGCTTTCAACATCAGTTGATTTACCGCCGGTGGGGAATTTCGCCCCGCCCTGAGAATAAGCGGGTTAACTATAACGCTATTGATTACCTTCATCAACGCCTTTACTCGTCTTAGCTTCACACAATTCTGGTTTATGCCTGTGCCAGTTCGCACTACAATAGGCAGCAACACGTACCAGTTCAGGGAAACCACAATGATTGACCCGAAAAAAATTGAGCAGATTGCTCGTCAGGTTCACGAGTCGATGCCGAAAGGGATCCGCGAGTTTGGCGAAGACGTCGAGAAGAAAATTCGTCAAACGCTGCAGTCACAGCTGACCCGTCTGGATCTGGTAAGCCGCGAAGAATTCGATGTACAGACTCAGGTTTTATTGCGCACGCGCGAAAAGCTGGCGATGCTTGAGCAACGTCTGACTGAGCTTGAATCACGTGATAAAACGGCAGAAATTAAACCTGCCCCCGCGATCCCGTCAGTCGATCCGCAAGAGTAAAAACGACAACGGGCCGCAAGGCCCGTTTTTCTGTTAGTGTTCCAGTTCTAGCTTCCTGGCTTCCGTCGCCTGCTGGCAGTACAGCGCATAGCGTTTGCAAAACCAGCTACGATGTTCTTCATCCATATTCCCGGTTATCGCCTGGATATCAATGGGATGGCCCTCAGCCTGCATCCTGGCAAAACTACGGGCCAGGAAATCGAAATTGTTTAGTGAATACATATTGCTGTTCATGAGCATACCCTCCAGTTATTGAATATCTGCTAAGGCCATATGCTTTTTCTAATTTCAGTATTTCCCTGGATACGAAGTTATTCTGTACATATTGTGCGCAAAACTACTGCGCGGGTTCACAGTTTCCTATGAAATCTAAGAAGGCTTGAAGTATGGCGGGTATATCAGGGAAAGAGGCGCAGCGGCTGAAGAATAAAGCGAAAAAAAGCCGGATTGTGACGCGCAAACGTCTTATCCGGCCTGTAATCGGTACATCCTGTAAGCCTGAAGGAACTTCGCTTATCCGGCTATCAGGTCAGGGTTCACTTATCGCTGTCTTTCTGGATCTTCTTGATGATATTAGTCGTGGAGCAGCCATCTTCGAAGTTCAGCACCAGCACTTCACCGCCGTTCGCCCACACCTCTTCACTGCCCGCAATCTGCTCCGGCTTATAGTCGCCGCCTTTGACCAGCAGATCCGGCAGAATGCCAGCAATCAGACGCTGCGGCGTATCTTCTTCAAAAGAGACCACCCAGTCGACAGATTCCAGCGCGCCCAGTACGATCATACGCTGTTCCAGCGGGTTGACCGGACGAGTTTCACCTTTCAGACGTTTGGTCGAAGCATCGCTGTTGACCGCCACGATCAGGCGATCGCCCAGCTTGCGCGCATTCGCCAGATAGGAAACATGGCCCGCATGCAGGATGTCGAACACACCGTTGGTCATTACCACTTTCTCGCCGCGCTTGCGGGCGCTGGCAACGGCCTGTTTCAGCTCAGATTCGCTCATCACGCCAAAGCCAGTATCAGCCCGACCGCGCACGGCGTTTTCCAGCTCGATCGGTGAAACGGTAGAGGTCCCCAGCTTACCAACGACAACACCGGCTGCGGCGTTAGCAAAATAGCACGCCTCTTCCAGTGAGTTACCCGCCGCCAGCGTCGCCGCCAGCACGCCAATAACCGTATCGCCTGCACCGGTCACGTCATACACTTCCTGCGCCTGCGTCGGCATATGCAGCGGCGATTTGCCCGGTTGCAGTAACGTCATCCCCTGCTCGGATCGCGTGATCAGCAGTGCGGAAAGGTCGAAATCAGCAATCACTTTCATGCCGCGTTCAACCAGTTCATCTTCGCTTTTGCACTTGCCCGCCACCGCTTCAAACTCAGACAGGTTCGGCGTCAGCAGCGTTGCGCCACGGTAGCGTTCAAAATCGGTTCCTTTCGGATCGATAAGCACCGGCACCCCAGCCTTACGCGCCAGAGCAATCATCTGCTGCACGCTTGCCAACGCGCCTTTGGCGTAGTCGGAGAGCACCAGAGCACCGATAGAACCCAGCGCCTGGTTAATACGCTCGTGCAGCGGCTGCGGATCCACACCTTCAAAACCTTCTTCGAAATCCAGGCGAATCAGCTGCTGATTACGGGAAAGCACGCGCAGTTTGGTGATCGTCGGATGGGTCGGCACGGATACGAAATCGCATTTTACGTTTACATCCGTCAGCGTTTTGCTCAGCGCACGCGCCGCGTCGTCAATACCGGTCAGGCCCACCAGGCGCGAATTCGCTCCCAGAGAGGCAATGTTCATCGCCACGTTTGCTGCGCCACCGGGACGTTCTTCGATGGTATCCACTTTTACCACCGGAACAGGCGCTTCAGGTGAAATACGGCTGGTAGGACCGTACCAGTAGCGATCCAGCATCACATCACCGACAACCATGACTCCTGCACGTTCAAACTCTGGCAGAGTTACTTTCATTCCTGTCTCCTGAGAGATTCTCTGAGTGTCTTAAAATTTGCGCGCGATAATAGCACACTTCACTCGGCACCCAGCCACTTCTGCCAGCTGTCACGCACTAGTGTACGTTCAGCGTCGAAGTGCTCCGGCGCCACATGGCCCGGAAGTTCCTGCAATGCAAGATGGTGAAGTTCATCACGCAACGTCGTATAAGCACGGGTAAGCGCCAGCGCTTCCTGCTCGTCCATAATGTCGTTTTGCGCCAGTAATTCCAGAATGCGCACGTTATCCGACCAGCGCGTCAGCTTCGGTTTTTCATGCGCATAGCGCAGCACCAGATACTGCGTAATAAACTCAATATCTGTGATGCCGCCTTCATCCGCTTTGATATCAAAACGATCGCGATGCTTATTACCCAAATGGGCACGCATTTTCTCACGCATTTCGCGCACCTCGGTCTGCAAGGTTTTCCCATCACGGACGAGGGTCATGATATCGCGACGAATCGCATCAAACTGAGAGGTCAACTGCGGGTCGCCGTACACTACGCGAGCACGCACCAGCGCCTGATGCTCCCATGTCCAGGCTTCGTTACGCTGATAATCGGCGAAAGCGTCAGCTGATGTCACCAGCATCCCCGCCGCCCCTGACGGACGCAAACGCGCATCCACTTCGTATAAAATACCGGACGAAGTACGGGTACTAAAGAGGTGCATAATGCGCTGCGCCAGGCGCAGATAGAACTGTCGCCCGTCAATCTCACGCTCACCGTCCGTCATCACGTCCATCGGACAGTCATGCAGGAAGATCAAATCGAGATCCGAGCTGTACCCCAGTTCCCAGCCGCCCAGCTTGCCATAACCGACGACGGCAAAACCACGCCCCTCGCGTTCGCTAAGATGAGTGGGTTGACCGTAGCGCGCGACCATCTGCGTCCACGCCTGCTGGACTACCGCATCAATAATAGCTTCCGCCAGCCAGGTTAAATGGTCGCTCACCTTCATCACCGGCAGTGTACCGGCGATATCAGCCGCGGCAATACGCAGTAGCTGCGTTTGCTTAAACTGGCGCAGAGCCTCCAGTTGCTGCTCTTCATCATCTTCAGGCACGCGCAGCAAATACTGGCGCAGCTCATCACGGTAGGCGTCCGTCGCGGTGGGTTGATACAGGGTGTTCGGATCCAGCAGTTCATCAAGCAACAGCGGATACCGCGCCAGCTGGCTGGCGACCATCGGCGAGGCCGCACAGAGCGAAATCAGATGCTTCAGCGCCCCGGGGAATTCGCTTAGTAGTTCCAGATAGGTCGTACGGGTAACAATCCCCACCAGCAGAGGGGTAATGCGCGACAGCGGGACTGAGGCGTCGTCACGCGTACAGACATCGCTCAGCAGATGCGGCATTAAATGGTCCAGCACCTGGCGTCCGCGTGGGCCAATAGTGCGTTTATCCAGCTCTTTGCGGAAATCGGCTATCAGAGACAGCACGCGCCGACGATCGTCATCCGCCAGATGCGTCAGCACCGGCGTGGTGTCATCTTCCTGTAATGCATCCTGCCACAGTTCGCGCCACTGTTCTGAGAGCGACTCTTCCTGAGTTTCGGCCTCGTCATCGCCAATCAGCTCGTTAAATACCCGGCGTACGTTGTCCATATGATTGGCCAGCACATCAGTTAATTGCTGCCAGTCATCAACGTTCATCCCCCACGCCAGCCGCGCGCGATTCAGTTCATCGCCTGGCAGCGTCTGGGTCTGTTCATCATTGATACTTTGCAGCAGGTTTTCCAGGCGGCGTAAATAGAGATAGGCTGCTCGCAGTTGTTCCGTATCGGTATCAGACAGCAGGTGCAGCGCATTGATGGCGCTAAGCGTCGGTAACAGCGAGCGGGATTGCAGCGACGGCTCGCGCCCACCGCGAATAAGCTGGAATACCTGCACGATAAATTCAATTTCGCGAATACCGCCCGCCCCCAGCTTGATGTTGTCTTTCAGACCACGGCGGCGCACTTCACGCGCAATCATCCCTTTCATGTTACGCAACGACTGGATCACGCTGAAATCAATATAGCGACGGAAAACAAAAGGCCGCAGCATGGCACGAAGCTCGCTGACGTAAGTGCCGTCGGCATCGCCCATAATGCGGGCTTTGACCATCGCATAGCGTTCCCAGTCGCGCCCTTGCTCCTGGTAATAATCCTCCAGCGCAGAGAAGCTCAGTACCAACGGACCGCTGTCGCCAAACGGGCGTAAACGCATATCCACCCGATAGACAAACCCATCCATTGTGGGCTGATCTAATACCTTGATGAGCCGCTGGCCCATACGGGTAAAGAACTGGGCGTTATCCAGCTCGCGGCGCCCGCCCTGTGTGCTGCCATGTTCTGGCCAGGCAAAAATCAGATCGATATCGGAGGAAAAATTCAGCTCGCCGCCACCCAGTTTCCCCATGCCTAAAATCAGCAGCGGCTGCGCCACACCTTCAGGATTACAGGGCGTACCCCATTCGCGACAGCAGGCGGCGTATAACCAGTCACGCGCGGCGACGATCAACGTTTCAGCCAGATGGCTTAGCTGCTGCAAAATACTCTCTTCGGTCACCAGCGACAGCGTCTGTGCCCAGGCGATACGCACCATAATGCGACGGCGAAACAGGCGTAACTCACGCATCAGCGTGTTTTCGTCACTAACGTCAGCCAATGCTTGCTGTAACCAGTCGGCATAGTGTTGCCATTCATCCGCCAGGGGTGGGGTGCTTTCCAGCTCAACCAGCCATTCGGGATGGGCAATAATGCTGTCACGGACAAAATCACTGAATGTAAGTACTGACTTCGCCTGAACGCTAAGCGAGGACTCAGATATTGCTGCTGGCAGCCGCTCAACAACGGTCGGCCAGTACTGCTGTAACGGTGAAGAGAGCTGCTTCATTTACGGGTTATCCTTTGAATGGTGCCGGATGCGTCTTTTCGCCTTATTCGGCCTACATGACAGTTACACACATCGCGTAGGCCTGATAAGCGCAGCGCCATCAGGCATCCCGGCCTCGGCCCTGATTATCGTTTTCCGCTGTGCAGCCAGAACGGTTCCAGTGCAATTGCCTCGTTACGGAAGTGTTCAATTTCAATATATTGGTTGGCCGCAATGGCGTGGCGCAAACCCTGCCAGTTGGCGATCCATTCTGATGCGACATTTTCATCGTAGTATCCCGCCAGCATCAGCATGCTATCAATGTTGCGCGTCAAACGAGGAAGCTGATCGGCGTACTGATCGCCCAGCGGCTGCGCAAAAGCGGTCTTCAGCTCAGCGGCATGGCGTGAAAGATGGGTATCCGAGAAACGCTTAAAGGAGTCGGCAATTTTTCCCTGCGCCTTCGCATCAAGGAACGGCTGCCATCCTTTGGTCACCAGCCATTCGGTCAGCGCCAGCTTGGCCATTGCCGTTTGCGTGCTGTAAACCGCCGAAACAGCAGAAACGTCCGACGAAATGATCGCTTCCGACTGGGTCAACAAATCACGTAAGTGAGCGCTCGCTTTTCGCGGCACATTACCGCCAAAAAGCATCAGAATGTGACGCACCAGGCCCATAGCCGCCAGCACCTCGGCTTTCGCCCCTTTAACGCCGCGCACCCACAGCTCTTCATGGTACTGCCACTGTGATAATGCCAGCTCCAGCGCCGCTTCCAGCCCCTGCTCAATACTCGCTTTCGCCGGAACTTTCAAAATGCGTGTCGGTTTGAGTTCGCGCGGCGCATTCCCCTGAGCCAGGTGATAACCGCGCGCTGCTTTGCTCAAGCTACCCTGGCGTAAACCGGTTTGCGAAACCAGCTGGTTTGCCAGCTTCAGTACCGCACGGGTATCGCCGCTTAGCAGTTCAAGTTCAAGCTCACAGATAGGTTCTGCAAACTCGCCCGCTTTCACCTCCCCCAGATCGAGGGCCATTTCAATCCGGCTGCCATCAACATCAACCAACCATTTCTCACGGTAAAAATCGGTGCTGAACAACGGCTGCACTTGAGAAGCAAGTTCAGCAGGCAGCTCGCCATCAGGCCAGACTTCCGTTGGGAACAAGGTGAGGTCCAGCTCAGGCGCGTTTAGCGCAACGTTATATTCTGGCCGCTGGTGCAGTCCGCCCGTCACGCGTCCGGCAATTTTCATGGTCATTTCGTAATGACCATTTTCACCGCGAATACGCAGCCCCATATCGTGACCACGCAACCACGCATCCGGTGTTTCGTAGTAGATATTCAGCAACTGACTGGGCGCATGATGCTCTCCCCCCAGCGTATTCAGACGTTCACGTAGCGCATCTACAGCGTCACTATTGACGATAAATTTTAATTCGATTTCCTGGGCCATGGTCTTGTACTTATGGGTTATGTCACAGTTGAGAAAACTGACTGCGAACTAAGTTCGTTCTTTATGGTCAGTAGATAGTATTTTGCGCCAAATTGCCATGCAACGAGCAATTTGACGGGCGTAAAAGTTTCGAGTGGTGGCAAAAAGGACACAGATGATTCCGATTGATGTCGAATGCTTTGCGTAGAGACACTGATGCCACTACTATCGTTCCACTTTCTATGACAATAACGACAGCCTGATGCCAAAATTACGCCTGATTGGATTAACTTTACTCGCACTTAGCGCCACTGCAGTCTCTCATGCCGAAGAAAAGCGCTATGTCTCTGACGAACTGAACACCTGGGTCCGCAGCGGTCCGGGAGATAATTATCGCCTCGTGGGTACGGTTAACGCCGGCGAGGAAGTCACGCTATTACAGACTGATGCCAACACTAACTACGGCCAGGTGAAAGACAGCACCGGACGTACCGCCTGGATCCCGCTGAAAGAGCTGAACAGTACGCCGAGCCTGCGTACCCGCGTTCCCGACCTGGAAAACCAGGTTAAGACCTTGACCGATAAGCTCAATAATATCGATACCACGTGGAACCAGCGCACCGCCGATATGCAGCAAAAGGTAGCGCAAAGCGACAGCGTGATCGACGGGCTGAAACAAGAAAACCAGAAGCTGAAAAACGAGCTTATCGTGGCGCAAAAGAAGGTCAGCGCAGCCAACCTTCAGCTTGATGACAAACAGCGCACCATCATCATGCAGTGGTTTATGTACGGTGGCGGCGTGTTGGGTCTTGGTCTGCTGCTCGGCCTGGTTCTGCCACACATGATCCCAAGCCGTAAACGCAAAGATCGCTGGATGAACTGAATCGCCTTCTCCGCCACACTGACATATGATTAAGGGATCATAGTTTTCAAAAGGAAAGTGGCGTGAAGATTTATCTGGTCGGTGGTGCTGTTCGGGATGCGTTATTAGGGCTACCGATTAAAGATAAAGATTGGGTTGTTGTTGGCGCCACGCCGCAAGAAATGCTCGACGCGGGCTACCAGCAGGTAGGCCGCGATTTTCCCGTGTTTCTGCATCCGCAAACCCGCGAAGAGTATGCGCTGGCGCGTACCGAACGTAAGTCAGGCTCGGGGTACACCGGATTCACCTGCTATGCCGCCGCAGATGTCACGCTGGAGGCCGATCTTCAGCGTCGTGACCTGACCATCAACGCAATGGCCCGCGATGACAACGGGGAGATTATCGACCCGTATAACGGACGCGACGATCTGGAAAACCGTCTGCTGCGCCATGTTTCATCTGCCTTTAGCGAAGATCCGCTGCGCGTGCTGCGCGTGGCGCGTTTTGCTGCCCGCTATGCGCACCTCGGTTTTCGTATCGCTAAAGAAACCATGACGCTGATGCGTGACATGACCATCGCTGGTGAACTGGAGCATCTGACACCAGAGCGGGTGTGGAAAGAAACCGAAGGCGCATTAACCACCCGTAACCCACAGATATTTTTTCAGGTCCTGCGCGACTGCGACGCACTGCGCGTCCTGTTTCCGGAAGTAGATGCTTTGTTTGGCGTTCCTGCCCCCGCGCAGTGGCATCCGGAAATCGACACCGGTATTCATACGCTGATGACGCTGTCGATGGCAGCCATGTTAAGTCCGGAAGTCGACGTGCGTTTTGCTACGCTGTGCCACGATCTTGGCAAAGCATTGACGCCTAAAGCGCTGTGGCCGCGCCATCACGGCCACGGTCCGGCGGGTGTTAAGCTTGTCGAACAACTGTGCCAGCGCCTGCGCGTACCGAATGACATCCGTGATTTAGCCAAACTGGTTTCCGAGTTCCACGACCTCATTCATACCTTCCCGATCCTGCAGCCAAAAACCATCGTTAAGCTGTTTGATTCCATAGATGCCTGGCGCAAACCGCAGCGCGTGGAGCAAATCGCCCTCACCAGCGAGGCTGATGTGCGTGGGCGAACCGGTTTTGAAGCGGCAGATTATCCGCAAGGCAGGCTGTTGCGCGAAGCCTGGCAGGTTGCGCAGGCGGTGCCAACGAAAGACGTGGTTGAAGCTGGATTCAAAGGTCAGGCAATTCGTGAAGAACTGACCCGGCGTCGCATCGCGGCGGTAGCCAGTTGGAAGGAGCAGCGTTGCCCGAAAGCGTAGACACTGCGTTGCCGAATGCGCTGTGCTTATCCGGCCTACAGGTTCGACACGGATATAACCCGTAGGCCGGATAAGGCAGAACGCCGCCATCCGGCACCACGGTAAGTCATCAGAAGAACACGACGTAAACGGCAGCCGCCACAATAAAGCGGTAAATCGCAAACGGAATGAACGAGATGCGTTTAATCAGTTGCAGGAAGGTTTTGATCGCCACCAGCGCCACGATAAACGCCGTCACAAATCCGACTGCAAACATCGGGATATCTGATGCGCTGAGGAAAGCCCAGCTCTTGTAGAGATCCAGCGCCGTCGCGCCCATCATCATCGGCACAGCCAGTAGGAAGGAGAATTCCGAGGCCGCGTAACGACTCACGCCCATCAGCATGCCGCCAGAAATCGTCGCCCCGGAGCGAGAAAAACCCGGCCACAGCGCCAGACACTGGAAACAGCCAATCATAAACGCCTGGCGATAGGTCATATCATCCAGCCCCGGCGCACGTGGCTCCTTCGGCTTCAGGCATTCTGCGGCAATCAGCAGTACACCACCTACCACCAGCGCATACATCACGTTGATCGGGTTAAACAGCGATTTGATAGTGTCGTGGAAGATTAGCCCCAGTACCACGGCTGGAATCATCCCCAACAGGATATGTCCCAGCGTCAGTCGACCTTTGCCAGTGCCTTCATGCGGAGCCTTGCCGAAGTGAATACCGATCAGGCCAAACAGACGTCGCCAGAACATGACCACTACGGCCAGGATAGAACCTAACTGGATAACCACTTCGAATGTTTTTGCAGTGTCACCCTCAAAACCCAACAGGTGGCCAACAATAATCATATGGCCGGTACTGGAAACGGGTAAAAATTCCGTCAATCCTTCGACCACACCCAAAATTGCCGCTACCAGCAGCGAGTGCATATCACTCATTAATAAACCCCTAGATAGAGAAACCACGGCAAAAAAGAGCCGACGAAAGGACCCTTTTATACCCGTTTGTTTTAGAAATTATTAAATTAATTATTTTCTTTCAGATTATTGCCACGCTCAATGATAACCCCGACGTTCGCCGCACGGGCTACCGCGCCAGGTTTACTGAGTTTGATCCGTACCCAGGGAGAATTAAAGCGGCTAAGCAGCAGATCCGCCACCTCTTCCGCAACCCGTTCTACCAGCGCAAAGCGCCCACCTTCCACATGATTAACAACCGTTTGAGCAATATCAGCATAGCTCAGGCAATCAGCCACATCATCGCTTTTAGCCGATTTGCGGTTATCCCATGCCATTTCGATATCGAACACCAATTGTTGTTCGATCGTTTGTTCCCAGTCGTAAACACCAATAGTGGTGATTACAGAAAGTTGCTCTATAAATACAATATCCATCACGACCTGCCTGCTTTTTGGCTAACCCGGATACCACTTCCGGCGAAATATGCGTATTATCCACAGAAGTAGCGTTTTACACGACATTTTCAAAACGGAACAGCTTATGAGTGCAATCGCGCCTGGAATGATTATCTTCGCGTACCTCTGTGGCTCAATTTCCAGTGCTATTCTGGTATGCCGCCTTGCTGGATTGCCGGACCCGCGCGACAGCGGCTCTGGGAATCCGGGCGCGACAAACGTGCTGCGCATCGGTGGCAAGGGAGCCGCCGTCGCGGTGCTGATTTTCGACGTCCTGAAAGGTATGTTACCCGTCTGGGGGGCCTATGCGCTAGGCGTCAGCCCCTTCTGGCTGGGATTGATCGCAATCGCCGCCTGTCTGGGCCACATTTGGCCGGTATTCTTCGGCTTTAAAGGTGGGAAAGGCGTTGCCACCGCTTTTGGCGCGATTGCGCCGATTGGTTGGGACTTAACCGGCGTGATGGCCGGGACCTGGCTGCTGACCGTCTTATTAAGCGGCTACTCGTCGTTAGGCGCTATCGTCAGCGCGCTGATCGCCCCTTTTTACGTCTGGTGGTTCAATCCCCAGTTCACTTTTCCGGTGTCCATGCTGTCGTGCTTAATTCTGCTTCGTCACCACGACAACATTCAGCGTCTGTGGCGTCGTCAGGAGCCGAAGATCTGGACCAAGCTGAAGAAAAAACGCGAACGAGACCCCGAGTGATTTTATTGTCGGATAGCGACGCAACGGCGTCTTATCCGGCGTGGGGGATGTGATACCCCTCCACTGGCTTGCCTAATCGGTTCTGACACCACATCGCCAGAAATTCCACGCACACGCGCAGCTTCACGCTGCGATACAGAGGCTCCTGATAAACCGCCCAGATATTAGCGCTCTGCGCATAGTCCGGCAGCACACGCACCAGTTCACCGCTGGCCAGAAAAGGCTGCACATCCCATTCGGAACGCAACATAATCCCTTTTCCCTGTAGCGCCCACTGCAACACAATCTCACCGCTGTTAGAGGAAAGATGTCCCGCCACCTTGACCGACTTTTTCTCCTGACCATTGTCCAGTTCCCACACCCCGTGAGTCATATCTCGTTCTTTAGTGACCAGACAATCATGACGACTTAATTCCTGTAACGTCGTCGGCTCACCGTATTTTTGTAAATACGGTGGGGCCGCACACAATATTCTTTTGTTTTTCGTTAACAAATGCGCAATATAATAATCCGGAATCTCATCATTAATACGAATATCCAAATCTATATTATCCTGTGCCAAATCAATTTGCCGATCGTAAAGCTCAAAATGCACCTGTAATTCAGGGTAGCTATGCATCAATTCGGTAATTGCCGGTGCAATATAACTGCGCCCAAAGCCAAAACTACAGCCAATACGAATCATCCCTGCCGGGCGCGTTTTGAGTTGCGTGACGTCATCGACCAGATGCTGATAACTCGCGAGGATCGCCTGCGCATGTTCATAGCAACGTTGACCACTCTCCGTGAGCGCTACGCCACGCGCTGAGCGGCTTAGCAGCGTCGTCCCCAGCGTGGACTCTAGGATCTGAATGCGTTTTGTCACAAACGCCGGCGTTTGTCCCAGCGTCGCGGCTGCGGCGCTGAAGCTGCCGCTATGCACAATTTCAACCAACACCTGCAGGTCTTTCGCCAGGGGATACGTGTTCAGCATGATCGGTCTATCCGTAATGTTGTTCACCGCAGTGTAATTCTCTCATGCGTCTTAAACCCTGCCTTTGCGCAATTTTTATTGCCTTATCCGGACATCATTCACGAACTGTTAATTGGATATTCACAGTGGCAAATAATATTAATCCACATTTTTAGTGGTAGTTTGTGGCGGAGAATTTATTTCCAGATAAATAAAAGAACTGGAGTTAACAAGATGAGCAATCAAAATAACCAAAATGCGATAAATACGCTGACGAACATTGTCGCTGATTTTACCGCCATGATTTCTACCCGCATGCCCGATGACGTCGTGGATAAATTAAAACAGCTGCGTGAAGGCGAAACCTCGCCGATGGGTAAAATCATCTACCACACCATGTTTGACAACATGCAGAAAGCTATCGACCTGAACCGCCCAGCCTGTCAGGACACCGGGGAGATTATGTTCTTCGTGAAGGTCGGTTCCCGTTTTCCACTCCTCGGCGAACTGCAAAGCATCCTGAAGCAGGCCGTTGAAGACGCCACGGTAAAAGCGCCGCTGCGCCATAACGCGGTCGAGATTTTTGACGAAGTGAATACCGGCAAAAATACCGGTACCGGTGTGCCGTGGGTCACCTGGGACATCATCCCTGATAACGATGACGCGGAAATCGAAGTCTACATGGCAGGCGGCGGCTGTACGCTGCCGGGACGCTCAAAAGTGTTAATGCCTTCTGAGGGATACGAAGGCGTCGTGAAATTTGTTTTTGAAAATATCTCCACGCTGGCAGTCAACGCCTGTCCGCCAGTGCTGGTGGGCGTAGGTATTGCCACCTCCGTAGAAACCGCCGCCGTTCTTTCTCGTAAAGCGGTGCTGCGCCCTATCGGCTCACGTCATCCGAATCCGAAAGCGGCCGAACTGGAACTGCGTCTGGAAGAAGGACTTAACCGTCTGGGCATTGGTCCGCAAGGATTGACCGGTAATAGCTCGGTGATGGGCGTGCATATCGAATCCGCCGCGCGCCACCCGTCGACTATCGGCGTTGCCGTCTCTACCGGCTGCTGGGCCCACCGTCGCGGCACGCTGTTGGTTCATGCTGACCTCTCCTTCGAAAACCTGTCTCACACCCGGAGCGCGTTATGAAAAAGATCCTCACAACCCCGATCAAAGCCGAAGATCTGGCAGACATTCGCGTTGGCGATGTCATTTACCTGACCGGTACGCTGGTGACCTGCCGTGACGTTTGCCACCGCCGCCTGATCGAACTGAAGCGCCCGATTCCTTATGACCTGAACGGCAAAGCCATTTTCCACGCGGGCCCGATCGTACGTAAGAACGGTGAAAAATGGGAAATGGTTTCCGTCGGCCCAACCACCAGCATGCGTATGGAAGCGTTTGAGAAAGACTTTATCAAACAGACTGGCGTCAAACTGGTGGTCGGCAAGGGCGGCATGGGACCGCTGACGGAAGAAGGCTGCAAGCAGTTTAAAGCGCTGCACGTCATCTTCCCGGCAGGCTGCGCAGTCGTGGCGGCAACCCAGGTTGAGGAGATCGAAGAGGTGCACTGGACGGAACTCGGCATGCCGGAGTCCCTGTGGGTGTGTCGGGTAAAAGAGTTCGGCCCGCTGATCGTTTCCATCGATACCCACGGCAATAACCTGATCGCTGAAAACAAAAAGCTGTTCGCTGAACGTCGCGACCCTATCGTCGATAAAATCTGCGAGCACGTGCACTACATCAAATAACCGTCCCGGAGAGGCGCTACGCCTCTCCCCTTTCGCAGGGATACAACAATGGCACCTTTAGCTGGTTGGTGGCGATACCTGGCTCCGCTGGTGGTCATCGCCATTATTGCTGTTCTGCCCGTTCCCACCGGTCTTGAGAGCCACACCTGGCTCTATTTTGCCGTCTTTAGCGGTGTGATTGTGGGGCTCATTCTGGAACCTGTACCCGGCGCGGTAGTGGCGATGATTGGTATTTCGATCATCGCCGTGCTTTCACCGTGGATCCTGTTCAGCCCGGAGCAGCTCGCGCAGGACGGTTTTAAATTTACCGCCAAATCGCTGTCGTGGGCCGTGTCTGGCTTTTCTAACTCGGTTATCTGGCTGATTTTCGCGGCCTTTATGTTTGGTACCGGCTATGAGAAGACCGGCCTCGGTCGGCGTATCGCGCTGATGTTAGTGAAAAAGATGGGGCACAGGACGCTGTTTCTCGGCTACGCGGTAATGTTCTCCGAGCTGATCCTCGCCCCCGTCACGCCTTCCAACTCCGCGCGCGGAGCCGGAATAATCTACCCGATTATCCGCAACCTACCGCCGCTGTACAACTCCCAGCCCAATGACGCCAGTTCACGTTCTATTGGCTCCTACATCATGTGGATGGGCATAGTTGCCGACTGCGTCACCAGCGCGATTTTCTTAACGGCAATGGCGCCGAACCTGCTGCTGATCGGTCTGATGAAAGGCGCGTCCCACACCGCGCTGAGCTGGGGGGACTGGTTCTTAGGCATGCTGCCGCTGAGCATTTTACTGGTGCTGATCGTGCCGTGGCTGGCGTACGTGTTATATCCACCGGTGCTGAAATCCGGCGATCAGGTGCCACGCTGGGCGGATGCGGAGCTAAAAGCGATGGGACCGCTCTGCGCTCGCGAGAAAAAGATGCTGGTGCTGATGGTCGGCGCGCTGGTGCTGTGGATCTTCGGCGGTGACTATATTGACGCCGCGATGGTCGGATACAGCGTGGTAGCGTTGATGCTGGTATTGCGCATCATTAGCTGGGATGACATCGTCAGCAATAAAGCCGCGTGGAACGTCTTTTTCTGGCTGGCCTCACTGATCACGCTGGCCACCGGGCTCAATAACACCGGTTTTATTACCTGGTTCGGTAAGCTGCTGGCAAACGGGCTGAGCGGTTATTCGCCGATGATGGTGATGGTAGCACTCATCGTAGTGTTCTATCTGTTGCGTTACTTCTTTGCCAGCGCCACGGCCTATACCTCCGCCCTCGCGCCGATGATGATTGCCGCCGCGCTGGCGATGCCGGAAATCCCGCTACCGGTCTTCTGCCTGATGGTCGGCGCCGCCATTGGTCTGGGCAGCATTCTGACCCCGTACGCCACCGGCCCTAGCCCTATCTACTACGGCAGCGGCTATTTACCAACGGCGGATTACTGGCGACTCGGTGCTATTTTGGGCCTGATTTTCCTCGTGCTGCTGGTGACTACCGGTCTGGTCTGGATGCCCCTCGTTTTACTGTAAAACCCTGGTGGGGCGACGTATTGTCGCCCCTTTATCCATAAGCTTCTCGTATGATCGATTTCCCGATGCGCTGAGGCATACTTTTTTGTATGCAAACACCCTCATGCTGATAAGGGAAACGCTCTGGACACGGTTGCGCACGAGACACTCACACGGGGCTGGCAGGCAGAACTGGATCTGCATTTTACCTGCACCGGGCACAAAACGGTGCTCGCCTCGGCGCGTCATCATGGTCCATTGACGGTTCAACGCCCGTTTTACCCGGAAGAGGACGTTTGCCATCTCTATTTGCTTCATCCACCGGCGGGGATCGTCGGCGGGGATGAGCTCCATATCGCCGTAACGCTCGACGAAAACAGCCACGCGTTAATCACCCAGCCTGGCGCGGGAAAGTTTTACCGCAGCCGCGGACCGCAGGCATTGCTGCGCCAGCATTTTACCCTCGCCCCCCACTCGACGCTGGAGTGGCTGCCGCAGGATACGATCCTCTTTCCCGGCGCCAACGCCGCTATTCAGACCGTCTTTCATCTGACATCCGCAAGCCGCCTGCTGGCCTGGGATCTGCTGTGTCTTGGCCGACCGGTTATGCAAGAGACTTTCAGTTACGGCACGCTGCAAAACCGCCTGGAAGTGTGGCGAGATGGGCAGCCACTGCTGATAGAACGCTTGCAGTTGCAGGAGGGGAATCTGAGCGGCGTCGCGCATCATCCCTGGGTCGGTACGTTGCTGTGTTATCCGGCCAGCGAGCACATGCTCGAGGGCACGCGGGAGCGGCTTACGGCGCTTGGCGATTACGCCGGGGCAACGCTTAACGACTCGCTGCTGACAATCCGTTTTCTTGCTGACGACAACCTGATTGTTCAGCGTGTTATGCGTGGCATCTGGCAATTTCTGCGCCCGCTGCTGACACACAAAGCGCCCGTACTCCCGCGAATCTGGCAAACCTAAGAGAATCCTTATGGAACTGACCCCCAGAGAAAAAGACAAGCTGTTGCTGTTTACCGCCGCGCTGGTGGCGGAACGTCGCCTGGCCCGCGGGCTGAAGCTGAACTACCCGGAATCGGTGGCGCTGATTAGCGCTTTCATCATGGAAGGGGCACGGGACGGGCAAACTGTGGCCGCGCTGATGGAAGACGGGCGTCACGTCCTGCGCCGCGATCAGGTGATGGAAGGCGTACCGGAAATGATCCCGGATATTCAGGTTGAAGCCACATTTCCGGACGGATCGAAGCTGGTCACTGTCCACAACCCGATCGTCTAAGGAGCAGCAATGATCCCAGGTGAATATCAGATCGCAAAAGGCAATATTGCGCTTAATCAAGGGCGGGAGATCTGCACGATCGTGGTGGAAAATCATGGCGACAGACCCATACAGGTGGGATCGCACTATCACTTTTACGAAGTGAACCCGGCGCTGCGCTTTGACAGGCTGGCCGCACGCGGCTTTCGTCTGAACATTGCTGCGGGCACGGCAGTACGTTTTGAGCCGGGACAAAAACGCGAAGTCGAACTGGTGCGCGTTGCTGGTGCACAAAGGATCGTGGGTTTTCGCAGCGAAGTGATGGGCGCACTGGAGGCAGATAATGAGTGACATTTCCCGGCAGGCGTACGCCGACATGTTTGGCCCAACCACCGGCGATAAAGTGCGCCTGGCGGATACCGACCTGTGGATCGAGGTGGAACAAGACTTCACCACCTACGGGGAAGAGGTCAAATTCGGCGGCGGAAAAGTGATCCGCGACGGCATGGGCCAGGGACAAATGCGCACCGATGCATGCGTGGATCTGGTGATCACCAACGCGCTGATCGTCGATCACTGGGGGATCGTGAAAGCGGATATCGGCATCAAAAACGGCAGGATCTTCGCCATCGGCAAAGCAGGTAATCCCGATATTCAACCCAACGTGACGATCCCGATAGGCGTAGGAACTGAAGTCATTGCCGGGGAAGGCAAGATCGTCACCGCGGGCGGCGTGGATACGCATATTCACTGGATCTGCCCACAGCAGGCGCAGGAGGCGCTGGTTTCTGGCGTGACGACGATGATCGGCGGCGGTACCGGTCCGGCGGCAGGCACTCACGCCACCACCTGTACGCCGGGTCCGTGGTACATCGCGCGTATGCTGCAGGCGGCAGACACGTTGCCGGTTAACATTGGTTTGCTGGGTAAAGGCAATGGCTCAAATCCAGACGCCCTGCGCGAGCAAATCAGCGCGGGCGCAATTGGCCTGAAAATCCATGAAGACTGGGGCGCCACGCCTGCCGCTATCGACTGCGCGCTGACCGTGGCCGACGAGATGGACATCCAGGTCGCGTTGCACAGCGATACGCTCAATGAGTCCGGTTTCGTTGAAGATACGCTGGCGGCGATTGGCGATCGCACCATTCATACCTTTCACACCGAAGGCGCGGGCGGCGGCCATGCGCCGGATATCATCACCGCCTGCGCGCATCCGAATATTCTGCCCTCCTCCACGAATCCGACGCTGCCCTATACCGTCAACACTATCGACGAGCATCTCGACATGCTGATGGTTTGCCACCACCTCGATCCGGATATCGCCGAAGACGTGGCCTTTGCCGAATCCCGCATTCGCCGGGAAACAATCGCTGCCGAAGATGTGCTGCATGACATTGGCGCGTTTTCCCTGACCTCGTCCGATTCACAGGCGATGGGGCGAGTGGGCGAAGTGATCCTGCGTACCTGGCAGGTGGCGCACCGCATGAGGGTTCAGCGTGGCCCGTTGGCAGAAGAAACCGGTGACAACGACAACCTGCGCGTTAAACGCTACGTCGCCAAATACACCATCAACCCGGCATTAACCCACGGTATCGCCCATGAAGTCGGCTCCGTTGAGCCTGGCAAACTGGCCGATCTGGTGCTGTGGTCGCCCGCCTTTTTTGGCGTAAAACCGGCGACGATCGTCAAGGGCGGGATGATTGCCTGCGCGCCAATGGGCGATATCAACGCCTCGATCCCCACCCCGCAGCCGGTGCATTATCGCATGATGTTCGGCGCGCTTGGCGCGGCACGGCACCACACCCGGCTGACCTTTATTTCGCAGGCCGCTGACGCGCAAAACATCCCGCAGCAGCTCAATCTGCAAAGCGCTATCGCCGTCGTCAAAGGCTGTCGGACGGTGAAAAAGGTCGACATGATCCACAACGGCCTGCAACCCAATATCACCGTCGATGCTCAGACTTACGAGGTGCGTATTGATGACGAACTTATCACCAGCGAACCGGCAGATGTTTTGCCGATGGCGCAACGCTATTTTCTGTTTTGAGGAGTGACGATGATCTATCTGACACAACGCCTTGACCACGCTCACCGCGTTACTGCAAGCGTCACGCTGCCCATTGATGTCCGGGTAAAAAGTCGCGCCAGGGTAGCACTGAACGACGGTCGCGAAGCCGGGCTAATGCTACCGCGTGGTTTGCTGCTGCGCGGTGGCGATCTGCTAAGTACCGAAGATGGCAGCGAAGTGATCGAAGTGATCGCCGCACCGGAGTCGGTTTCCGTGGTGCGCTGCGCCGATCCTTTCCTGCTCGCCAAAGCCTGTTATCACCTCGGCAATCGCCACGTTCCGCTGCAAATCCTGCCGGACGAACTGCGTTACCACCACGATCATGTGCTGGACGACATGCTGCGCCAGTTCAATCTTGAGGTGACGTTCGCCCAGTTGCCGTTTGAACCTGAAGCAGGCGCTTATGCCAGCGAATCACATGGGCATCATCATGGCCATGCGCACTGATGCATAACAGCCAACAGCTACGTCTGATGCAGCTCGCCAGCAGCGCTCTCCCGGTGGGGTCGTTTACCTGGTCCCAGGGCCTGGAATGGGCGGTGGAAATCGGCTGGGTGAAAAGCGTCGATGACTTCTCTGCCTGGCAAATCCAGCAGATGGAGCAGAACTTTTTTACCGTCGACCTGCCGCTGCTGGCAAGACTGTATCGCGCCTGCGAGCAGGACGATCTCGCCGCCGCACGCCGCTGGAGCACTTACCTGTTGGCCTGTCGCGAAACCCGCGAATTACGAGATGAAGAACGCAGTCGGGGCGCGGCGTTTACACGGCTGGTCACCGACTGGGAAGCGGACTGCTCGCGGGAGTGGCGCGCGCTCTTTATCGACAGCCAACTCTGCGGCATGGCCTGGCTGGGCGTGCGCTGGAAAATCCCCCTGACGCAGCTGGCGTTAAGCCTCGGCTACAGCTGGATTGAGAGCGCTGTCATGGCCGGCGTCAAACTTGTTCCCTTTGGACAACAGGCGGCCCAGCGTTTGATTATTGCGCTCTGCGATCGCTATGCGCAGGGTCTGGCGCAGGCGCTGGCGTGTCCTGACGCCAGCCTCGGCTCCGCAACGCCGCTGGCCGCTATCGCGTCTGCCCGGCATGAAACCCAATATTCCCGATTATTCCGCTCCTGAGGAGAAAAAATGAGTAATAACAAGCATCCCCTGCGTGTGGGCGTTGGCGGCCCGGTTGGCTCGGGCAAAACGGCGCTGCTGGAAGCGTTATGCAAAGCCATGCGCAAGAGCTATCAACTGGCGGTGGTGACCAACGATATCTACACCAAAGAAGATCAGCGCATTCTCACCGAGGCAGGCGCACTGGAACCGGACAGGATCGTCGGCGTGGAAACCGGCGGCTGTCCGCATACCGCCATCCGCGAAGATGCGTCGATGAATCTGGCCGCCGTAGAAGCGCTGAGCGAGAAATTCGGTAATCTGGATCTGATTTTTGTGGAAAGCGGCGGCGATAACCTGAGCGCCACCTTCAGCCCGGAACTCGCGGATCTGACGATCTATGTGATCGATGTTGCTGAAGGCGAGAAGATCCCGCGTAAAGGTGGTCCGGGGATCACCAAATCCGATTTTCTGGTGATCAATAAAACCGATCTGGCCCCTTACGTCGGCGCATCGCTGGAGGTGATGGAGCGCGATACCTTGCGCATGCGCGGCGAGCGTCCATGGACGTTTAGTAATTTAAAATCTGGAGAAGGCCTGGAAAAAATTATCGCGTTTCTGGAAGAGAAAGGAATGTTGCGGATGTAGTGAGAGCTATCGCCGGGCGGCGGATTCGCCTGACCTGGCCTACGGTTTTGTAAGCCCGGTAAACGCAGCGCCACCGGGCAAAAAAACTTATGCTGCCGGTAATTCCGCCAGCGGCCAGCGTGGACGCACGGTCACGCCAAGATCCGCCGTTGCACCCGCTTTAAAGCGCACCATGCCCGCGTAGGCGATCATCGCCCCGTTATCGGTACAAAATTCCGGACGCGCGTAAAACACTTCGCCACGACGTTTTTGCATCATCTCGGCCAGTTTTGCGCGCAGCGTACGGTTCGCACTCACGCCCCCCGCCATCACCAGACGTTTAAAACCGGTTTGATCCAGCGCGCGTTTGCACTTGATCATCAGCGTATCAACTACCGCGTCTTCAAACGCACGGGCGATATCAGCGCGGGTCTGATCGTCATTTTCGTTATTACGAATGGTATTCGCGGCAAAGGTTTTCAGGCCAGAGAAGCTGAAGTCCAGCCCCGGACGGTCAGTCATCGGACGCGGGAAGACAAAGCGTTTTTCAACACCTTGTGATGCCAGCTTTGACAACATTGGGCCGCCAGGATAATCCAGCCCCAGCAGCTTGGCGGTTTTGTCAAACGCTTCACCGGCAGCATCATCAATCGATTCGCCCAGCAATTCATACTGACCGATACCGGTGACGCTGATCAACTGAGTGTGACCGCCGGAAACCAGCAGCGCGACGAACGGGAACGCAGGGGGATTATCTTCCAGCATTGGCGCCAGCAGATGCCCTTCCATGTGGTGCACAGGAATTGCCGGTACGCCCCAGGCGAACGCCAGCGAACGTCCTACGGTAGCGCCAACCAGCAGCGCACCAACCAGACCAGGACCTGCGGTATACGCCACCGCATCGATCTCTTTTGCCGTCAGTCCCGCTTCTTTCAGCGCGGCCTGGATCAACGGTACGGTTTTACGTACGTGATCGCGCGAGGCCAGTTCTGGCACTACGCCGCCGTAGTCAGCATGTAATTTCACCTGACTATACAATTGGTTGGCTAAAAGACCTTTTTCATCGTCGTAAATGGCGATGCCGGTTTCATCGCAGGATGTTTCAATACCCAGTACACGCATGACTTGTTTTACCTCGCTTTATTACCGCGCAGTGTAGGACCAATGCGGGTTGATGTAAAACTTTGTTCGCCCCAGGAGTTTCGCTCGTGTATACTCCTTGTCCTTATAAAAGTCCCTTTCAAAATCGCGTCGGTGCTTTACAAAGCAGCAGCAATTGCAGTAAAATTCCGCACCATTTTGAAATAAGCTGGCGTTGATGCCAGCGGCAAACCGAATTTATTAAAGGTGAGAGTTACATGCCGGTAATTAAAGTACGTGAAAACGAGCCGTTCGACGTAGCACTGCGTCGCTTCAAGCGTTCATGCGAAAAAGCAGGTGTTCTGGCGGAAGTTCGTCGTCGTGAGTTCTATGAAAAACCGACTACCGAACGTAAGCGCGCTAAAGCTTCTGCTGTGAAACGTCACGCGAAGAAACTGGCTCGCGAAAACGCACGCCGTACTCGTCTGTACTAATCCATTGAGAGCCAAAGCTCTCAATTCAGACTGAGTTGTAGTTGTAAGGCCGTGCTTCCGGAAGGAATGCGCGGCTTATTTTCGTTTATACACGTCATCATTCAAGCTGCCTCAGTGTTGGCTGCAGTCGCTCACCCCAGTCACGTACTGCTGTACGCTCCTGAGGATTCGCTTCCTTGCCGCCTTGATGCATCCTGAATGATTTTGTGTATATGAGTCATCAAAAAACAGGGGCTTATGGCTGGACGAATTCCTCGCGTTTTTATCAATGACCTGCTGGCAAGAACCGACATCGTCGATCTCATCGACGCGCGGGTAAAGCTGAAAAAGCAGGGCAAAAATTATCACGCGTGCTGTCCGTTCCATAACGAAAAAACCCCCTCTTTCACCGTAAACGGTGAAAAACAGTTTTATCACTGCTTTGGGTGTGGCGCGCATGGCAACGCCGTCGACTTTCTGATGAACTACGACAAGCTCGAGTTTGTGGAAACCGTCGAAGAACTGGCCGCAATGCACAACCTTGAAGTGCCCTATGAAGCAGGCAATGGCCCCAGTCAGATAGAGCGCCATCAACGGCAAAGCCTTTATCAATTGATGGACGGCCTGAACACTTTTTATCAACAGTCTTTGATGCAGCCCGCCGCTACCCCTGCGCGCCAGTACCTGGAAAAGCGAGGATTAAGTAGCGACGTTATCACCCGTTTTGCTATTGGTTTTGCGCCCCCCGGCTGGGACAACGTCCTGAAACGGTTTGGCGGCAATGCTGAGAATCGCAAATCGCTGGTCGATGCGGGGATGTTGGTCACCAACGATCAGGGACGCAGTTACGATCGCTTCCGCGAACGGGTGATGTTCCCCATCCGCGACAAACGTGGTCGGGTCATTGGTTTTGGTGGACGCGTGCTGGGCGATGCCCTGCCGAAATATCTGAACTCCCCGGAAACCGATATTTTCCATAAAGGTCGCCAGCTGTATGGCCTTTATGAAGCCCAGCAGGATAACGCCGATCCACAGCGCCTGTTAGTGGTAGAAGGCTATATGGATGTGGTGGCGCTGGCGCAATACGGCATTAACTACGCCGTGGCATCCCTTGGGACGTCAACTACCGCCGATCACATCCAACTGTTGTTCCGCGCGACGAACAACGTAATTTGCTGTTACGACGGCGACCGTGCCGGACGTGACGCAGCATGGCGCGCGCTGGAAACCGCACTGCCCTATATGACAGACGGACGCCAGCTACGCTTTATGTTTTTACCTGACGGCGAAGACCCCGATACGCTGGTGCGTAAAGAAGGGAAAGAGGCCTTTGAAGCCCGGATGGAGCAGGCGCTGCCGCTCTCCGCGTTTTTATTTAACAGCCTGCTGCCGCAGGTTGATTTGAGTACCCCGGACGGACGCGCACAGCTCAGTACGCTGGCATTACCGTTGATTACTCAGGTACCAGGCGAAACGTTGCGCATTTACCTGCGACAGGAGTTGGGGAACAAGCTCGGCATTCTGGATGACAGCCAGCTTGAACGTTTAATGCCTAAACTGGCAGAAAATGGGGCTTCCCGCCCTGTTCCACAGCTAAAACGTACGACCATGCGTATACTTATAGGGTTGCTGGTACAGAACCCGGGCCTCGCCCCGCTGGTTCCACCGTTAGGCGCACTGGATAGTAATAAGCTGCCTGGACTTGGCTTATTCAGAGAACTGGTCAACACTTGTCTGGCTCAGCCAGGTCTGACCACCGGGCAACTTTTAGAACACTACCGTGGCACAAATGATGCTGCGACCCTTGAAAAACTGTCGATGTGGGACGATATAGCAGATAAAGATATCGCGGAAAAAACCTTCACCGACTCACTCAACCATATGTTTGATTCGATGCTTGAACTGCGCCAGGAAGAGTTGATAGCTCGTGAGCGCACACACGGTTTAAGCAGCGAAGAACGCCGGGAACTCTGGACACTGAACCAGGAACTGGCCAAGAAATAACAGAAAGACAAAAGTATTTAACGGCTTAACTGCCGAATATCGATCGGGAAGCCCCCGACAGCCGCACGGAGAGGCAGCGGCAAAATATAAGTATGCCCTCGTTTTGCCGTTGGCGGTTTTACCGCCCAACACCAATCAAACGAATTAAGTGTGGATACCGTCTTATGGAGCAAAACCCGCAGTCACAGCTGAAGCTTCTTGTCCAACGTGGTAAGGAGCAAGGCTATCTGACCTATGCCGAGGTCAATGACCATCTGCCGGAAGATATCGTCGATTCAGATCAAATCGAAGACATCATCCAAATGATCAATGACATGGGTATTCAGGTGATGGAAGAAGCACCTGATGCCGATGATCTGCTGCTTGCTGAAACCTCCAACAGCACCGATGAAGACGCGGAAGAAGCGGCTGCCCAGGTTCTGTCCAGCGTTGAGTCCGAAATCGGTCGTACGACTGACCCGGTCCGCATGTACATGCGTGAAATGGGTACCGTTGAACTGTTAACCCGCGAAGGCGAAATCGACATCGCTAAACGCATCGAAGACGGGATTAACCAGGTTCAATGCTCCGTTGCCGAATACCCGGAAGCTATCACCTACCTGCTTGAGCAGTACGATCGCGTAGAAGCTGAAGAAGCACGTCTTTCCGATCTGATCACTGGCTTTGTCGATCCAAACGCGGAAGAAGACATGGCGCCAACGGCGACCCACGTCGGTTCTGAACTCTCTCAGGAAGAGATGGATGACGATGAAGACGAAGATGAAGAAGATGGCGACGACGACAGCAGCGATGATGACAACAGCATCGACCCTGAGTTAGCGCGTGAAAAATTCGGTGAACTGCGTACTCAGTACGAAATCACTCGCGACACCATCAAAGCGAAAGGCCGCAGCCATGCTGCCGCGCAGGAAGAAATTCAGAAGCTGTCCGAAGTGTTCAAACAGTTCCGCCTGGTGCCGAAGCAGTTCGACTACCTGGTAAACAGCATGCGCGTCATGATGGACCGCGTGCGTACTCAGGAACGTCTGATCATGAAGCTCTGCGTTGAGCAGTGCAAAATGCCGAAGAAAAACTTCATCACCCTGTTCACTGGCAACGAAACCAGCGAAACCTGGTTCAACGCGGCAATCGCGATGAACAAACCGTGGTCTGAAAAACTGCATGACGTTGCAGATGACGTTCACCGCGGCCTGCAGAAACTGCAGCAGATTGAAGAAGAAACCGGCCTGACCATCGAGCAGGTTAAAGATATCAACCGTCGCATGTCCATCGGTGAAGCGAAAGCCCGCCGTGCGAAAAAAGAGATGGTTGAAGCGAACTTACGTCTGGTTATCTCTATCGCTAAAAAATACACCAACCGTGGCTTGCAGTTCCTGGATCTGATTCAGGAAGGTAACATCGGTCTGATGAAAGCGGTTGATAAGTTTGAATACCGTCGTGGTTACAAGTTCTCCACCTATGCAACCTGGTGGATCCGTCAGGCGATCACCCGTTCGATCGCGGATCAGGCGCGTACCATCCGTATCCCGGTACATATGATTGAGACTATCAACAAGCTCAACCGTATCTCCCGTCAGATGCTGCAAGAGATGGGCCGCGAGCCGACGCCGGAAGAACTGGCTGAGCGCATGCTGATGCCGGAAGACAAGATCCGTAAAGTGCTGAAAATCGCTAAAGAACCTATCTCCATGGAAACGCCGATCGGCGACGATGAAGATTCGCATCTGGGTGATTTCATCGAGGATACCACCCTCGAGCTGCCGCTGGACTCTGCGACCACCGAGAGCCTGCGTGCCGCAACGCACGATGTTCTGGCTGGCCTGACCGCCCGTGAAGCGAAAGTTCTGCGTATGCGTTTCGGTATCGATATGAACACCGACCACACGCTGGAAGAAGTGGGTAAACAGTTCGACGTTACCCGCGAACGTATCCGTCAGATCGAAGCGAAGGCGCTGCGTAAACTGCGCCACCCGAGCCGCTCTGAAGTACTGCGTAGCTTCCTGGACGATTAATCTCGCCGCATAAGCATAAACGCCACCGCAAGGTGGCGTTTTTCTTTATAGTCCCCGCCTGACCAGGGCGTCATTCACTTCCCGATACGCCTCTACCAGTTTATCCAGCGTGATCCGGCTTAACCCGCTGGGATTCGGCAATACCCATATTTGCGTCGCGCCAATGGTCAGCGTCTGTTTTCCCCACTGCGCCCCACGCTGGCTAAGCCCCTGCTCAAATGCCTGCTTCCCAAGGATAGCGAGCGCGGCTGGCTGATACTCTTCTATTTTCTCAATGAGCAGACGACCACCGTTACGCATCTCCTGTAGCTTCACTTCATTGGCTTGCACCGTTGGTCTGTCGACAAACTTAGTCACGCCGCAGCGAAAGTCCAACAGATGCTGTGCCTCTTCAGGTTTAAGCTGGCGCTCGGTGAATCCCGCCTGATGGATGACCTTCCAGAAGCGATTGGCGGGATGTGCAAAGGGGAATCCTGTACCTGCGGAAGATAGCCCCGGATTGATGCCGCAAAATACCACCCGCAGCCCCGGTGCCAGTATGTCCTTAACCATAATTACTCCGAACAATACATCAAGGGAACAAGTATAACGGACTGAAAATACATTGTTTATAAAAACAGCATCCGTACGCTTATGTCTGGATTGCAACGCGGAGTTACTTTATAATCCACCGCCACGGCCCCTTAGCTCAGTGGTTAGAGCAGGCGACTCATAATCGCTTGGTCGCTGGTTCAAGTCCAGCAGGGGCCACCAAATTTCAAGGACTTGCGAGAAATCGCAGGTCCTTTTTTTATGGGTATTCCGTAGAAATTGGTATGTAGCAAAAAAGAGTTTGTCCTGGAAAAATCAATACTTTCTTGCATCAATATGTTGAATGAGTACACGGAAGAAAATGGCTGGCGGGGACTAAAGCTATTTACGCGATACACCTGTTCAGAAAACAGCATGTCACTGGCAACCCCATTTGGACGCCGCCATCCTTAGATGGAAACGTCCGTTAGAGTTTAATTCGATAGTCAGCTCACACTAGCTCTTTGAGCTGCTCCTGCATATAGGTTGAAAAATACTCTGGGTTCTTGATAAGGATGCGGTTACCGGAGGCGACTTTCTCTGCCCATCCGGCCACTTTTTTCGTGAACTCGGGATTCCATCCCTCTTGCTCACCCCGTGCCATCACAACTTCCGGACTCGCTGGCACACCTAAGTCATGCAAATACTTTAAGATTCCCTTAGCGGTACTTTCATCCATTGAATGTGGTACTGACGCCGAAGTGTTCATACCACCAATAAAATCCAATGCTTTCTCAATTGCTGTTGGCATGCTCTTATCCTTAAAATTAACCACGTGAGAGACACATTTATACTATGTACCCAACTCCGCCGGGATATCAAAGAGAACATCGCCTTTATTTGACTTACCCCGCAGCTAAACGCTTGCGCGGCTGTTTTCTGCGCTATTTTTTTGCTTCTCCGGCTAAAACCAGTCCTGTTGCCACCGCATTACGCGGCCCTTCGGTACCTCGAATATTGCCCTGCCCGGCGACAACGCCGTAATGCGCCAGCGCATCGGTGATCATCTGCGGGATTTCGAAATCCAGCGAAGAACCGCCTACCAGCACCACGAACGTCATATCGCGAATAGAGCCTCCGGGTGACACCTGGCGTAACGCGCGCAGGCAGTTGGTCACAAAAATCTTCTCTTTAGCCTGTCGGCGCACCAGACGGATTTTTTCCAGCGAAGTCTGGTTATCTACCGGGATCAGCTCGCCCTCTTTCAAGTACACCACTTTGGCGAATACTGACGGACTGAGCGGTTCGCGGAAAAACTCCACCGCGCCGTTCTCATGGCGAATGCTGAACAGGCTCTCCACTTTTGCCAGCGGGTATTTTTTAATTTCCTCCGCCAGAAATGCATCGCTTAAGCCCAGCTCAGTTTGAATCAACAGGCTGACCATATTCCCCGCGCCGGCCAGATGTACCGCTTTCACTACGCCGTCGCTATTGATGACGGCGGCATCGGTAGATCCTGCGCCTAAGTCGAGGATCGCCAGCGGTGCAGCGCATCCGGGCGTAGTTAACGCCCCCGCCACGGCCATGTTGGCCTCCACGCCACCCACCTCAACCAGAGTGTTTAACCGGACGCTCAGCTCACTGGCGATGGCCTGCATCTGTAAACGATCGGCTTTCACCATCGCCGCAATGCCCACGGCGTTCTCCATTGAACACTCTCCGGCGATGCCGCCCTGCACCTTGCGTGGAATAAATGTATCGACCGCCAACAGATCCTGAATATGCACCGTGTTCATGTCATGACCGGTCAGCGAGGCCATCACCTTACGCACCCGCTCCAGCATGCCGCCTGCATGCGTGCCTGCTTCACCACGAATATCACACACGGGCGCGCAGGCGTTCATCGCCTGCATAATAGCCTGCGCGCCTTGCGCTACGTCGGCTTCACCGCCACGCTTTTCACCACGGATAAAGATCTTACCCGCCGGGATCACTCTTGATCGCACATCGCCCTGCGGGGTTTTCAGCACCACGGCGGAACGGTTGCCAATCAGCGCTCTGGCGATGGGGACGATAGTTTGCGTTTCCTCAGGGGTCAGGGCAAAGAAGGTCGCGATACCGTAAGGATTCGACAGTACCCGCACCACCTGTCCCGGGGCCGCCACTTCCACCGCCGCCAGCACGCCTTCCGGTACCTTCTCCAGCAGAGTGACTTCATCAACCACCGGCATTGGCCGACGCAGGCGATTATTCACCAGCACGCCATCATCCTTTTTCAGGATGGCCGCCACCACGTTGACACCGCGATCCAGCGCTTCATTGATAAACCAAACCGCCTCAAGGAAATCCATCTCCTCACCTACCAGCGGGATCCAGCCCTGGGCAAATCGATCCTCGCTCAACGCTGCCAACTTCTCCACAGCGATGGTGGTTCCCATACCCACGCCAGCGCCGCCGGGCGTTTGCGGGTTATGGCCAATCATTGTTGATTCGGTAATGATGGTTTCAGTGATGGTTTCCATCGCCACATCGCCAATCACTGGTGCGGCCTCGTTGATGCAGATTTTTGCCACGTCCTGCAGCGACCACGGCGTTTTATCCAGCGCCTGCTGCAGGGACGCGACTACCCCGGCGATATTATCCCGCGTGCCTTTCATCCCGGTCGTGGCGACAATCCCGCTGCCGATAAACCGGCCATCCTGCGCCAACGCCACTTCGGTAGTGGCGTTGCCGATATCGATCCCTGCAATTAACGGCATGCTGCCTCCGTCACTGACTGCCTTTACGCAGCTTATTTCTCTGCTGGTATACCTCTGCCGATTCGCGGACAAACCCGGCGTTCACCCTGGCGTGCCAGGTGTGTTCCAGTTCATCGGCAATGGCCTGCAACTCGGCAAACGAAGAACGAAACGGCCGTAGCGCGTTGTAGATCTCCAGAATGCGGGCATCCGGGATCGCAATCAGTTCTGCCGCACGACGAAAATTGCGCGCCACGGCATGACGCTGCATCTGCTCGGCAATCTGCGCCTGGTACTCCAGCGTTTGCTGAGAAATACGCACATCCTGTGGTCCTACGCGGCCCGCCAGCACATTCTCAAGGGTAATGTCGGTTAGCGGCTTACCGGTAGGCGTCTGGATTTTCTCCGGGCAGCGGGTGGCTAATGGGTAATCCTGCGCGGTCATGATGTTGTCGTTCATGGTCATTCCCTTACCAGTGCAATATGCAACGTGACAGGCGCAGCATCCTGCACCACGTGTTTGGTTTCTTTGATATGAAACAGCGCGGCCTTGGCCATAAATTTAGGGCGCACCATCTGGTCATTGACCACTGGCACCGGAGAAGGCGACTCTTTACGTGCATATCGCGCGGCGTTTTTACCAATCTGACGATAGGTTTCCAGCGTCAGCAGCGGAGCCTGAGAAAACAGTTCCAGGTTACTTAGCGGCAGCAGATCGCGCTGATGAATCACCGTGGTTCCTTTCGACTGGATACCAATCCCAATGCCTGAGCCGCTGAGATTTGCCGCATCCCATGCCATAAAAGAAACATCCGAGGTGCGCAGGATCCTCACTACCCGCGCATGTAACCCCTCTTCTTCAATGCCTGCAACCAGCTCTTTCAAAATCGCGTTGTGCGGCATATCAATCAAGGTTTTATGCTGATACTTAGCAAAGGCCGGGCCGACGCCAATCACCACCTCATCCACGCGTTCATCCGCGTTAGCCGCCTCGCCTTCGCTCACCTGTAAGGTGAAAACCGGCTTACGTTCAGTTGTGCATTCCACTGTGTACCGCCTTATTCGATCGAGCCGGGCTGAACCACGCCCGCAATATTTTTAATTTCCGCCCAGCGTTCGGCACTGATGCGATAGCCGGTTCCTGGTCCCTGATAATCATTGATGTCGTTGACGGCGCTGACGACGTCGAACTGGCGATCCAGAATGGCCGACGTTTGCAGGTAATCACCGGTAACACGCTGTCTCAGCATGTTGAGGATATTGCTGGCGATATCTTCGAAGCCGCTGCAACTCAACGCGCCGACGATATCCAGCCCGGTGATATTGCGCTTCATCATCTCTTCCACGGCAGCCAAATCCTCAACCACATTACGCGCAGGCATATCTTTGCTGCCGTGAGCATAAGTAGCGGCTTCGACTTCTTCATCGCTAATCAGCGGCAGGCCCAGTTCGCGGAACACCGCCTGAATGGCGCGTGCGGCCTTATTGCGAATGGCGATGGTTTCCTCTTCCGTGACCGGCCGCAGACCGCCGTCAACCATCAGATCGCGTTGCAGAATGTTGTAATCATCGAAATCTTCAGCGTCGAAGTTCGATCCGGCAAACATGTTGTCGTAGTTGGGTACCGCGCTGTAACCGGAGAAAATAAAGTCGGTACCCGGCAGCATCTGCATCAGGGTGCGGGCAGTACGGCGAATATCGGAGTGGGAAAAGGTCTGGTCATTGGCGGAGGCCACTTCAAGGTCGAGCATTGAGGCAATCAGGTTTTCCGCCAGCACCGCGCGGATCCCCGAAGGCACAGCGCCGGTCATGCCGATACAGCTGACCGCGCCGTTTTGCAGCCCCTGTACGCCCGCGCCTTTAGTGATAAAAATGCAGCGTGACTCCAGATAAAGCATCGATTTACTTTCGGAATAGCCCATCAGCGCCTCCGAGCCGGTGCCGGAGGTGTAGCGCATCTTCAGGCCACGCGACGCATAAGCCGAGGCGAGAAATGCTTTGGACCACGGCGTGTCATCACCGTCGGTAAACACCGATTCTGTGCCATATACCGACACCGTTTCGGCGTAGCTGGTAAGCCCACGCATGCCCAGCTCCAGCTCCGTGGCCTCTTCAACGGAACATTGCGTCAGCACACCGGGGCGACCGCACTGGGAACCCACCAGCAGTGCCAGGGCGTTAAACGGCGCGTAGCGGGCGATCCCGACCGTCGTTTCCTGCTCGGAAAAGCCGCGGATCCCCGCTTCAGCAGCGTCGGCGGCAATCTGTACCGGGTTATCTTTCAGGTTAGTCACGTGGCACTGGTTGGAGGGAGTGCGTCTGGCGCGCATTTTTTGTAGCGCCATCATCATCTCCACCACGTTCATTTGCGCCATCACTTCCACCGCTTTCGCCGGGGTAATGGCGGTGGTAATGGCAATAATCTCTTCCCGACTGACGTGGATATCCACCAGCATTCTGGCGATCTCCAGCGCATCGAGCTGCATGGCGCGCTCCGCCTCGGCCACGTTAATCGCATAGTCGGCAATGAAACGGTCGATCATGTCGAACTCGGCGCGGCTCTTACCGTCCAGCTCAATAATACGACCATTTTCCACCTTCACCGACGACGCCGGATCGTAGGGGCTTTCCATGGCGATCAGCCCCTCTTCAGGCCATTCGCCAATCAGCCCATCCTGATTTACAGGCCGCTTCGCAAGCACTTCGAATCGTTTTGATCTTCTCATGATTTATTGACTCAAAAGGTAAAAAATAGGGACGCCGGGCCATATTGCCGGGGACACAACACCCGACATTCGCCTTTCATCAGCAATGGCCGAACTCTAAATGAGCCAAGCAATAAAAAAATAAAATTAATTTCGTTCCAATTTGGCACCTAATAAAAACACATCGTTCCATATTGAAACGCAATTCAGGAATATCCATCGTTAATTGTGACGAGGTTAAATGATCATTATCAATAAATGCAAAACCGGGAAGGTAAATTTGATATTCCTGAAATTTCCGTCCTATTGACTTAATAACGTACGGCGAGAAAATAAGGTAAATCCAATGATAAAAATAGCTGTTGCGCGATATGTTTCGTGACCTCAGCCCTACAACATTTTCAGGAGAGATTGTGAATAAGAGCCAACAAATTGCCACCATTACGCTGGCGGCTGCAAAAAAAATGGCGCAGGCCGTTGAGGCTAAAGCGCTTGAGATCAACGTTCCGGTGGTCTTTTCCGTGGTGGATCACGGCGGGAATACGCTGCTAATGCAACGCATGGACGATGCGTTTGTCACCAGCTGTGATATCTCTCTTAATAAAGCGTATACCGCCTGCTGCCTGCGCCAGGGCACCCATGAAATTACCGACGCGGTACAACCGGGTGCTTCGCTATATGGTTTGCAGCTTACCAACCAACAGCGCATTGTTATTTTCGGCGGCGGCTTACCTGTCATATTAAACGGTAAATTAATTGGTGCCGTTGGCGTTAGCGGCGGCACCGTCGAACAAGACAGATTATTAGCAGAAACCGCACTGAATTGTTTCTCTGAATTATAATTTAAATCTAAGAAGGTATATTATGAGCTATCGTATGTTTGATTACCTGGTGCCAAATGTGAACTTCTTTGGCCCCAATGCTATTTCCGTTGTCGGCGAACGCTGCAAACTGTTAGGCGGTAAAAAAGCGCTGCTGGTTACTGATAAAGGTCTGCGGGCCATTAAAGACGGTGCTGTAGATAAAACCCTCGCCCATCTACGTGAAGCGGGCATTGACGTGGTGGTTTTTGACGGCGTTGAACCCAACCCAAAAGACACCAACGTGCGTGACGGCCTGGAAGTTTTTCGCAAAGAGCATTGCGATATCATCGTTACCGTTGGCGGTGGTAGCCCGCATGACTGCGGTAAAGGCATCGGTATCGCGGCGACTCACGAAGGTGATCTCTACAGCTATGCCGGGATTGAAACCCTGACCAACCCGCTGCCGCCTATCGTTGCGGTGAATACCACTGCCGGTACCGCCAGCGAAGTCACCCGCCACTGCGTGCTGACCAATACCAAAACCAAAGTGAAGTTTGTGATTGTCAGCTGGCGCAACCTGCCGTCGGTCTCCATTAACGATCCGCTGCTGATGCTCGGCAAACCCGCCCCGCTGACCGCCGCGACCGGGATGGACGCCCTGACCCACGCCGTAGAAGCCTATATTTCCAAAGATGCTAACCCGGTCACTGACGCCGCCGCTATTCAGGCTATTCGCCTGATCGCACGCAACTTGCGTCAGGCCGTAGCGCTGGGCAGCAACCTGAAAGCTCGCGAGAACATGGCCTACGCTTCTCTGCTGGCGGGTATGGCTTTCAACAACGCAAACCTCGGCTACGTTCACGCAATGGCGCATCAGCTTGGCGGTCTGTACGACATGCCACACGGCGTGGCGAATGCCGTACTGCTCCCGCACGTGGCGCGCTATAACCTGATCGCTAACCCGGAGAAATTTGCCGATATCGCAGAATTTATGGGCGAAAACACTGACGGACTTTCCACCATGGATGCCGCCGAACTGGCCATTCACGCCATTGCCCGTCTCTCCGCTGACATCGGCATTCCGCAGCATTTGCGCGATCTGGGCGTCAAAGAAGCCGATTTCCCGTACATGGCGGAAATGGCGCTGAAGGACGGCAACGCCTTCTCTAACCCGCGCAAAGGGAACGAGAAAGAAATTGCCGAGATCTTCCGTCAGGCATTCTGATAACGCAGGGGGCGCAATGTCACTTTCATCACCGGGCGTACATCTGTTTTATCACTCACGCTGGCAGGATACTCGCGTGCTTGATGAGCTGTGCTGGGGACTGGAAGAGCAAGGCGTCCCTTGCCGGGCAATCTGTTGCGACGAGCATGACTGCGCGCTGGCATTGAGCAAACTTGCGGCCAAAAGCTCAACGCTACGTGTCGGTCTGGGTCTTAACGCCACGGGTGATATTGCGTTAACCCACGCCCAGTTGCCCGAAGATCGGGCGCTGATCCGTGGGCATATCCGCGCCGGAGCAGCCCAGCTCCGCGTCCTCGGTGCTAATGCCGGTCAACTGGTTAAAGTACTTCCCTTCAGCGAGATAAATTAAATGTACCGCATCTATACCCGAACCGGCGATAAAGGCACGACCGCGCTGTTTGGCGGTAGCCGTATCGACAAAGACGACATCCGCGTTGAGGCCTATGGCACGGTGGATGAACTGATTTCCCAGCTTGGCGTCTGCTATGCCAGCACGCACCAGGCTGAACTACGCCAGGATCTGCACGACATGCAGAAGATGCTGTTTGTACTGGGTGCGGAACTCGCCAGCGATGAGAAAGGACTCGCTCGCTTACAACAGCGTATTGGCGATGAGGATATTCAGGCGCTGGAGCAGCTTATTGACCGCAATATGGCGCAAAGCGGCCCGCTCAAAGAGTTTGTTATTCCGGGGAAAAATCTGCCATCGGCACAGCTACACGTCGCGCGAACCCTGGCGCGCCGACTGGAGCGGGTCCTTATCGCGATGAGCAGAACGCTGACGTTACGCGATGAACCCAGACGCTATATCAACCGACTGTCAGACGCGCTGTTCTCGATGGCGAGAATTGAAGAAACTAGTCCAGATGCTTGCGCTTAAACTGGCTGGCATCAATGTCGTACTGCTTCATCTTGCGCCACAGGGTGGTGCGACCAATATTCAGCAGTTGCGACATCTCCTGCACGCGCCCGCTGGTGACGCGGGCAGCATGGATAATCGCCTCTTTTTCGATAGCGGTAAAGGTCAGGCTGGCTGGCAGCAGTGAAGACGCCGTCTCCAGACCCGGACGTTCGGCAAACAGATAATCCGGTAGATTGCTCAGCCGAATATGGCCGTTATCACTGCTGATGGCGATGTTTTCGATAATGCTGTTCAGCTCAAAGTCATTGCCCGGCCACGAATAGGCCACCAGCTGCGCCAGCGCATCGTCGTCGATCTTCAGACTGGATGAAAAACGTTTTTTCAGGCTATTCAGCCTCGTATAAATCAGCGAGGGAATACTGTTACGCCGCGCCCGCAGCGGGGGGATCACTATCTCAAAAGAGTGCAGAGCGTAATACAGCTGACGGCTAAAGCGGTTTTGCTCCACCAGATTGGCGAGATCAACCGTGGTGGTGGCGATCACTTTGACATCCACCGGAATCAGCCGACGGGCATCCAGGCGGGTTAATACCCCCTGCTTGATCACCTGTAACAGCGCGGATTGCAGCTCCGGCGCCAGATATTCAATTTTTTCCAGAAACAGCGTGCCGCCGTTCGCCAGTTCAAGACGGCTCAACCGACCATTTTCATCGTCGGTGGGCGCGCTGCCCATAAAATCCTGCCCCAGCACACTGTTGGCATACAGCTGGCAGTTCACGGCGATATACGGCCCGCTGGCGCGCTCGCTTTCGTTGTGAATAGCCTGACTCAGCAGCTCTTTACCAACGCCCTCTTCCCCGCACAGTAGGATCGGAAAACTCCCCCTCGCGGCCTGGCGACCAAAGTGGATCAAGCGGCGGGTTTCTGGATCGTCAGTCGACATCTGCTCAAAGGTGTGGCTCACCTTGCCGAGCTGACTGGTCATCAGCTGACGCATTTGCTCCACCGGATGCAGCAGCAGGATAAAGCTGTTGCCCTGCTCCTCAACAATCGGTTTCAGGGTGATGACGGCATCAACAAACTGATGTTGGCTTTCAAAGGTAACTTCGACGTGATTCAGGCCGCGGGCATGTTTGATCGCCCGGCGCAGCAGCATGGGGAGATTGAGCAGATCGTGAATGTTTTTCCCCTGACTGGCCTGCGCATCGAGATGCAAAAGCAGCGCCGCACGCGCATTGAGGAACTGCAATACGCCCTGTTCGTTCCAGGCCATCACACCATCATCCATACTCTCCAGCAGCCCGTACATCTGGTTCAGATGGCGGTTGGATTCAGCCAGCAGGCTGTCGGTCAGCAAAGAGTTGCCGACTTCTCTGGCAATCGCCAGCGTCAGGGATAAATCAGAAACGCACTCATGCTCTACCAGACAACACAGCGAGATGGAGCCGAACAGTCGACCATGGTTATCGAAGACCGGCGTCGAGCAGAACGACCACGGATGCAGCGCCTGTTTAAAATGCTGATCGCCAGAGGTTTTTGTCGGCTGTCCCGGCATCGTCGCCAGTGACAGGGCACAACTGCCAATGATGCTTTCCGCACAGTAGCTGCCGTCACGAAACCCAAGCTCCGCCAACTGTTCCACCGTCTGCGGATCGCCGCAACGGCTGAGAATACAGGCTGATTCATCCAGAATCAGCAGCGCGCACGGGCGGCCATCCATAAACTCCCAGGCATCTTCCAGCGCAGCCTGAGCAATCGTCAGCAACGCCGTCTTGCGACGACAAATCGACTCAAAGGTCAGCCCCTGCGCCTGATGCGGCGCCTGCCAGGTTTCCCGCTGCATAAACTTGCTGCAACGATGCCATGACTGGGCAATGACTGAAGAGACTTCCTTCCCGATGCTATGCGTGTGCGCCGTCATATCCCTTTCCGCTGTTTAACCATAGACAACCCCTCCGGCAGTGACTGTCAGAGGGGGAGAAGATGCCGGATAAAACCTACCGACGACTGATTAACGCGCCAGCCACTGCTGTCCCAGCAGATCTGCCGTCAAAATAGCGGCATGTACGCTTTCAGGCGTTACCGGGAACGGCATATTGTGGATGGTTTCACCTTCTGCACAGGTCGCTTTCGCCACCGCCATGATCTTGCCGTCAACGTCTTCTTTCACGCCCATTTCCGCTAACGTTACCGGCAGGCCTACTTTCTGACAGAAATTCAGCACGGTTTCGATCTCTTCCATCGGGCTGTTTTGCAGCACCAGTTGCGCCAGCGTACCAAAGGCGACTTTTTCACCGTGGTACAAATGGTGACACTCTTCCAGAATCGTAAAGCCGTTGTGGATCGCATGCGCCCCTGCCAGACCGCTACTTTCAAAGCCGATGCCGCTGAGGTAAGTGTTGGCTTCGACAATACGTTCCAGCGCATCGGTCACCACGCCAGCCTGCGCGGCAAAGCGTGCCTTCTCGCCTTCCGCCAGCAGGGTATCATAGCACAGGCGCGCCAGGCTCAGCGCCGCCACGGTGGACTGTCCGCCCGCCATGCTGGTCGCTCTGGCGTCATAACAGGCTTTCGCTTCAAACCAGGTCGAGAGCGCATCGCCCATCCCGGCCACCAGCAGACGTACCGGCGCTTTGGCAATGATTGCAGTGTCCATCACCACCATATCCGGGTTTTTCGGGTAGATCAGATACTCTTCAAACTCACCGGCTTCGGTATAGATAACGGACAGCGCGCTGGTTGGCGCATCGGTAGACGCGATAGTCGGGATCACCACCACCGGTAACTTCTGGTAGTAACCAATCGCTTTGGCGGTATCCAGCGTTTTCCCACCGCCAATCCCAACCACACCGCGGCAACCGTGCTGTTTCAGAATGGCAATCAGGCGATTAATTTCAACATGGCTACATTCACCGTTAAAGCGTTCCGCATGGCAGCTAATGTCGTGACTGTGCAGGCCGTTGAGTACTTTCTCTCCCGCCAGCTTCATCACGAAGTCATCCGCAATCACGAAAAAGCTGTCCGCCAGATTTTTAGCGTATTGACCAAACAAGGTGGAAGCGTCAGGACCCTGGAGATATTTGGCTGGAGATTGAATAACTTTTAGCATTCCTTTCATCCTCAAATAAGTACATGTTTTTACATGGTGAGCCCTGGCGTTAACCTGTTTGGCCTGATGCTGACGGCGAAAACGGGAGATACCGGAGCGATGCAATAACTGTATGGCGAGGCGTGCACAAAAAAATCTTTCGTCTTTTTGTTCTGATATGAAACAGATAAAAACGACACATGTTCCATATTGGAACGCTTAACCATAAAAAATATAAGGTTTGCGATCCCGATCCGTTCATTTGCCATCAAATCTCCGGCACAGACGAATCTCACTTTCTCTTATACACACTCACTTGCCAAAATACCGGTAAAAAAAAGCTGACAGTACCGTGTGACGTGTATTCATCGCGAGAGGAAAAAGTCGAGCGAGCTCGCATTGTGGTCGTTCCCCGTTCTTTTAGGTTTCATTTCGGAACAAAAAACAATAACAACGTTCCGTAATGAAACTCATTTTAACGTTGTTTTTTTCCACGCTGACTTCGCCAGAATCTCTCTATCGCCTCCGCACCATGACCATACTTCCGGGGGTTTGTCTTACACTCAACCTCAAGGAGCCGTTATGTCTCAATTCTTTTTTAATCAACGCCCCCATCTCGTGAGCGACGTCATCGACGGTACGATTATCGCCAGCCCGTGGAATAACCTGGCGCGTCTGGAAAGCGATCCAGCCATTCGCATCGTGGTCCGTCGTGACCTCAACAAAAATAACGTGGCGGTCATTTCCGGCGGCGGTTCAGGGCACGAACCCGCGCACGTTGGGTTTATCGGTAAAGGTATGCTAACCGCCGCAGTCTGTGGCGACGTGTTCGCTTCCCCGAGCGTAGATGCGGTACTGACCGCCATTCAGGCGGTAACCGGTGAGGCGGGCTGTTTGTTGATCGTGAAAAATTACACCGGTGACCGTCTTAATTTCGGTCTTGCCGCCGAGAAAGCCCGTCGCCTTGGTTACAACGTCGAAATGCTGATTGTCGGCGATGACATCTCCCTGCCGGATAACAAACACCCGCGCGGCATTGCGGGAACCATCCTGGTGCATAAAATCGCGGGCTATTTTGCCGAACGCGGCTACAACCTCGCCACCGTCCTGCGTGAAGCGCAATACGCGGCCAATAACACCTTCAGTCTGGGCGTTGCGCTTTCCAGCTGTCATCTGCCGCAAGAAACCGACGCCGCCCCGCGTCATCATCCGGGCCACGCGGAACTGGGCATGGGCATTCACGGCGAACCAGGTGCCTCGGTCATCGACACCCAGAACAGTGCGCAGGTGGTGAGCCTGATGGTGGATAAACTGCTGGCAGCCCTGCCTGAAACCGGCCGTCTGGCGGTGATGATTAACAATCTTGGCGGCGTTTCTGTTGCCGAAATGGCCATCATTACCCGCGAACTGGCCAGCAGCCCGCTGCACCCGCGTATCGACTGGCTGATTGGCCCGGCCTCACTGGTCACCGCGCTGGATATGAAAGGCTTTTCACTGACGGCCATCGTGCTGGAAGAGAGCATCGAAAAAGCGCTGCTCACCGAGGTGGAAACCAGTAACTGGCCGACGCCGGTCCCACCGCGTGAAATCAGCTGTGTACCGTCATCTCAGCGTAGCGCACGCGTGGAATTCCAGCCTTCGGCGAACGCCCTGGTGGCCGGGATTGTGGAGCTTGTCACCACAACCCTTTCCGATCTGGAGACCCATCTTAATGCGCTGGATGCCAAAGTCGGCGATGGCGATACCGGTTCAACCTTTGCCGCAGGCGCGCGGGAAATTGCCAGCCTGCTGCATCGTCAGCAGTTGCCGCTGGATAACCTTGCCACGCTGTTCGCGCTGATTGGCGAACGTCTGACCGTGGTGATGGGCGGTTCCAGCGGTGTGTTGATGTCTATTTTCTTTACCGCTGCGGGGCAGAAACTGGAACAGGGAGCTAACGTTGCCGAAGCCCTGAATACGGGACTGGCGCAGATGAAGTTTTACGGCGGCGCAGACGAAGGCGATCGCACCATGATTGATGCGCTGCAACCGGCCCTGACTTCGCTGCTCGCACAACCGAAAAATTTGCAGGCCGCATTCGACGCCGCGCAAGCGGGAGCCGAACGAACCTGTTTGTCGAGTAAAGCCAATGCGGGTCGCGCATCGTATCTCAGCAGCGAAAGCCTGCTCGGAAATATGGACCCCGGCGCGCACGCCGTCGCGATGGTATTTAAAGCGCTGGCAGAGAGTGAATTGGGCTAAGCCATAAGTGCCTGATGCGCTGCGCTTATCAGGCCTACGAGTACGAACCTTTGTAGGCCGGATAAGGTGTTTGCGCCGCCATCCGGCAATGTGCGCCGTGCCTGATGCGCTGCGCTTATCAGGCCTACGAGTGCAAACCTGTGTAGGCCGGATAAGGCGTTATCAGGCCTGCGAGTGCAAACCCTTGTAGGCCGGATAAGGTAACGCCGCCATCTGGCAGAACGTTAACGATAAACGCGGATCCCGCCCTCTACGCCGCGGCTAAACAGCACCTGCCAAAGCTCAATATCTCTGGCGCGGAAAGCCCCTGCGCAGGCACATAAATAATAATTAAACATTCTTCTGAAGGTGGCGGAATAACGTGATGACAGCTCCGGCCAGGCCTGATTAAAGCGCTCATGCCAGGCCATCAGCGTTTTATCATAATCGCTGCCGAAGTTATGCCAGTCCTCCATCACAAACCGTGATTCGCTGGCCTCGGCAATATGGGAAATTGCCGGTAAGCAGCCGTTCGGGAAAATGTATTTATTGATCCACGGATCGACGCTCATCCCTTTTTTATTGCTACCAATGGTATGCAGCAGGAACAGTCCGTCCGGTTTTAAACAACGGTCGGCGATGCTGAAATAGGTGTCGTAGTTTTTCGGCCCGACGTGTTCAAACATCCCTACGGACACAATGCGATCGTAGTGTTTATCAAGATCGCGATAATCCTGCAGCAGAATGTTAACGTCCAGCCCTTCACAGCGCTGCTGCGCCATTTTCTGCTGCTCTTTGGAAATGGTAACGCCTTCTACCGCCACGCCATAATGACGCGCCGCATATTCCGCCAGCCCGCCCCAGCCACAACCGATATCGAGTAAACGCATACCCGGTTTAAGCTGCAGCTTCTCGCAGATCATTTTTAATTTGGCATCTTGCGCATCGTCTAATGTGGTCGCGTCTTTCCAGTAACCGCAGGAATATTGCATATGCGGATCAAGCATCAGTGCAAAGAGATCGTTACCAATATCATAATGTTCTTTACCGACGATCCATGCACGGCTACGTGACTGCAAATTAAACAGGCGCGCGCTGGCAATGCGTAAAATATCTTTCAGATTACCAGGCATCTGCTGGTCGAGTTTTGCTCTCAGGATTTTACAGAACAGAATATCGAGCCGTTCGCAGTCCCACCAGCCTTCCATATAGCTTTCGCCAAGCCCTAACGAGCCTTGTTGCAATACCCGTTTAAAGAAACCGGTATGATGAAGTTGAATGTCCCAGGCGCGCGAGCCATTAATTCTGATATCCGCTTGCGAAAGCAGCTCTTTTCCCATTCGGGTCCAGTTATCATTTGTTTCATTGACGATGACAGCATCTGAACAAAGCGAGTTCATGGTATTTACCAAAAGTGGGCTAAAAATTATTACGCAAGATTATTATGGAAAAAAGAGTGTATGTATTATGATCCGCGGACAAGATCTATCGAGTAGCGGACACACCATCGGGAGCATTGACGATTCATTTATGGAAACTCTCGCGCAAAAACAGTGGAACTCCTTCCCGGATAACTCCATGACCGAACTGCCGCAGGACGTATTCTTTCGCTCATATGTCCTGGAAGCCAACCACCATGTACCGCAGCATTCACACTCTTTTATGCAGTTTCATTTCGCCCGCAAAGGCAGCATGCGCATTGATGTTGCCGGTAAGTGCTGGATAATCCCGGCGCATTATGGCATTTGGATCCCAAATAATACGGAGCATGCGGTTTGGGCATTAGATGATGTGTATTTAGAAAATCTGGATATTAAACCGGGCTTTCTTGAAGAGAGCATCAATGAATGCAAAGTAGTGGCTATCAGTGATTTCGCCAGAGAGTTTATTCATTACGCCACGAATTCAATTTCAGGCCATTATGATAGTCAGTCAAAAGAGGGCAAGCTGGTTAGTGTGCTGGTCGATATTATTCTGCAACTCCCGGAAGTCGCTTTTGTATTACCCTGGCCGCAGGATCGCGAATTAACCAAAGTCTGCCGAACAATACAAGAATCCCCCGCACTGGAGCATTCTGTTGAATACTGGGCGCAGCATCTGGGTATGTCTGCCCGTACCTTTTCACGCCATTTCAAAAAAGAAACCGGATTGCCTTTCAGCGTCTGGAAGCAAAAAATGCGAATACTTGAATCGGTATTAATGCTGAAGAAAAATAAAAGCGTAACCGCCGTGGCACTCGACGTTGGGTATTCAAGCACCGCGGCATTTAGCTACGCATTCCGCCAGGCGTTTGGCGTTCCGCCCTCTAATTACTGATTAACGGCGTTGATGCCAGTAAGCCGCTGCGCGAACCCGTTGCTGATCGAACGCCTCGGTTTCAAAACGAGCACTCAGGTTTTTGACCACCTTACCTTCGCCGGTGATCCAGATGAAATAATCGTCTGCGGGCACGCTTAGCCGCGATAAGTGTTCATTCACCGCCTGCTCGTCATGGCCGATAAACCACTGAAGAGTAAATCCGTCGAGATGGGCAAAATAGTCCTGGTACGCCGCATCCTGCACGCTAACCAGCGCCGTAACGTGCGGACGTACCGCCAAACGGCAGAGCGACTCCAGGCGTCGGCGCAACGCGGGCATTCCCGACTCATCACACACGTAAACCTGATACGCATAGTCCTCTGGAACCACCAAAGAACCGCGCGGCCCGCCGATCGTAAGCTTGTCACCCTCACGGGCATTCATCGCCCATGTACTTGCCACGCCGCCGTCATGAATATAGAAATCCAGTGCCAGCTCATGGCGCGTTTCGTCATACAACGGCGTGTAGTCACGGGATAACGGACGTACGCCGTCAGCCCAGACAATGCCTTCATCGGTGACAACCGGCGGTACAAAATGGCTGCCCGGTTCAGGGAAAAAGACCTTGGTATGGTCGTCAAAGCCGCGTGAGCTAAAACCGTCCAGAGCGTCACCGCCCAGTACAATACGCTGAAAGCCCGCGCTAATACGTTCTACGCGCAGGACGGTAAGTTCCCGAAAGCGAAGTTCATTGCGAACGCGCTGCGGGTAGCGTGAGGTGTTTGTTGTCATTTTTTCGCCTTCGTGAAAATAATAAGATATATCTAAACTCATTTTCAAATGATAATGATTGCTAATCAAAAAGATTGCAAGCACTTTTTGATATAGTTGAGTTATGAATACCCCGCTATCACATTCACATAAAAACACTTAATAATCATCACATTAAACAAAAATTATTTTGTAGACTTGCAAACTGATAATTTTTAGATATAAATTAGATATATCTAAACAACATCAGGAGACGATGATGCAAAACCATCATGAAGGTTGCTGTAAGCACACAGAGCACCAACACGAAGGCTGCTGCAAGGGTGAAGGACATCACCATGAAGGCCGCCACAACGAGCTCCATGCAGGTTGCTGCAAAGGTGAAGAACATCGCCATGAAGGCTGTAACAAAGAACACCACCACGAGCAGGGTTGCGGGCATCGCCACGGTCGTGGCGGCGGTGGTCGTCGTCAGCGGTTCTTCGGCCACGGCGAATTACGCCTGGTGATTCTGGATATCTTGACCCGCGACGCCAGCCACGGCTATGAGCTGATTAAAGCGATTGAAACCCTGACCCAGGGTAATTACACCCCAAGCCCGGGCGTTATCTATCCAACACTGGATTTCTTGCAGGATCAGGCACTGATCACCGTCAGCGACGAGGAAGGTGGGCGTAAACAGATTGCGATCACGACCCAGGGCCAGCAGTGGCTGGATGAAAACCGTGAACATCTGGAACATATCCACGAACGGATTAAAGCCCGCTGCGTGGGTTTTGAATTACGCAAAAATCCACAGATGAAACGCGCGCTGGAAAACTTCAAAGCCGTGCTGGATCTACGCGTCAATCATGGTGATACCAGCGATGCGCAGATCAAAAAAATCATCGGTATTATCGATCGCGCTGCGCTGGATATTACTCAGCTGGATTAATCTGCACAGCAGGCGGAACCCGTATGCCCAACGTTCCGCCTGTATTTTTAGTATTAATGCAGCACCGTAACCGCATCTTCCAGACGACCAGCGCGATGTTTCACCATCGCGGAAATCTGCGCACTCTCTTCAACCAGTTCGGCGTTTTTCTGCGTAATGTTGCTCAGCTCATTCACCGCGCGGGTCAGGCTGGAAAGACCATCTGACTGTTCTAGCGTGGAGTGGCTGATTTGGGCGATCAGTTGAGTGACGTTTTGCACCTGCGCCACAATATCGTCCATCGTGCGTCCTGCGGCGTGAACCTGGTCGGATCCGGACTGCACCTTGTCAGCGCTGGCATCAATCAGCTTGCGGATATCATTGGCCGCACTGGCGCTGCGGCTAGCAAGATGACGCACTTCTCCCGCCACCACGGCGAACCCTTTCCCTTGCTCGCCCGCCCGCGCGGCTTCAACAGCGGCGTTCAAAGCCAGAATGTTAGTCTGGAAGGCAATATCGTTAATCAGCGTCGTAATAGTGCCGATCCGCTGGGTGCTGTTGGCGATATCGTCCATGGTTTTGATGACGGTATCCATTGCCTCACCGCCGTGCGTTGCCGCGCTGCTGGCGGCAATAGAGAGCTTATCGGCCGCGGCGGCGGTCTCTGAGTTTTGTTTCACCGATGCCGCCATCTGATTCATGGTGGTCACCGTTTCCTGCACGTTCTCGACAGTCTGCTGCGTATGCTTGTTTAAATCGTCGCTGCCTTTCGCCAGCGTTTCGCTGTCGCTGCGCACGCAACTCACCTGGCTGGAGACGTCGTGAATGAGCCAGCGACACATTAATCCAAGTTGGCCCACTGCTCGTAGCATCAGGCCCAGTTCATCACTACGGTTAAGATGCGACACGCTGTTCCGCTCACCGGTCGCCACTTTCAGCGCCTGACGGGTGACATTCTCAATAGGACGCACAATTTGCCATTCGAAAATAGCCGTTCCCAGCACCACCACCAACGCGCTCATCAGCAGTAACGGCCATTCGGCGCCCATCTGCTGCAATGTGGCCGCTAGCAGGACAAACATGAATGCCATCACGCTGCGTACCCGCCAGCGAATCGGCATCGCCGGCAGTTTACCCAGCCAGCCTTTGCGTACCACCAGCCCTTTATGAATACGCCGGTTGCAACGCCCTTCGTTCAGCGCTTTATATAAAGGCTCTACTGCCGCAATTTCCTCGTCAGTTGCCCGGGTACGAATCGACATATACCCGGTCACGCGTCCTTCCCGCACCATCGGCACCGCATTGGCCCTCACCCAGTAGTGATCGCCATTCTTACGCAGGTTTTTCACAATCCCGCTCCATGGCTCGCCCTGCTTCAGGGTGTACCACATATCCGCAAACGCCGCTTTTGGCATGTCCGGATGACGAACCTGATTGTGCGGCTTATCGAGCAATTCATTCAGCTGATAGCCACTGACCTGGACAAATGTATCGTTCGCATGGGTGATATAGCTTTGTAAATCGGTGGTAGACATGAGGGTGATATCATCATCCAGCGGTGTATTTTGCTGACTAACGTAGGGATGAGAAGACATGATTGCGTCCTGTGCAGGTTATCTGGTTGTTAACTCTTTCGGCTTATGTTATTTCGGCGATAATTTTTTTATCTTTAGTTGTTAAATTTGATTTAGATCGCAATTTGCGATTAAACCTCAAAATCTGTACGCATTCTAATCCATTGATTTAAAATACTTTCATCTAGTAACTATTCAACGTCACTTCTACCAGCGCACCGTCACAGTGCAAATCTTGCCCATTTTTAGCGCAAATTTACGTTTATTCGATCTGTTTTCAGGCTCCTTACTTGGGCAAAATGCCAGCAAATGTTAAATCACGGCATTAAATGTTGCGCAAATGAGATATTTCCTGGTGTTTATCCCGATTTTTGCTAAGCGCGCCGGAATGGCGCAATCCCTGCAATACTTAAATCAGTATCATGTGATACGCGAGCTCCGGGAGCATATTTTGAACAGGTTACCTTCCAGCGCATCGGCCCTGGCCTGCAGCGCACACGCACTGAATCTCATCGAAAAGCGCACGCTTGATCATGAGGAAATGAAATCATTGAACAAAGAGGTGATTGAGTACTTCAAGGAGCATGTCAATCCGGGGTTCTTAGAGTATCGAAAATCTGTAACTGCAGGCGGGGATTACGGAGCCGTAGAGTGGCAAGCGGGAAGCCTGAATACGCTTGTCGACACCCAGGGGCAAGAGTTCGTCGATTGCCTGGGTGGTTTTGGAATTTTCAACGTGGGGCACCGTAATCCAGTCGTGGTTTCCGCCGTACAGAATCAACTCGCGAAACAACCTCTGCACAGCCAGGAGTTACTTGACCCTCTTCGGGCCATGCTGGCAAAAACTCTCGCCGCACTGGCGCCCGGTAAACTGAAATACAGTTTTTTCTGTAACAGCGGGACCGAGTCGGTTGAAGCCGCCCTGAAGCTGGCGAAAGCGTATCAATCGCCGCGCGGTAAATTTACGTTTATTGCCACCAGCGGCGCATTCCACGGTAAATCACTGGGCGCGCTGTCCGCCACAGCTAAATCTACCTTCCGTAAACCCTTTATGCCGCTGCTGCCGGGCTTCCGTCATGTGCCGTTTGGCGATATTAACGCGATGCGCACCATGCTCAGCGAGTGTAAAAAGACCGGTGACGATGTCGCAGCTGTGATCCTCGAACCCATCCAGGGTGAAGGTGGGGTGATCCTGCCTCCACAAGGCTATTTGACCGCCGTTCGTAAACTTTGCGATGAGTTTGGCGCGCTGATGATCCTTGACGAAGTGCAAACCGGCATGGGGCGTACCGGCAAGATGTTCGCCTGCGAACACGAAAACGTGCAACCCGATATTATGTGTCTGGCCAAAGCGTTGGGCGGCGGTGTGATGCCCATTGGCGCGACCATTGCCACTGAAGAGGTGTTCTCCGTCCTGTTCGACAATCCTTTCCTGCATACCACCACCTTTGGCGGCAACCCACTCGCTTGTGCGGCTGCGCTGGCCACCATTAACGTCCTGCTGGAGCAAAATTTACCGGCTCAGGCGGAGCAGAAAGGCGATATGTTGCTGGATGGTTTCCGTCAGCTTGCGCGGGAATACCCGGACCTGGTACATGATGTTCGCGGTAAGGGCATGCTGATGGCGATTGAGTTTGTCGATAATGAAATCGGCTACAACTTTGCCAGTGAGATGTTCCGCCAGCGGGTGCTGGTTGCCGGCACGCTTAACAATGCAAAGACGATCCGCATCGAACCGCCGTTGACGTTAACGATCGAGCAATGCGATCTGGTATTGCGAGCAACACGCAAAGCCCTGGCAGCATTACGGGTGAGCGTGGAGCAGGTGTAACAACCTTACCCGGCCTATAAAAGACACTCTTTTGTAGGCCGGATAAGGCGCAGCCGCCATCCGGCAATTAGCCTGACTTAAACAATCCGCACACCCGCAGGCATAAGGCGTTCTGGCGTCAACAGTACGCTTTCACTGCCATCGTCGGTTTCCGCGCACAGCAGCATGCACTCTGATGTCTCACCGCGCATTTTGGCCTTTTGCAGATTACACAGCACCACCACCGTTTTGCCCATCAGCTCCTCTTCTCTGTAGTAAGGCACCAGGCTGGTTACGGTTTGCAGCGTACGCTCTCCCACATCTACCTGTACGATATACAGCTTATCGGCATTGTCATGGCGCTTTACCTGTGCGATTTTTCCAACACGTATTTCCATTCGGGCAAAATCAGCAAATGCGACGGTATCCATTATTTTCTCCTTTGGTAAAATTTTACTAAATATTAGCAAAATATTTTCCGGGCATTGTTCTCAAAAGCGGGAAAATGATGTACTCATCACACTCTGAAAGCCCAGTTTTACCCCGAGCATGTCAATTAATCATGCTTTTTTTACTGAAAACAGATGAATAGATAAGCACTTCATTTACAATGCGCAGGTAACTCAGGGAAAAGGCAAACATGGCAACACTTAAAGACATCGCAATCGAAGCTGGCGTGTCCCTGGCGACAGTGTCCCGGGTTTTAAACGATGACCCCACGCTGAATGTAAAAGAAGAGACTAAGCATCGCATTCTGGAGATCGCGGAAAAGCTGGAGTACAAAACCAGCAGCGCCCGAAAGAACCAGACCAGCGCGCTCGGCCCCCAGCATATTCTGGCGCTCTACAGCTATCAGCAAGATTTGGAAATCAACGATCCTTACTACCTCGCGATCCGCCATGGGATTGAAACCCAGTGTGAGAAACTCGGGATCGAACTGACCAACTGCTATGAGCACAGTGGTCTGCCGGAGAGCAAACACATTACCGGCATTCTTATTGTCGGCAAGCCTTCTCCCGCTCTGCGCGAGGCGGCAACAGCACTTACCGACAATATCTGCTTTATCGATTTCCATGAATCCGGCAGCGAATATGACGCTGTCGATATCGATCTGGCCCGCATCAGCAAAGAGAGCATCGACTTCTTCATTGCCCAGGGCGTCACCCGCATTGGCTTCATCGGTGGCGAAGACCAGCCAGGTAAGGCCGATATCCGCGAAGCCGCGTTTGTCGAATACGGTCGTCTGCAGCAGGTCGTTTCTGAACAGGACATCTATCGCGGCGGTTTCTCCAGTTCATCAGGCTATGAACTGGCTAAAGAAATGCTGGCGAAACCCGGCTATCCCAGCGCCCTGTTTGTGGCTTCAGACTCGATTGCCATTGGCGTTCTGCGCGCCATCCACGAGCGCGGTCTGAATATTCCGCAGGATATTTCGCTGATTAGCGTTAATGATATCCCCACGGCGCGTTTCACCTTTCCTCCGCTTTCCACCGTTCGCATCCATTCGGAAATGATGGGCAGTCAGGGCGTCAACCTGCTGTTCGAAAAAGCCCGTGACGGGCGTGCGCTCCCCCTGCTGGTTTTTGTTCCCAGCAAGCTGAAACTGCGCGGCACCACCCGCTGAAATCCCCCGTTAACCCGCCCGGTTTCTTCTGATGCCGGGCGCGCATTGTCATGCATTCTTTTCCGCGTCCGAATTATTTTCGTGATCCAGTTAAAGTAAATCACTTCACTTGCTATATTTTAGTAAAAGTTTTACTAAAATCACCATCAATTACACTTACCCACCATTACAATGAATGGTTCCGATTTTTCTCCACCGGGAGGCCTTATGAATCGCTGGGAAAACATTCAGCTCACCCACGAAAATCGACTGGCGCCACGCGCATATTTTTTCTCTTACGACTCCGTTGCGCAGGCTCGCTCGTTTGCCCGCGAAACCAGCAGCCTTTTTCAGCTGCTAAGCGGTCAGTGGAATTTTCAGTTCTTTGAGCATCCGCTGCAGGTGCCGGAAGCCTTTACGTCGCAGTTTATGAGTGACTGGGGCAGCATCACCGTCCCCGGCATGTGGCAGATGGAAGGACACGGCAAGCTGCAGTATACCGACGAAGGTTTTCCTTTCCCGATTGATGTCCCCTACGTTCCGACCAATAACCCCACCGGGGCCTATCAGCGTATTTTCACCCTCAGCGAAGGCTGGCAGGGCAAACAGACACTGATTAAGTTTGATGGCGTAGAAACCTACTTCGAAGTTTACGTGAATGGTCAATACGTTGGCTTCAGCAAAGGCAGCCGCCTGACGGCCGAATTTGATATCAGCGCGGTGGTGAAGACCGGTGATAACCTGCTGTGCGTTCGCGTAATGCAATGGGCTGATTCCACCTACGTTGAAGACCAGGATATGTGGTGGTCGGCGGGAATTTTCCGCGACGTCTATCTGGTCGGCAAACAGGCGACCCACATTCAGGATTTTACCGTTCGCACCGAGTTCGATGATGACTATCGCGACGCCACCCTCTCCTGCGACATTGCGCTGGAAAACCTGGCCTCCACGCCAGCGATAGCGTCGCTCGAATACACCTTGTTTGACGGTGAGAAGGCGCTGCATAGCGGTGTGATTAACACTCTGAAGGTGGATAAACAAACGCAGACCGCTTTTCATTTCAAGGTTAGCGCACCGCAGCAGTGGTCGGCGGAATCGCCGTATCTCTACCATCTGGTGATGACACTGAAAGATGCCAGCGGCAACATCCTTGAGGTCGTGCCACAGCGCGTTGGATTCCGCGATATTAAAGTTCGCGACGGTCTGTTTTACATCAATAACCGCTACGTGATGCTGCATGGTGTTAACCGCCACGATAACGATCATCTTAAGGGCCGTGCTGTCGGTATGGATCGCGTTGAAAAAGATCTGCTGTTAATGAAGCAGCACAACATCAACTCCGTACGCACCGCCCATTACCCGAACGATCCGCGCTTCTATGAATTGTGCGATATCTACGGCCTGTTCGTGATGGCCGAAACAGACGTTGAATCTCACGGCTTCGCCAATATCGGCGATATCAGTCGGATCACCGACGATCCACTGTGGGAAAATGTCTACGTTGAGCGCATCGTGCGCCACGTCCATGCGCAGAAAAACCACCCTTCGATCATCATCTGGTCGCTCGGTAACGAATCCGGATACGGCTGTAACATCCGCGCCATGTATCACGCCGCGAAAGCGCTGGATGACACGCGTCTGATCCATTACGAAGAAGATCGTGACGCCGAAGTGGTGGATATCATCTCCACTATGTACACCCGCGTGCCGCTGATGAATGAGTTTGGTGAATATCCGCATCCTAAGCCGCGCATCATCTGTGAATATGCTCACGCCATGGGCAACGGTCCCGGCGGGCTAACGGAATATCAGAACGTCTTCTATCAGTATGATTGCATTCAGGGGCACTATGTCTGGGAGTGGTGCGATCACGGGATTCAGGCCAAAGATGACGACGGCAACGTCTGGTACAACTATGGCGGCGACTACGGCGACTATCCGAACAACTACAACTTCTGCCTTGATGGCCTGATTTATTCCGATCAAACCCCAGGACCAGGACTGAAAGAGTACAAGCAGGTAATTGCGCCAGTGAAAGTGCGCGCACAGGATCTGGCCCGCGGCGAACTGCGGGTAGAAAACAAACTGTGGTTCACCACGCTTGACGACTACACCTTGCATATTGAGGTTCGCGCCGAAGGAGATACGCTCTCTGCTCAACAGATAAAACTGCGCGACGTTCCTCCCAACAGCGACGCGCTGCTGCAATGCGCACTGCCGGAGCTGGATGCGCGCGAAGCATTCCTCAACGTTATCGTGACGAAAGATTCCCGTACGCCATACAGCGAAGCCGGGCATCACATCGCGACGTATCAGTTCCCACTGAAGGCCAGAACGGCGACTGCCGTACAGTTTAGCCTGCAAAACGCCAACCCTCTGACGTTGGAAGACAGCCGCCAGAGCTGCACCGTTCGCGGTTATAACTTCCATCTGACCTTCTCAAAGCTGACCGGTAAACCGATCGCCTGGAACGTCAATGGTGAAGAGCTGATTACCCGCGAGCCGAAGATTAATTTCTTCAAACCGACCATTGATAACCACAAGCAAGAGTTCGAAGGCCTCTGGCAGCCGAATCATTTACAGATTATGCAGGAGCATCTGCGCGAGTTTACCCTTGAGCAAACCGATGATGCGCTGCTGATAACCAGCCAGACCATTATCGCCCCGCCGGTATTCGATTTCGGCATGCGTTGTACCTATCGCTGGCGCATTGCCGCCGACGGTCAGCTGAATGTGGAACTTTCTGGCCAGCCTTACGGCGAGTACCGGGACATCATTCCGTGCATCGGCTTCACGATGGGCATCAACGGTGATTTGGGCCAGGTGGCGTATTACGGACGTGGTCCCGGTGAAAACTATGCCGATAGCCAGCAGGCCAACATCATCGACATCTGGCGTAGCAGCGTGGATGAGATGTTCGAAAACTATCCGTTCCCACAAAACAACGGCAATCGTCAGGACGTGCGCTGGGCAACACTAACGAACCGCCACGGCAACGGTCTGCTGGTGGTCCCGCAGCGCCCTGTCAACCTGAGCGCCTGGCGCTATACGCCAGAAAATATCTTTGCCGCACAGCACTGCAACGCGCTGCAACGTAGCGATGACATCACCCTGAATCTGGATCACCAGTTGTTGGGCTTAGGTTCCAACTCGTGGGGAAGTGAGGTGCTCGATTCCTGGCGCGTCTGGTTTACGTCATTCAGCTACGGCTTCACGTTGTTGCCGGTTTCCGGCAGCGAATCTGGCGCTCAAACCATCGCCAATCGCGCCTTTGGCACCGGGTTCTTTTCCACGAATATGCACAGCGAGAATACAAAATGAGGATCATCGACAATTTAGAGCAGTTCCAGCAACGCTATGCTTCGGGTCGGAAATGGCAACGCTGCGTTGAGGCTATTGAAAATATTGACAATATTCAGCCAGGTGTCGCCCACTCTATCGGTGATTCCCTGAGCTACCGCGTGGAAACAGATTCCGCGACCGATGCGCTGTTTACCGGTCACCGTCGTTATTTTGAGATCCATTACTACCTGCAAGGACAGCAAAAAATAGAGTATGCCGCCAAAGAAGATCTCCAGGTGGTTGAATATTATCGCGATGAAACCGATCGCGAATATCTGAAAGGTTGTGGAAAAACCGTCGAAGTGCACGAAGGGCAAATGGTTATTTGTGACAACCATGAAGCCTATCGTTTTATTTGTAATAACGCAGTGAAAAAAGTCGTACTCAAAGTCACCATCGAAGATGGTTATTTTCATAATAAATAAAAACACAGGCGGCGCCGACGTTGCGCCGCCAGTACCCTATAATAATCAGGAATCGGAGATGTGCTATGTCTGATACCAAACGTAATACTATCGGCAAGTTCGGCTTACTTTCACTCACCTTTGCCGCGGTTTATAGTTTTAATAACGTAATCAACAATAATATTGAGCTTGGTCTGGCATCCGCACCGATGTTTTTCCTCGCGACAATCTTCTATTTTATTCCGTTCTGCTTAATCATCGCCGAATTTGTTTCGCTGAATAAAAACTCCGAAGCCGGTGTCTACGCATGGGTAAAAAGTTCGCTGGGTGGGCGTTGGGCATTTATTACTGCCTACACCTACTGGTTCGTTAACCTGTTCTTTTTTACCTCGCTTTTGCCCCGCGTTATTGCCTACGCCTCATATGCTTTTTTAGGCTACGAATACATTCTGACGCCGTTCGCAACCACCGTGTTAAGTATGGTGTTGTTTGCCTTCTCCACCTGGGTTTCGACCAATGGTGCAAAAATGTTAGGGCCGATTACCTCGGTCACCTCCACGTTGATGCTGCTGCTGACGCTGTCCTATATTTTACTGGCAGGTACGGCGCTGGTTGGCGGCGTACAGCCTGCTGACCCTATCACCGTAGACGCAATGATCCCGAATTTTAACTGGGCCTTCCTCGGTATCACCACCTGGATTTTTATGGCGGCAGGCGGCGCGGAGTCGGTGGCGGTGTACGTCAACGACGTCAAGGGCGGCTCCAAATCGTTCGTGAAGGTCATTATCATTGCCGGAATTTTTATCGGCGTGCTCTATTCCATCTCCTCGGTGTTGATTAACGTATTCGTCAGCAGCAAAGAGCTGAAGTTTACCGGTGGTTCGGTGCAGGTATTCCACGGCCTGGCGGCATATTTCGGCCTGCCGGAGCTGGTCGTTAACCGCTTTGTCGGCCTGGTCTCCTTTACCGCGATGTTCGGTTCCCTGCTGATGTGGACCGCAACGCCGGTGAAGATCTTCTTCTCTGAAATTCCGGCGGGTATTTTCGGTAAAAAAACCGTCGAACTGAATGAAAACGGCGTCCCGGCCCGTGCAGCATGGATCCAGTTCCTGATCGTTATCCCGCTGATGATTATCCCGACGCTCGGCTCCAATACCGTGCAGGATTTAATGAACACCATCATCAACATGACCGCCGCCGCCTCGATGCTGCCGCCGCTGTTTATTATGCTGGCTTACCTGAATCTGCGTGCAAAACTGGACCACTTACCGCGCGACTTCCGTATGGGTTCGCAAAAAACCGGCATTGTTGTGGTGTCGATGCTGATCGTTCTTTTCACCATCGGATTTATTGCCTCTACCTTCCCAACCGGCGGCAATATCATGACCATTATTTTCTATAACGTCGGTGGGATTGTTATTTTCCTCGGTTTTGCCTGGTGGAAATACAGTAAATATATCAAAGGGCTAACCAAAGAAGAAAAAGCTATTGAGGCGGCCCCTGCTTCAGATATCAATTAATGACTAAAACATAATAACAATAAACAATATTCGCCAAGGCTATAACAATAAAAATTAAATTTTATTTGCTTAGGATCGAAGCATGAAAAACATTAGCCATTGTTGCAGGGCAATTATTGCCCTGCCCTTTTTCTGCGTCTCCTCTCTGGGTGCAGAAGAAGTTCGCCCTGCAGAACACGACGACACGAAAACGCCAGAAATATCTTCCCCCTCATTTCGCTTTTATGGCGAATTGGGCATAGGGGGATATATGGATTTAGAAGGACAAGACAAACATAAATACAGTGATGGTACCTATATAGAAGGTGGCCTGGAGATAAAACACGGCTCTTGGTTTGGTCTGATCTACGGCGAGGGCTGGACCGTGCAGGCCGACCATCAGGGCAATGCCTGGGTTCCTGACCATAGCTGGGGCGGATTCGAGGGCGGGCTCAACCGCTTTTACGGCGGTTATCGTACCAATGACGGAACGGAGCTGATGCTCAGCCTGCGCCAGGACTCTTCGCTGGATGACCTGCAATGGTGGGGGGATTTCACTCCAGACCTGGGCTACGTCATTCCCAACACTCGCGACATCATGACCGCCATTAAGGTGCAAAACCTGACCGGTCCTTTGCGCTACAGCGTGACAGCAACGCCCGCCGGACACCACGACGAGAGCAAAGCCTGGCTGCACTTTGGTAAATACGATCGCTACGACGATAAATATACCTATCCGGCCATGATGAACGGCTACATCCAGTACGACCTGACCGAAGGCGTAACCTGGATGAACGGCCTGGAGATAACGGATGGCACCGGAGAACTGTTCCTGACCGGCATCCTTTCGCCCAACTTCGCCGCCCGCGCCTGGCACCACACGGGCCGCGCCGACGGACTGGATGTGTCCGGCACCGAAACCGGCTATATGGTCAGCGCGATGTATGAAGCGCTAAAAGGCGTTTACCTCTCCACAGCTTATAGCTACGCCAAACACCGACCGGATAGCTATGAGGACGAAACCACTTCCTTTATGCAGTTTGGTATCTGGTATGAATACGGCGGCGGCCGTTTCGCTACCGCCTTCGACAGTCGGTTCTATATGCGGAATGCATCCGGCGACCCGAGCGACCAAATCTTCCTGATGCAATATTTCTATTGGTAACAAGGACCGGAATACCATGAACATGAAACCTATTCTTACGCCGCTGGCCTGTATCCTGCTGATGAACTTCTCCGCACATGCCGCCAGTGCTAACGACTTTAAAAACATCATTAATCGCACCGGTGCGCCGGGCTACATGCATGACTACGATCACGACGACCATCAGCGCTTTAATCCATTTTTCGATCTCGGCGCCTGGCACGGTCATTTGCTCCCGGACGGCCCTGCAACGATGGGCGGCTTTCCTGGCGTGGCGTTGCTGACCGAAGAGTACATCAATTTTATGGCCAATAATTTTGACCGTCTGACGGTGTACCAGCACGGTAAAAAGGTCGATTTCGCGCTTGAGGCCTACAGCATTCCCGGCGCGCTGGTGCAAAAGCTTTCATCTAAGCATGTGCAAATAGAGATGACGCTGCGTTTTGCCAGCCCGCGCACCTCGCTGCTGGAAACCAAAATCACCAGCAACACGCCGCTGGATCTGGTGTGGGACGGCGAGCTGCTGGAGAAACTGGAAGCCAAAGAGGGAAAAGCGCTGTCGGATAAAACCATTGATAGCGAATTCCCTGGCTATCAGCGCAAAATCACCGCCACGCACGACGGTCTGAAAGTCACCTTCGGCAAAGTGCGCTCAACCTGGGATCTGCTCACCTCCGGTGAGTCGGAGTATCAGGTGCATAAATCTGTCGCTATGAAAACCACGGTTAACGGTCATCGCTTTACGGGGAAGGCCCATATCAGCGGTTCGACAACTATTTACACCACCTGGTCTCATCTGCTTACCGCCGAGGATGTAGCGAAAGAGCAGCCGCAGATCCGCGATATTCTGGCGCGCCCGGCCTGGTATCTTGCTGCATCACAAAAGCGCTGGGCAGATTATCTGCAAAAAGGCTTAACTAACCCGGATGCCACAACGGAACAAACCCGGGTCGCGGTAAAAGCTATTGAAACGCTAAACGGCAACTGGCGCTCGCCAGGCGGTGCGGTAAAACACAATACCGTGACGCCATCGGTCACCGGCCGCTGGTTCTCCGGCAACCAAACCTGGCCGTGGGACACCTGGAAGCAGGCCTTCGCTATGGCGCACTTTAACCCGGAGATCGCCAAAGAGAATATTCGCGCCGTCTTTTCATGGCAGGTTAAACCCGGTGATCCGGTTCGCCCGCAGGATGCCGGATTCATTCCCGACCTGATTGCCTGGAATCTCAGCCCGGAACGCGGCGGCGACGGCGGTAACTGGAACGAGCGCAACACCAAACCCAGCCTGGCAGCCTGGTCGGTGATGGAGGTCTACAACGTCACCAAAGACAAGGCCTGGCTCGAAGAGATGTATCCAAAGCTGGTTGCGTATCACGACTGGTGGCTGCGTAACCGCGATCATAATGGCAACGGCGTGCCGGAATACGGCGCTACCCGCGATAAAGCCCACAATACCGACCGCGGCGAAATGTTGTTTACGGTGAAAAAAGGCGACACGGAAGAAACGCTCTCCGGGCTGAACAATTACGCCACCGTGATCGATAAGGGTCAGTATGACAGCCTTGAGATCCCGGCGCAGGTTGCCGCCTCGTGGGAGTCCGGTCGTGACGATGCGGCTGTATTTGGTTTTATCGATAAAGATCAACTGGATAAATACGTCGCGGGCGGTGGAAAACGCAGCGACTGGGTGGTGAAATTTGCCGAAAATCGCAGTAAAGACGGTAATTTGCTGGGTTACTCGCTGTTGCAGGAGTCAGTCGATCAGGCCAGCTACATGTACAGCGACAACCATTATCTGGCGCAGATGGCGACCCTGCTCGGCAAACACGAAGAGGCGCAGCGCTATCGCCAGCTGGCGCAAAACCTCGCAGATTACATCAACACCTGCATGTTCGACCCGGAAACAAAATTCTTTTACGACGTTCGTATTGAGGAGCAACCGCTGGCAAACGGCTGCGCGGGTAAACCGATCGTCGAACGTGGCAAAGGGCCGGAAGGCTGGTCGCCGCTGTTTAACGGTGCAGCAACGCAGCCCCATGCGGACGCGGTGGTTAAGGTGATGCTCGACCCCAAAGAGTTCAACACCTTTGTCCCGCTTGGCACGGCGGCGCTGACCAACCCGGCTTTCGGCGCGGATATCTACTGGCGCGGGCGCGTCTGGGTGGATCAGTTCTGGTTCGGGCTAAAAGGGATGGAGCGTTACGGCTATCGCGATGACGCGTTAAAACTGGCGGATACCTTCTTCAGCCACGCCAAAGGCCTCACCGCCGACGGTCCGATTCAGGAAAACTATAACCCGCTGACCGGCGCACAGCAGGGCGCACCGAATTTCTCCTGGAGCGCGGCGCATCTCTATATGCTGTATAACGATTTTCTTAAAAAACAGTAATCTGTGACATAACGCCGGATGGCGCTTCGCTTATCCGGCCTACAAAGACACATTTTCACCGGCCGGATTAGGTGCTTGCACTGCCATCCGGCATATTCGTCCTCTGGCTCCACTCCTTTTTTGAATCCCATCACAATCACGGCATTCCTCTTTTCCCTTTTACGCGGCGACGGCTAAATTATTAACTCATCCGACCACATAACAATAATTTTACATACTGGACACCTTTATGAGCTATCCGTCGCTGTTCGCTCCGCTCGATTTAGGCTTCACCACGCTTAAAAACCGCGTGCTGATGGGTTCAATGCATACCGGACTGGAGGAATATCCCGATGGTGCAGAACGGCTGGCCGCGTTCTACGCCGAACGCGCCCGTCACGGTGTGGCTTTGATTGTGAGCGGAGGCATTGCGCCTGCGCTTTCCGGCGTGGGGATGGAAGGCGGTGCGATGCTCAACGACACCAGCCAGCTTGCGCACCATCGCGTCATTACCGATGCCGTGCATGATGAAGGCGGCAAAATCGCCCTGCAAATCCTGCACACCGGGCGTTACAGCTACCAGCCGCATCTGGTGGCGCCATCTGCTATTCAGGCACCCATTAACCGTTTTACACCGCATGAGCTGACGCACGATGAAGTACTGCAGTTGATTGAAGATTTTGCCCACTGCGCACAGCTGGCGCGGGAAGCGGGCTACGATGGCGTGGAAGTGATGGGGTCGGAAGGGTATCTCATCAACGAATTCCTGACGCTGCGTACCAACCAGCGCGATGACCAATGGGGCGGTGAGTATGCCAACCGCATGCGTTTTGCCGTTGAGGTGGTGCGAGCGGTACGCCAGCGTGCCGGGAATGACTTTATTATTATATTCCGCCTGTCGATGCTCGATCTGGTGGAAAATGGCGGAACCTTCGACGAAACCGTCCAGCTGGCGCAGGCTATAGAAGCCGCCGGGGCCACCATTATTAACACCGGTATTGGCTGGCATGAGGCGCGTATTCCCACTATCGCTACTCCTGTACCGCGCGGTGCGTTTAGTTGGGTGACGCGTAAGCTGAAAGGGCATGTGACAATCCCACTGGTCACCACCAACCGCATTAACGATCCCCAGGTCGCCGATGACATTCTGGCCCGTGGGGATGCAGATATGGTGTCGATGGCCCGTCCGTTCCTCGCCGATGCCGAACTGCTGTCAAAAGCGCAAACCGGACGAGCAGATGAGATCAACACCTGTATCGGCTGTAACCAGGCCTGTCTGGATCAGATCTTCGTCGGCAAAGTCACCTCTTGCCTGGTCAATCCGCGCGCCTGCCATGAAACCAAAATGCCGATTGTTGCGGCAGCTGTGCCAAAGAACCTGGCGGTTGTTGGCGCGGGTCCTGCGGGCCTCGCCTTCGCCATAAATGCCGCAGCGCGCGGGCATCACGTGACGCTATTTGACGCACATGGCGAGATTGGCGGGCAGTTTAATATCGCCAAACAGATCCCCGGCAAAGAAGAATTCTATGAAACCCTGCGCTACTACCGCCGGATGATCGACGTGACTGGCGTGACGCTAAAGCTGAATCACTTTGTCAGCGCACACGATCTGCACACCTTCGACGAAGTGATCCTCGCCAGTGGGATCGAGCCACGCATGCCGCCGATCGAGGGGATCGATCATCCTAAAGTACTGAGCTATCTCGACGTTCTGCGCGATAAAACGCCGGTGGGTAAACGCGTGGCGATCGTGGGCTGCGGCGGGATCGGTTTTGATACCGCAATGTATCTGAGTCAGACCGGCGAACCCACCAGCCAGAACATTGCGGAGTTCTGCGTAGAATGGGGGATCGACACCAGCCTGCAACAGCCCGGCGGCTTACGCCCGGAAGGCCCACACTTATCCCGCAGCCCGCGCCAGATAGTGATGCTACAGCGCAAAGCCAGCAAACCGGGGCAAGGTTTAGGTAAAACGACGGGCTGGATCCATCGCGCCACCCTGCTCTCACGCGGCGTGAAAATGATCCCGGCAGTCAGCTATCAGAAGATTGATGATGATGGGTTACACGTTGTGTTGAACGGTGAACCGGTGATCTTTAACGTGGATAACGTGGTGATTTGTGCCGGACAAGAGCCGCGCCGTGAGCTGGTCGATCCGCTGCACGCGGCAGGTAAAACGGTGCATCTGATCGGCGGCTGTGATGTGGCGATGGAACTGGATGCCCGACGCGCTATTGCGCAGGGCACCAGGCTGGCGCTGGAAATTTAACGTCATGTCTTTCGTAGGCCGGATAAGGCGTTAGCCGCCATCCGGCACTCTGCACCGATTTGCCTGATGGCGCGCAGCTTTCAGGCCTACAGAATCAGGCAGATTTATACTGTAGGCCGGATAAGGCGTTAGCCGCATCCGGCACCCGCTATTACCGACGACGACCGGTTTTAACCGCCTTCAGCACCACGAATTTATTATTGGTGGCGATGGTTTCGCAGTTGCCGAAAATCTTCTTCAGCTTGTGGAAGTAGTCGAGGTGACGGTTAGCCACAATGTACAGCTCGCCGTTGATTTTCAGGCAGCGGCGGGCGTGGTGGAACATTTCCCAGGCAATGTTATCCGTCAGCGCATGCTTCTGATGGAACGGTGGGTTGCACAGCACGGCGTTAAAGCGGAAAGGTTCGACGCCAGACAGCGCGTTGTTAATCATAAACTCGCAGCGATCCAGCGCTTCAGGCATGTTGCTTTCCACGTTCAAACGGCTTGAAGCCACCGCCATCGGCGATTCATCAACAAATACCACGCTGGCTTCCGGGTTCTTCGCCAGCAGCGTCATACCGATAACACCGTTACCGCAGCCGAGATCAACAATCTCCCCTTCGAGGTTTTCCGGCAGATGCTCGATAAAAAAGCGCGCGCCGATATCCAGTCCGGTACGGGAGAAGACGTTGGCGTGGTTATGGATAGTCCAGTCGGTGCCTTCCAGCTTCCAGCTGAGCGTCTGCGAGGCAGCGGCCAGCTCCGGTTTGCTGAACGTACAGTTGATCAATCGGGCTTTTTTCCACGCCAGCGTAGTGGTGGTTGGACCCAGCACTTTTTCAAACAGTTCCAGCGTCGAGGTATGTACATCACGCGCTTTTGCCCCGGCGATGATGCGCGTTTCTGGCGTTACCACTTCGCGCAGCGCACGCAGTTGCTGCTCCAGCAGCGCCATGGTTTTTGGCAGCTTAATCAGCACCACGCCCGGCGCCTGCGGATAGTCAGCGGTACTGTCGAGGAACTTGACGCTCGACTCGGCAATGTCGTTGTGACGCAGGTTCTCACGCGTGGCAAGCTCGCTGAGATAGGAGTCGCCAATGCTGTACGGCGTATGTTCCGCCAGCGCACAGCCCAACGCGCCGAAGGTATCATTCAGGATCAGCACCGGGCCGCTAATCTCGGTATCGTCCAGCTGTTGCAGCAGATATTCATCTGCAGCTTCCCACGCCAGCAGCGGGTTAACGTCATCCGTTTCCGGGAAACGTTTAAGTGACAGCGAACGGAAACCGTTGTCTATGTGGCTCATCGGCCCTCCTGAATGGTAAAATTTCGGCGTATCCCTGAAAAGGGTGCGTGAGTATACACTTTTATGATTTGCGTGGACATGAATGAACCAACTAACTTACCTCCAGGGCTACCCGGAACATTTGCTTTCTCAAGTGAGAACGCTGATTGCTGAGCAGCGCCTGGGCGCAGTGCTGGAGAAGCGCTATCCGGGTACGCATGACTTCGCGACCGACAAAGCGCTCTGGCAATATACTCAGGATCTGAAAAATCAGTTTCTGCGTAACGCCCCGCCGCTGAATAAAGTCATGTATGACAGCAAGATCCACGTTCTGAAGAATGCGTTGGGGCTGCATACCGCCGTTTCTCGCGTGCAGGGCGGTAAGCTCAAAGCCAAAGCGGAGATCCGCGTCGCCACCGTGTTTCGCAATGCCCCCGAACCCTTTTTGCGTATGATCGTCGTTCATGAACTGGCGCATCTGAAGGAAAAAGAGCACGACAAAGCGTTTTACCAGCTGTGTTGTCATATGGAGCCTCAGTATCACCAACTGGAGTTCGATACCCGCCTGTGGTTAACGCAACAATCGTTAAAGCAAACTGCGTAGTCGCGCACTGGCTTTGTCTTCAGGGCATGCTAAATTGACGAAAGAATCCCTTTTCGCAGCCTGAAGGCCTTTATGATACGTTTCGCAGTAATTGGCACAAACTGGATCACCCGCCAGTTTGTCGATGCCGCCCATGAAACCGGCAAATATAAGTTAACCGCAGTCTATTCTCGTAGCCTTGAGCAGGCGCAGACCTTCGCCAACGATTACCCAGTCGAACATCTGTTTACCTCGCTGGAAGCGATGGCGCAAAGCGAGGCGATCGACGCCGTCTACATCGCCAGTCCAAACTCTTTGCATTTCCCGCAGACTGAGCTGTTTTTGCGGCACAAAAAGCATGTTATTTGCGAAAAGCCGCTGGCCTCCAACCTGGCGCAAGCCGAAGCCGCTATCGCCTGCGCGCGTGAGAATCAGGTCGTGCTATTTGAAGCGTTTAAAACCGCCTACCTGCCTAACTTCCTGCTGTTACAGCAATCGCTCCCAAAAGTTGGAAAAATCAGGAAAGCGTTTATCAATTACTGCCAGTACTCCTCGCGCTATCAGCGCTATCTGGACGGTGAAAACCCGAACACGTTTAATCCGGCGTTCTCCAATGGCTCGATTATGGATATCGGTTTTTACTGCCTGGCCTCAGCGGTTGCGCTGTGGGGCGAACCGCAGAGCGTTCAGGCCAGCGCCAGCCTGCTGGAAAGCGGCGTGGATGCCCACGGCGTGGTGGTGCTGAATTACGGTGATTTCAGCGTTACGCTCCAGCACTCAAAAGTAAGTGACTCGGTATTAGCCAGTGAAATTCAGGGCGAATCGGGATCGCTGGTCATCGAGCATATCTCCGAATGCCAAAAGGTGTGCTTCGTGCCACGCGGGGGAAAAACGCAGGATCTGACGACGCCTCAACACATCAATACTATGCTGTATGAGGCAGAGGCTTTTGCCCATTTGGTTGAATCCGGCGAAGTGGATCACCCGGCACTGGCCGTCAGCCGTACCACCGCCAAACTGCAAACGGAGATTCGCCGCCAGACCGGCGTGGTTTTCCCGGCAGACGAAGCGGAAACATCGCTGACTGCGTAAAGGTGTGTAAAACGAATGTTGCAGGCCATTGACTGAATGCATGGCCTGTAATATTTTGTAACCCGCAAAGGGGAGTAACTTCGTTGTCGGTTGATCGTCATTACGATGTGTGAAAAACCACATCCGGTCGCCGGGCGATAACAAAGGAATACGCCACCGTATTCCTTTGTTGTTGTAAGTGAGACCTTGCCGAATGGCAAGGTCTATGCATAAAAAGCAGCGGCTAATGCCATTCGGCGTTGGCCGTTTTTTTTATGCATGGGGAAATACAATGAATACTGTCGGCACACCGTTGTTATGGGGTGGCTTCGCTGTCGTAGTGGTAATTATGCTGGCCATCGACCTGCTGTTGCAGGGTCGCCGTGGCGCACATACGATGTCAATGAAGCAGGCTGCGGCCTGGTCAATCGTCTGGGTAACGCTGTCGTTACTGTTTAACGCCGCCTTCTGGTGGTACCTGGCAGAAACCCAGGGGCGCGCCGTTGCCGACCCACAGGCGCTGGCGTTCCTTACCGGCTATTTGATCGAAAAATCACTGGCAGTAGATAACGTCTTTGTCTGGTTGATGCTCTTCAGCTACTTCTCCGTGCCGCCTGCGTTGCAGCGTCGGGTACTGGTGTATGGCGTGCTGGGTGCGATTGTGCTGCGTACGATCATGATCTTCGCGGGCAGCTGGCTTATCACCCAGTTTGAGTGGCTGTTGTACGTGTTCGGCGCGTTCCTGCTGTTTACCGGCGTGAAGATGGCGCTGGCGAAAGAAGATGCCTCCGGTATTGGCGACAGACCGTTAGTACGCTGGCTGCGCGGTCATTTGCGCATGACCGATACCATCGAAGATGAAAAATTCTTTGTGCGTAAAAACGGCCTGCTGTTTGTTACGCCGCTGATGCTGGTGTTGATTCTGGTTGAGCTGAGCGATGTGATTTTTGCCGTCGACAGTATTCCGGCTATCTTTGCCGTGACCACCGACCCGTTCATCGTGCTGACCTCGAACCTGTTTGCTATTTTGGGTCTGCGTGCGATGTACTTCCTGCTGGCGGGCGTGGCGGAGCGTTTCTCCATGCTGAAGTACGGCTTGTCGGTCATTCTGGTGTTTATCGGTATTAAGATGCTGATCGTCGATTTCTACCATATCCCGATCGCTATCTCGTTAGGCGTGGTATTTGGCATTCTGTTTGTGACGCTGATTGTTAACGCGTGGGTCAACCACCAGCACGATAAAAAACAGCAAATACAGTAAGTTTCATCTGCTAGCTGAAAAGCCCGACAGCACACAGCGTGCGTCGGGCTTTTTGTTTATCATGTCAAAATAATGTTAAGTTAAAGTTATAAAATATGATCTCAACGCGGAATCCAGGATATTTAGCTTCCAGAACCCCGTTCTTTCCTTATACTCAGCCAAGCAAACATTTGCCCCATCCAGAAAGATGCGTCAACAGAACGCACAAAGGTAAGGCAACAACACAATGAAAGGATCACGACATGACTACGCAACGTTCATCGGGGCTACTCTCGCGTTTGGCGCAAGGGAGCCTGGTTAAACAAATTTTGATCGGTTTGGTACTGGGGATTTTACTGGCACTGGTGTCAAAACCTGCGGCTGAAGCCGCTGGTTTGCTGGGTACGCTGTTCGTCGGCGCATTAAAAGCCGTCGCGCCAATTCTGGTTCTGATGCTGGTGATGGCTTCTATCGCCAACCACCAGCACGGGCAAAAAACCAATATCCGCCCTATTCTGTTCCTCTACCTGCTCGGAACATTTTCAGCGGCATTAACCGCCGTTGTCTTCAGCTTTGCTTTCCCATCAACACTGCATCTTTCCAGCAGCGCGGGGGATATCGTACCGCCGTCCGGGATTGTTGAAGTGATGCGCAGCCTGCTGATGAGCATGGTTTCTAACCCAGTTGATGCCCTGCTTAACGCTAACTATATCGGTATTCTGGTATGGGCCGTTGGTCTGGGCTTTGCACTGCGCCACGGTAATGAAACGACCAAAAATCTGGTCAATGATATGTCCAACGCCGTCACCTTTATGGTGAAACTGGTGATTCGTTTCGCGCCAATCGGTATCTTTGGTCTGGTCTCCTCCACGCTGGCAACCACCGGTTTCGCAACGCTTTGGGGCTACGCCCAACTGCTGACCGTACTGGTAGGCTGTATGCTGCTGGTGGCATTTGTGGTCAACCCGCTGCTGGTCTTCTGGAAAATTCGCCGTAACCCGTACCCGCTGGTGCTGGCCTGTCTGCGTGAAAGTGGCGTGTATGCCTTCTTTACCCGCAGTTCGGCGGCAAATATTCCGGTGAACATGGCACTGTGTGAGAAGCTGAATCTGGATCGTGATACCTATTCGGTGTCTATTCCGCTGGGAGCCACCATCAATATGGCGGGCGCGGCGATCACCATTACCGTACTGACGCTGGCGGCGGTGAATACGCTGGGTATTCCGGTCGATTTACCGACAGCGCTGTTACTCAGCGTGGTGGCTTCGCTGTGTGCCTGTGGTGCATCGGGCGTGGCGGGCGGTTCTCTGCTGCTGATCCCGCTGGCGTGCAACATGTTCGGTATCCCGAATGACATCGCCATGCAGGTTGTTGCCGTTGGCTTTATCATCGGCGTATTGCAGGACTCATGTGAAACGGCGTTGAACTCTTCTACAGACGTCCTGTTTACCGCTGCAGCCTGCCAGGCAGAAGACGAGCGTCTGGCAAATAACGCCCTGCGCGGCTAATCGCTGTTCCCCTCCATCATCGGGCGGAGGGGTTCTCTTCTTGTGCGCTTTTTTCAATTTTGAACGGATCAATTCCGCGTTTTTGCATCCGCCGGAAACGAATAATGTTCAGGCCGTTCATTACCAGAAAACTCCCTTCGATCATCGTCCCACCAATCGACCCTAGCCAGAAATTATGGATAACCCAACAGGCGGTTGCGCACCACATGACGCAGCGCACGGTTAACCCTTTGCAGCGAAACAGCGCCCAGGTGCTGGCCAGCGTGCCAATTATTGGCAATAGCTCCATCGCATGCTGTAATTTCGCCAGCCCGAGAACCAGGGTGAGGACAATAAAAACGGTCATTACCCACAGTTTGCGGGTATGCATTGAGACAAGTGTGCGGATGGTGTTGAGTTCTGCGCTCATTCCCGCAGGCCAGGCACCCATCAGGAAAAAATGCACGCCGATAGTGGCGCTATAGACAGCGAGTTGCAGCCGGAACCGGCGCTCATCGCGATTGAAAAAGGTGGTAATACCGATCAGAAAGGCGATGACACCTACGCCCTGGGCCAGCCAATACGCGGTCATGCAAGCAACCCCAATTCTATCTCGTAGGCCGGATAAGGCGAGTTCGACACCATCCGGCAACGGTTTGTGCCTGATGGCGCTGCGCTTATCAGGCCTACGGTTTGCGCAGACCTGCATGCAGGTACCATCAGGTATTTACTACAACGTTACGCCGCTTTTAAATATCGCTAACTCTCTAAAATCATTCCGCTCGTTGCAGGTTTGCTTGCCGTTGGCGAACTCGACGATGGTATCGACAAATTCTTCCAGCAACTGAGGCATCGCTTTACCATGGATCAACTGTCCAGCGTCAAAATCGATCCAGTGCTTTTTCTTCGCCGCCAGCTCGCTGTTGGTGGCAATTTTCACCGTCGGCACAAAACCACCGTAAGGTGTACCGCGACCGGTACTGAACAGCACCATATGACAGCCCGCGCCCGCCAGGGCACTGGTCGCCACCGCATCGTTACCCGGTGCGCTCAGCAGGTTCAGACCATGCGTCTTCAGGCGTTCGCCGTAGCGCAGTACGTCCACCACCTGGCTGGAGCCTGCTTTTTGCGTGCAGCCGAGAGATTTATCTTCCAGCGTGGTGATACCGCCCGCTTTGTTGCCCGGCGATGGGTTCTCGTAGATCGGCTGGTCGTGAGCAATGAAGTACTGCTTGAAGTCATTGACCATGGTGACCAGCTTGCCAAACGTTTCTTCATCGCGGCAGTGGTCCATCAGCAGCTGCTCGGCGCCGAACATTTCCGGTACTTCGGTCAGTACGGTGGTGCCGCCGTTAGCAATAACGTAGTCAGAAAAACGCCCCAGCATCGGGTTGGCAGTAATACCGGACAGGCCGTCAGAGCCGCCGCATTCCAGACCAAACTTCAGCTCGCCCAGTTTACCTGGTTCACGTTTATCGTTACGCATCACGTTGTACAACTGGTGAAGATGTTCAATCCCCGCTTCCACTTCATCTTCCTGATGTTGGCAGACCATGAAATGAACGCGCTCAGGATCGTACTCGCCTAAGGTTTCGCGGAAGGCATCAACCTGGTTGTTTTCACAACCAAGGCCGACCACCAGCACCGCACCCGCATTCGGGTGACGCACCATGTTTTGCAGCATAGTGCGGGTGTTAATGTGGTCGTCGCCGAGCTGTGAACAGCCGTAGGTGTGGCTGAAGAGATGCACGCCGTCGATTCCTTCGGCGTCGTTAGTCTCTTTCAGAAAACGGTTCTGCATCTGGCGCGCCATGGCGTTAACGCAGCCTACTGTCGGTAGGATCCACAGTTCGTTGCGTACGCCAACATCGCCGTTGGCACGACGGTAGATCTGCACATCGCGATCCGCCGGTTGTGCAACTTCCGCCTGAAAATCAGGTTGGTAGCTATACGTGTCCAGGTCACTCAGATTGGTACGGGTGTTGTGAGCATGAATATGCTCACCCGCCGCAACGTCCACCAGCGTATGGCCAATTGGCAAACCGTATTTAATGACGTTTTCGCCTTTCGCAATATCGCTTAAAGCGAATTTATGGCCACGAGAGACCGCCTGACGCAGGATCACCGCCTGCCCATCAACGGTAACTTCGGTTCCTTCAGCCAAATCAGCAAGCGCAACCGCGACGTTATCCAGCGCATGGATCTTGATGTATTGCATACCTTCACCCGGGCCTTAGTTCAGTTCAATGGCGAAATAATCGCGCGCATTGTTGAAGCAAATATTTCTGACCATTTCACCCAGCAGCTGGATATCTGCCGGTGCTTCACCTGCAGCAACCCAACGGCCAATCATCTGGCACAGAATGCGACGGAAGTATTCATGGCGCGTGTATGACAGGAAGCTACGGCTATCGGTCAGCATACCGACGAAACGGCTCAGCAAACCGAGCTGGGCCAGCTGCGTCATCTGACGTTCCATCCCGTCTTTCTGATCGTTGAACCACCAGCCGGAACCGAACTGCATCTTGCCCGGCATACCTTCGCCCTGGAAGTTGCCGATCATGGTGCCCAGCACTTCGTTATCACGCGGGTTCAGGCAGTAGAGAATGGTTTTCGGCAGCAGGTTCTGTTCGTTCTGCTTGCTCAGCAGTTTGGACAGTTCTTCAGCCATCGGACGGTCATTGATGGAGTCGAAGCCAACATCCGCGCCCAACAGTTTGAACTGACGCAGGTTGTTATTACGCAGCGCGCCGATGTGGTACTGCTGTACCCATTCGCGACGAGCATATTCCGCACCAAGGAACACCAGCACGGCGGTTTTAAACTGGGCAACTTCATGCTCACTCAGGGTTTCACCCGCCAGGCGACGCGCCAGAATGCTATCCAGTTCAGATTCGTTAGATTCGGCAAACAGCACCACGTCCAGCGCGTGGTCAGAAACCTTACAGCCGTGAGCCGCGAAGTGATCCAGACGTTTGGTCAGTGCAGCTTGCAGATCGCTGAAGCGGCGGATATCCGTGTCAGACACTTCACCGAGCTTCGCCATGTAGTCATTAAAGGTCGCCAGCTCAATGTTAAAGGCTTTATCCGGACGCCAGCTCGGCAGCACTTTCACATCAAAGGTACCGTCTTTAGCAACGGCCGCATGATGCTCCAGAGAGTCGATCGGGTCATCGGTAGTGCCGACCATTTTCACATTCATCTGCTGCATGATGCCGCGCGCGGAGAATTTATCCTGCGCCAGCAGCTTGTTGCATTGGTTCCAGATTTCATCAGCAGTCGCAGGAGAAAGCAGCTTACCTGTAATACCAAACGGGCGACGTAATTCGAGGTGGGTCCAGTGGTACAGCGGGTTACCGATAGTGTGCGGAACCGTAGCGGCCCATGCGTCAAACTTCTCGCGATCGGACGCATCGCCGGTACACAAGCGCTCAGCGACGCCATTGGTACGCATCGCACGCCATTTGTAGTGATCACCCTTCAGCCAGATGTCATACAGGTTACTAAAACGGTAGTTTTCAGCGATTTGTTGCGGTGGTAAATGGCAGTGGTAATCGAAGATCGGCTGGTCTTTGGCGTAATCATGGTACAGACGGCGGGCAAATTCGGTGTCCAGCAGGAAATCTTCAGTCATAAACGGGGTCATTATCGTCTTCCTCTCAACGAGTGCGTCAGATTGCTTATGTTTTGATGTTGACAAAGTTATCACACCAATTTCCATACACTGAAGATATTTTCGTGAGTTAGATCAACAAATGGTGACAAAAAAATTACTCTCAAAGAGGTAAATCACGCGTCAAGCCGCGCCAGTGCTGGCTTTGCTGAATCGAAATAATGACCACACGAAGATTCACACTTTTGTGATGGCACTCACCTTTTAAAGCTGTATGACAAGTTATCTTTTGGCCGTCGCGATACATAAGCCGACGGAATGCAAATTACCGATGTATAACCATCGGATTGACCGGTACGGAAACCGAATTAGCACAATTATTGACATGGCAAAGTTCGGGGAGTACCGGCTTTTTTTCGGTCCCCCCTCGTAAAAGAACATCCTCCGCCCTGAACTGGAAGATGACCGCTCGTTCGCGGACATAACAAAACGATGAGGTTTTACATGCGTAAAATTAAAGGGTTACGTTGGTACATGATTGCACTGGTGACGCTTGGCACCGTGCTGGGTTACCTGACACGTAACACTGTGGCGGCAGCTGCGCCAACTCTGATGGAAGAGTTACACATCTCCACTCAACAGTATTCCTATATCATCGCAGCGTATTCTGCTGCTTACACCGTAATGCAACCCGTTGCCGGCTACGTGCTTGATGTGCTCGGCACAAAAGTTGGTTACGCGATGTTCGCCGTTCTGTGGGCCGTCTTCTGTGGCGCGACCGCACTGGCTGGCAGTTGGGGTGGACTGGCACTGGCGCGTGGCGCAGTAGGTGCCGCTGAAGCCGCAATGATCCCTGCGGGTCTGAAAGCCAGTTCTGAGTGGTTCCCGGCAAAAGAACGTTCAATTGCCGTGGGGTACTTTAACGTCGGCTCTTCAATCGGTGCGATGATTGCTCCGCCGCTGGTCGTCTGGGCAATCGTCATGCACAGCTGGCAGATGGCATTCATTATTTCCGGTGCGTTGAGCTTCATCTGGGCGATGTGCTGGCTTGTGTTCTACAAACACCCGCGCGACCAGAAAAAACTGTCTGATGAAGAACGTGATTACATTCTGAATGGTCAGGAATCACAGCATAAAAACGCGACCTCGAAAAAAATGTCGCTCGGTCAGATCCTGCGTAACCGCCAGTTCTGGGGCATCGCGCTGCCGCGTTTCCTGGCTGAGCCGGCCTGGGGTACCTTCAACGCCTGGATCCCGCTGTTCATGTTTAAAGTCTACGGCTTTAACCTGAAAGAGATTGCGATGTTTGCATGGATGCCGATGCTGTTTGCTGACCTGGGCTGTATCGTTGGGGGCTACTTACCGCCTCTGTTCCAGCGCTGGTTCGGCGTTAACCTGATCGTTTCACGTAAAATGGTCGTTACCATGGGCGCATTGCTGATGATTGGCCCAGGGATGATTGGTCTGTTCACCAGCCCGTACATTGCTATCGCCCTGCTGTGCGTCGGCGGCTTTGCTCACCAGGCGCTATCCGGTGCGCTGATTACGCTTTCTTCTGACGTATTTGGTCGTAATGAAGTGGCAACGGCAAACGGCCTGACCGGTATGTCCGCCTGGCTTGCAAGTACGCTGTTTGCACTGGTTGTTGGCGCACTGGCTGACACTATCGGCTTTAGCCCGCTGTTCGCCGTACTGGCGGTATTCGACCTGCTCGGCGCACTCGTTATCTGGACGGTCTTGCAAAACAAATCGGCCAGCGAAGTCGATTCGGGCTCACAGACAGGCGATCCCGCTCCGCAAAATTAACCCGCTGTTGTTCATCAAGGGTATATAATGCGAAGCCGCCAGTTATCTGGCGGCTTTTTTATCGCCGCGAGTGGAGCAGTAATCGCAAAAGTGGTATAACAAATATAGTCTGCCGTATCATGCCTGGAGCGCATATGGAAATCACCGAACCACGACGTTTGTACCAACAACTTGCTGCTGATCTGAAAGAACGCATTGAGCAGGGCGTCTATCTGGTGGGTGACAAACTCCCCGCCGAGCGCTTTATCGCCGATGAAAAAAATGTCAGCCGTACCGTGGTTCGTGAAGCAATTATCATGCTTGAGGTTGAGGGCTACGTTGAGGTGCGCAAAGGATCGGGGATCCACGTCATTTCCAACCAACCCAGACATTATGTTGCGCCAGATGAAAACCTGGAATTTGCCAGCTACGGTCCTTTCGAGCTGCTCCAGGCGCGTCAGCTCATTGAGAGTAACATTGCCGAGTTTGCCGCCACCCAGGTGACCAAACAGGACATCATGAAGCTGATGGAGATTCAGGAGAAATCACGTAACGAAAAAAGCTTTCGTGACTCCGAGTGGGATCTCCAGTTCCATGTGCAGGTCGCCCTGGCAACGCAGAACTCGGCTCTGGCCGCGATTGTTGAAAAAATGTGGACTCAGCGTATTCACAACCCCTACTGGAAGAAATTGCACGACCACATCGACCTGCGCACGGTTGATAACTGGTGTGATGACCATGACCAGATCCTTCGGGCGCTGATTCGCAAAGATCCTCATGCCGCCAAACTGGCGATGTGGCAGCATCTTGAGAACACGAAGCAGATGCTGTTTAACGAAACCAGCGATGATTTTGAGTTCAATGCGGACCGTTATCTATTTACCGAAAATCCGGTCGTTCACCTCGATACAGCGGCTAACAGCGCAAAATAAACAATCTTATCAATGCAGGCGCGACCACGCGCCTGTTTCTGACACTTGGTAAGCGTTAGGTATAAAGTGTCAGCCTGTGTAAATCCTCTCGCCTCCCTCCATTGCGATAAGCAAAATCACAGTTCAACAACCGTAATTTCTATAACGGACTACGTTGACCTTTGTTACAATTAGATGCTGTTTGAATTTTTGTGTTTAAGAGCTTGCTAACTTCACAACTTTACAGGGAATAGTTCAGGCCGTGAGTTTGTAACAGACCACAAGTCATGTAAAAAATATTAATAAAATCGTGGTGTTACAAAATCCAGAAAACCGGCATGACGACAACCGATTCTCCAGGAATATTGAATGGAACTACTGACTCAATTACTAAATGCTTTATGGGCTCAGGATTTTGAAACGCTGGCCAATCCTTCCATGATTGGCATGCTCTATTTTGTACTCTTTACTATTTTGTTTCTGGAAAACGGACTGCTGCCAGCAGCCTTTTTACCTGGCGACAGTTTACTGGTACTGGTCGGCGTACTTATTGCCAAAGGCGCAATGGGTTTTCCGCAAACGGTGCTACTACTCACCACCGCAGCCAGCCTCGGTTGCTGGCTCAGCTATATACAAGGTCGATGGTTGGGTAATACCCGCACCGTGCAAAACTGGTTATCTCATCTTCCTGCACATTATCATCAGCGTGCGCATCATCTGTTCCATAAGCATGGCTTGTCTGCGCTGCTGGTCGGCCGCTTTATCGCGTTTGTCAGAACATTACTGCCGACCATCGCAGGATTGTCCGGCCTGAACAATGCGCGCTTTCAGTTCTTCAACTGGATGAGCGGACTGCTTTGGGTCCTTATTCTCACATCGCTGGGCTATCTGCTGGGCAAAACACCGGTGTTTCTCAAATATGAAGATCAGCTGATGTCTTGCCTGATGCTGCTTCCTGTGGTGTTACTGGTGTTTGGTCTGGCAGGTTCACTGGTTGTTCTTTGGAAAAAGAAATACGGGAACCGAGGGTAAATTATGCTGAAATCATGCATAACGCTCCGACGACTTGCCTGGTCCACCACTTTTATGTTGTTCATCGGCGCGTTGCTCCTGACCTGGTCGGTCATTCGCCAGCAGGAGTCAACGCTTGCCATTCGTGCCGTAAACCAGGGAGCCAGCATGCCTGATGGCTTCTCTATCTGGCATCACCTGGATGCCAACGGCATTCGTTTTAAAAGCATCACTCCGCAAAATGACGCCCTGCTGATTACCTTTGATTCCAGTGCACAGAGCGCAGCGGCAAAGGTCGTACTGGATCGAACGTTACCGCACGGTTTCGTTATCGCTCAGCAGGATGATAATAATCAGGCGGTTCAGTGGTTATCCCGCTTACGTGAGACCCCACACCGTTTTGGTTAATTTCCAGGAATCTGAATTAGATCACTCACTTTGGTGATTTCACCGTTTAGCGCCTATGATTAATAAACTGGGTTTATGACCCAACGTTTTATTATTCTGGAGCATCGACCCTAAACGACGAGGTCGAATCACAATGGAAGGTTCAAGAATGAAATACCGCATCGCTTTGGCAATTAGCCTTTTCGCTCTCAGTGCCGGCAGCTACGCCACCACCCTCTGTCAGGAAAAAGAACAAGACATTCAGCGGGAGATTAGCTATGCCGAAAAACACAACAATCAGAGCCGTATCAATGGGCTGAACAAAGCGCTGAGCGAAGTCAGAGCAAACTGTACTGACAGCAAACTGCGCGCCAACCATCAGAAAAAGATCGCCGAGCAGAAAAATGAGATTGCCGAGCGTCAACGTGACTTAGCCGAAGCTAAGCAAAAAGGCGATGCGGAGAAGGTAGCAAAGCGTGAACACAAGCTTGCTGAAGCTCAGCAAGAGCTAAAAGAACTCGAGACCCGCGATTACTAAGTACGGTAACTAGCCACTCAACTGGAGAAAACTATGTCGAAAGATAATGCTACGGAAAACCTGCGCGCTGAGCTGAAATCTCTTGCGGATACGCTTGAAGAAGTACTTAGCTCCTCTGGCGATAAGTCGAAGGAAGAGATGAGTAAAATTCGCAGCAAAGCCGAACATGCGCTGCGCGAGAGCCGCCATCGTCTGAGTGAAACCAGCGATGTAATTGCCAAACAGACCCGTGAGGCCGCGGCTAAAGCCGATAACTACGTGCGCGAAAACCCATGGACAGGCGTCGGCATTGGCGCTGCAGTCGGTGTGGTGCTTGGTGTACTGCTGTCGCGCCGTTAACAATGGCTGATTCTCAACACGCACAAGGTCCAGGCAAAGGCGTACTGGGTATTGGACAGCGGATCCTGACGATTCTCGTTGAGATCGTAGAAACACGGCTGCGGCTGGCCGTCGTTGAGCTGGAAGAGGAAAAAGCCAATCTCATCCAGATCCTGCTGATGCTTGGGCTGACTATGCTGTTCGCGGCGTTTGGCCTGATGAGCCTGATGGTGCTTATCATCTGGGCCATTGACCCTCAATACCGCCTGAACGCCATGATTGCCACCACCGTTGTGCTGTTGCTGTTAGCGCTGATTGGCGGGATATGGACGCTGCGTAAAGCACGTAAAACAACGCTGCTACGCCATACACGCCAGGAACTCGCTAATGACAGGCAAGCCCTGGAGGATGATGCATAATGAGCAGCAAAGTCGAACGTCAAAAGCGTAAGGCGCAACTGCTTGGACAGATCCAGCAGCAACGGCTGGATCTGTCTGCGACTCGCCGCGACTGGCTGGAAGCCACCGAGGTCTACGATCGTGGCTGGAAGACGCTACTGAACCTGCGTGGCTGGGTGTTGGTCGGGAGCAGTATTATGGCGGTTCGCACCATCCGCAACCCGAATCTGCTGGTACGCTGGGCTAAGCGCGGCTTTAGCGTCTGGAGTATCTGGCGTCTGGTGAAATCGACCATCAGACAGCAGCAACTGCGCGGCTAATCCTTTACTTACCCCCAACCTCAAAATTTTTGAAAAATACTGACAGTTTTCCTTGCTAACAATTCTCATTAAGCACGTTTATGATTCTCTCCATCGACAGCAACGACGTGCTCTGCAGCGTCGATGCACAAAAAAACACAATAAGCCGCCTGAGTGGTTTCCTGGAGAGTATGATGAAGAAATTAGAAGATGTTGGTGTACTGGTAGCGCGCATTCTGATGCCAATCCTGTTTATTACCGCAGGTTGGGGAAAAATCACCGGATATGCGGGTACCCAACAGTACATGGAAGCCATGGGCGTCCCAGGATTTATGCTGCCGCTGGTGATTCTGCTTGAGTTTGGTGGCGGTCTGGCAATTCTGTTCGGTTTCCTGACCCGTACAACTGCGCTGTTCACCGCAGGCTTCACATTGCTGACAGCGTTCCTCTTCCACAGCAACTTTGCGGAAGGTGTGAACTCCCTGATGTTCATGAAAAACCTGACCATCGCAGGCGGTTTCCTGCTGCTGGCTATCACCGGTCCAGGCGCATTTAGTATCGACCGCGTGCTGAATAAAAAGTGGTAATCAAACTATACTGAACACATCAAAAAGCGAGGAGATATCTCCTCGCTTTTGCTATCTGAGGAGGCGAAAATCATGGGACAACTGATTGACGGCGTCTGGCATGACACCTGGTACGATACCAAATCAACCGGTGGAAAATTTCAACGTTCTGCATCGGCTTTCCGTAACTGGCTCACCGCGGATGGCGCGCCTGGCCCGACCGGTGAAGGTGGCTTTGCTGCCGAAAAAGACCGCTATCATCTGTACGTTTCTCTGGCCTGTCCATGGGCGCATCGCACGCTGATTTTGCGCAAACTCAAGGGGCTGGAACCGTTTATTTCCGTGTCCGTTGTGCATCCGTTGATGCTGGAAAACGGCTGGACCTTTGACGACAACTTCCCGGCGGCAACCGGCGATACCCTGTATCAGCACGAATTTCTTTATCAGCTCTATTTACACGCCGATCCGCACTACAGCGGTCGGGTGACCGTTCCGGTACTGTGGGACAAAAAGAACCACACTATTGTCAGCAACGAATCTGCAGAAATCATCCGCATGTTTAACACCGCGTTTGATGCGCTGGGCGCGAAAGCCGGAGATTACTATCCCCCTGCCCTGCAAAGCAAAATCGACGAGCTGAACGGCTGGATTTATGACAACGTTAATAACGGTGTGTATAAAGCCGGATTTGCCACCAGTCAGGAAGCCTACGACGACGCCGTGGATAACGTCTTTCAATCTCTGGCACGACTGGAGCAGATCCTTGGGCAACATCGTTACCTGACCGGCGACCAGTTAACCGAGGCCGACATTCGCCTGTGGACCACGCTGGTACGCTTTGATCCCGTGTATGTCACCCACTTCAAGTGCGACAAACACCGGATTAGCGACTATCTGAACCTGTACGGTTTCCTGCGTGATATCTACCAGATGCCGGGTATTGCGGAAACCGTCAATTTCGATCATATCCGCAATCACTACTTCCGTAGCCACAAAACCATTAACCCAACCGGCATTATTTCTGTTGGGCCGTGGCAGGACCTCAACGAACCCCAGGGGCGTGACGAGCGTTTCGCCTGATTTACACTGGCCCCCATCTGGGGGCTAAATAATTAATACCGCAAATATTTACCATCATTTCATTCACAGCTATTCTTAATTTGATTGCTTTAAAAACAAGTAATTGAATGCAGAACGAGGCAAAAATGGATTGGTATTTAAACGTATTAAAGAATTACTTTGGTTTTGGTGGCCGCGCGCGTCGTAAAGAATACTGGATGTTTGTGCTGGTCAACATCATCTTCACGTTCGTGCTGGGTATTCTGGACAGAATGTTTGGCTGGGAGCGCGCCGGTGGAGAAGGCATATTAACGACGATTTACGGGGTTCTGGTCTTTATTCCGTGGTGGGCAGTACAGTTCCGGCGTTTACATGACACCGATCGTTCAGCCTGGTGGCTACTGGTGCTGCTGATCCCGATCGTAGGCTGGCTGGTGATCATCATTTTCAACTGCCAAAACGGGACTCAAGGGAGCAACCGCTTCGGCGCTGACCCTAAGCAACCATCCTGACGTCATACACCCTTTTGTAGGCCGGATAAGGTGCAATTGCACCGCATCCGGCGGAACAGTCAGACTATTTACCCGCAAACAGCTTGGGGATTTCCCGCAGACACCAGGATTTCGCCTCGCCCATGCTGTCACGACGCCAGGCCATAATAATATCTATCTCGCTTGTCGATTCCGGACTAACGACCCGCAGCCGACCAGCCGCAATATCCTCTTCCACCAGCGGGTACGGCATCGTCGCCACGCCCAATCCGGCCAACAGCGCCTGACGTTTATCTTCTATCGTACTCACCGTCAGACGCGGCTGCTTATCCAGCAGTTGAACCGTCAGCACCGGACGTTCACGGGCGGTATCCGCCACCGCGATCCCACGGTATTTAACGCGGGTGACTTCCGATAACGGTTCCGGCTCCTGATGGATGGGATGATCCGGGGCCGCTACATAGACGTTCATCAGCGAGTACAGCTTGCGCGAGTTGATTTCTGAGGATGAGCGAAAATGCATATCCGGCGCAATCACGATATCCGCCCGCCCCTGCTCAAGACGCTCCCACGCCCCGGCCAGAACTTCGGTAATAACGGAAAGCTGGGTATTGGCCTTCCCGGCAAGCCTGTCGATCAGCGGGAAAAACGCTGCCGTCGGCACCAGCGCTTCGGTTACGATGGTCAGATGCGTTTCCCAACCGCGAGCCAATGCTTCGGCATCGGTGGTCAGTTTATCCGCAGCTTCCAGCAGTACGCGCCCACGCTCCAGCAGCATACGCCCAACGTTAGTGAATTTTGTGCGGTGGCCTGAACGGTCAAACAGCACCACGTCCAGCTCTTCCTCCAGCTTCTGCATGGTATAGCTAAGTGCGGAAGGAACGCGTCCCAGTTCATCTGCCGCAGCAGCAAAACTACCGCGCCTGTCTATTGCGTCCATGACGCGTAACGCTTCAAGCGTTAAAGCCCTTTCTTTGGCCATCTCGTTCTCATTCAGGAAATTTGAACATACCGGGCAGAATATCTGGCTAACAATGCAGCGTCTAGCCATTTAACATAAAAGGAAGTAAAGAGAGGTCAAGAACTATGATTACTACCCGTACAGCCAAACAATGCGGGCAAGCAGACTACGGCTGGCTGCAGGCCCGTTATACCTTCTCCTTTGGACACTATTTTGATCCTAAACTGCTGGGTTATGCCTCGCTGCGTGTTCTGAACCAGGAAGTTCTGGCACCGGGGGCCTCTTTCCAGCCACGGACCTATCCGAAGGTGGATATCGTCAATCTGATCCTCGAAGGGGAAGCGGAGTACCGAGACAGCGAAGGCAACCATATCAAGGCCAAAGCAGGAGAAGTTTTACTGCTCGCGACACAGCCGGGAATCAGCTATAGCGAACACAATATCAGCAAAGACAAACCGTTAACCCGGATGCAGCTCTGGCTGGACGCCTGCCCGCAGCGTGAAAACGCCTGCGTACAAAAAGCCACGCTGGGTGCTGGTAAGCATCAGTTGCTGGCCTCGCCGGACGGAGAACAAGGCAGCCTGCATCTGCGCCAACAGGTATGGGTGCACCATGTTGAGCTGCAGCAAGGTGAATCGTTGAGTTTTCAGTTACATGGGCCACGTGCTTATTTACAGTCGATTCACGGCAGATTCCATGCGGTGACGTCTGGCGCCGAAAAAGAAGCACTCACCTGTGGCGATGGGGCATTTATTCGTGACGAAACTAACATAACGTTAGTCGCCGATACCCCGCTGCGCGCTTTGCTGATAGATTTGCCCGTATAGTCAGGGAAAACAATGGAGTACGACTATTGAGCAAGAAATCATCAAAAAAATGCCAGCCTCAGGTTGAGCCGAAAAAACAGGAAACAGTTACCTTCGGCTATGAAGAAATGCTGACAGAGCTGGAAGCGATTGTGGCCGATGCCGAACTACGGCTGGAAGACGAAGAAGCCGCCTGAACAGGCGGCTTAGACTTATGCCGGGTGGCGGCAACGCCTTACCCGGCCTAAAGATTAATGTGCCTTACTGGCCATGATCTCAATAATCTGCTTGTCGGTTTCCTGCATTGAACGACACGCCAGCGCACACAGGTTAGCGATAGATTGTTCCACGTTATGCGCCACAATCCCTTCGTTGCCGGTTACAGCAGTATCATCCAGCGCCATCAGCACCGCTTTCCACGCCGCGGAAGCACTGGTTGAGACTTTCATCGCGCAGCTGTTTGAAGCGCCATCGCATATCATTCCGCTCACGTCGCCAATCATGCTGCTGATCGCCATCGCGATGGTGTTGTAGCGACCATCTACGATCCATGCCATCCCCGCTGCTGCCCCCATCGCCGCCGTGGTTGCTGCACACAGTGCAGACAAACGCGGAAGTTGATGATGGATGTAGATAGCGCTCAGATGAGACAACATTAGCGCACGTGCCAGTTTCTCCTCATCCGCGCCAAAGTGCTCGGCCACCACCATCACTGGAACAGTCGCGGTAATGCCCTGATTACCGGAGCCGGAGTTGCTCATGGCCGGCAGAGTCGCCCCGCCCATTCGCGCATCCGATGCCGCACTGGTGCGGATTAGAATAGAGGTGGAGAGATCGTTCGCCAGCAGGCCACGCGCACACTGCTTCTCAAGCGTGGTTCCGATGTGCAATCCCCAGTTACCGCGCAGTCCTTCCTGAGACAGCGCACCGTTCAGTTTTGCCGCATCGAGGATAAAGCGGATCGACTCAAACGGTACCGCGTTCACGAACGCCAGAATCTCTTCCAGCGAGGTGTGAGACAACACCGCCAGCGGCGACTCCTGTTCCTCTTCCTGAGCATTCTGTTCTGTGGTGAACACTACGCCCTTATTGGTCTCGATGTGCACAATGTTGGTATGACCGCCCACAATCGTCACGCACGCCCATCCTTCAGCGCTGTAAACCTTAGCGCGGGAAAAGAGGATATCCTCGCAAGGCTCCTGCAGCATCACCGCAACCTTGCCAGCGCTCAGCATCGCTTTTGCATCGTCGATCGCTTGTGGCGACGCATCTTTCAGTACCTCTAAACCGGCACGGGCATTTCCCCCCAGCGCACCCAGCGCCGCCGCGACAGGTAACCCGACCATTCCGGTACCCGGCACGGTAACGCCCATGCCGTTTTTCATCAGGTTCGGTGAGACCCACGCGTCAATGCGTTCAACCGCGCCGTCCAGCTCAGAGGATGCAACCGCCGCCGCCAGAGCCAGAGAGATAGGTTCTGTGCAGCCCAACGCAGGCTTAACTTCTTCCTGCACTGCGCGGATAAAACTATCCCATAATGGATTCAATGTAGTCTCAAACATAACAACAACCTTTGCTCAAATATCTCAGGAAAATGCCAGGAACGGAGAAACGCACAACAGCAGGCCCGTGAAAATAATCAGATACAGGGAAGCGCCTTTGTATTTGTGCAGTGCAGGAACTTTGTAGACCAGCCAGGCCGGGATCAGACAACCCACCATGCCGAAGATAGGGCTACAAATAGAGGTGAAGCTCAGTACCGGCGCGTTGAGCACAATTGCGCTCCAGGCCAGCAGGATGGCAAAAATCATAATGCCGCGCTGAACAAAGGTTTCGTTGATTTTCTCAGCCGGCATATAGCGGCGCAGAATGTTCATCACGATCCCTTGAGTCGCTTCACGGAAACCTAAGTAGACACCGAAGAAAGCGGTCATAACGGCGAAAATGTTCAGAATAACGCTGACGATTTTCACCCAGCCAGCACCCGCACCATTGATAAATTGCGCGGCAATCGCCAGAGCGGAAATGTTCTGCTCATAAGCTTTAACCGCTTCGTCGTGGCCCATCGCCAGCGTGAAGGAAACGGCGTAGAAAAAGACGGTAACAAACAGAATACCGAACGCGATGTTCATGGCACGCAGGGCTTTATGGCGCGCTACTTCAATGGATTTGTTGCGAGAACGGTATGAGATAACCATCGGGCTTAAGGTCTGAATAAACAGAATCGAGGTCAGCGTAAACGGCAGAGTGATGATCGCATTTTTGATCAGCAGCGCCATCGGCGGCAGTGAACCGGCGTTATGCAGATGCCACATCCCGACCATCGACACGCCAAGCGCCGCCACGACCAGCAGCTTGGTCAGTACCATGCCGGTGGAGATTTTAAACAGCATTTGTTCCCCGCGTGACGAGATGGCCACCAGGATGCAAATCAGCACCAGGCCATAGAACGGGCTGTCGGACAGTAAACCTTCCGTCACACCAAACGTGTGCAGATAAGAGGCGCTGTCATTGGTGATGGCGGTGGAATAGACGAACATCCAGATAACCAGCATCACAAAATACAACGCACCTAACAGGATGCCCCAGTTCTTACCCAGATAGCCGCTGATTACGCTCGGGTAGTCTTTACACTCTGGGGACTCAGCCAGCGTGTTGATAAACAGGCGCTGGAACAGGTACATGGCTGGGTAACCGATGATAGAGGAGAGCAAGAACACCCACAGCCCCATCAATCCTACCTGGACAGGAAGAAAAACAATCCCCGCGCCAATTGCCATACCGATACTCATAATGACCCAGCCGGTATCCGTGCTGTCGAATTTAATAGCTTCGCGCCATTCGCTTTCGGTCATTCCCGCCCGACGTGCCGGAGCAGATGCGTCGAGTATTACGCTACTATTCGTTGCCGTTTCCATAATTTTCCGCTCAATTTGTAGGTAGAGGTTTTTATATTTTTTTCGTACTGCATCAATGCGATACGCAGTACTTAGGTGCAGGTGAGCTATTGGAGTAATGAAGAAATCATACGCGCAGGATCAGAGAAAAACTTCACAAACAAACCCCTGTAATTTCTAAAAGTTAAGAAATAATTTCTCTTTTATATGCATATATAGAATGTAATTTCTATTTTTGAAGCCGATCACAACAAAAAAGGTGCACTAAAGTGCACCTTTTTTATTCTGCTATGTTGATTAAATCATTAATTGCCGGATGGCGGCGCTTACGCCTTATCCGGCCTACAAACGCACCCTTTCATCTCAGGTACAAACCACTTTAATCGCCAGGCCACCGCGTGACGTTTCGCGGTATTTGTCGTTCATATCTTTGCCCGTTTCATACATGGTCTCGATCACTTTATCGAGCGAAACGCGTGGCTCAGATGTGCGACGTAGCGCCATACGTGCGGCGTTGACGGCTTTTACCGCGTTGATCGCATTGCGTTCAATACACGGTATTTGCACCTGTCCAGCAACCGGATCGCAGGTCAGCCCCAGGTTATGCTCCATGGCGATTTCCGCCGCAATACAAACCTGCGACGGGCTACCGCCGAGCAACTCGGTCAGCCCGGCAGCCGCCATTGAACAGGCTACGCCAATTTCACCCTGGCAGCCGACTTCAGCACCAGAAATAGAGGCGTTCATCTTATACAGCGCGCCTATCGCCCCAGCGGCCAGCAAATAACGAGCAATGGAGTTTGCATTTACCGGACGGCGGAACTTGTCGTAATAGGCCAATACGGCAGGGATAATCCCACATGCTCCGTTGGTCGGTGCCGTCACAACCCGGCATCCGGCAGCGTTTTCTTCGCTCACGGCCAGCGCGAACATGTTGATCCAGTCGATAACGTTCATCGGGTCGCTGGACAGATTATCGCTGGAAACCAGCAACCGGCGTAATGCCACGGCGCGACGCGGGACGTTCAATGGACCCGGCAGGACGCCTTCTGTGTTCATGCCGCGCTCGATTCCGGCGTGCATGACGTCCCAGATGGCGGCAAAACCAGCATCGATTTCTTCTTTACTACGCATCGCCAGTTCGTTCTGCATCATCAGGCCGGAAACGGATAGCCCGTTGCGCTCGCACAATTTCAGCAGTTCGCTGGCGGAATGAAAATTGTAGGGCACGTGTGCTTCAACATCATGCGCCTGACCAAATTGCTCCTCTTCAACGATAAAACCACCGCCGACGGAGTAATAGGTTTTGCTTAATAGCGTCTCGGTGTCGTTCCATGCGGTGATACGCATGCCATTTTCATGGCGCGGCAGCGTTTCGGCGTGAAAGAGGATATTTTTGTCTGGGGAGAAATCGACAATATGCGTGCCCTCTGCAACCGGTAAACGTCCGGTACGGGCCACTTCCTGAGTAAAACCAGCGATAGAATCTATATTAACGTTTTGCGGACTGTTACCGGCCAGTCCCATCATGATGGCGACATCTGTCGCATGACCTTTTCCGGTCAGGGAAAGCGATCCATAAAGATCGACCACAATATGCGTAGCTTTGGGAAGTTCCCCGCTGCTGACCAACAGATCGATAAAGCTTTTACCTGCGTTCATTGGCCCCACGGTATGGGAGCTGGAAGGTCCAATGCCAATCTTAAAAATATCGAATGCGCTAATCATATCCACACCCTCGGATTGCCGTTCAGTGAAGACCAGGTTTCACACTCATTAAGGATCGGGGCGATCCTGAGATCGCCCCGCAAGGGATTACAGCGTGTCGCCACGTACGGCGATGGCTTCAATCTCCAGCTTCACATCCTTGGGTAAGCGGGCGACCTGCACGCAGCTGCGCGTGGGGTAGATTGCCTTATGCTCATCAAAGAACTGCTGGTACACCTGATTAATGGTGGCGAAGTCGTTCAGGTCAGAAACGAAAACGGTCGTCTTCACGATATCGCTCACTTTCAAACCTGCAGACTCGACGATCGCTTTCACGTTCTCCAGGCTTTGACGTGCCTGATCCGCCACGTTTTCAGCCACTTCACCTGTCTGTGGACACACCGGGATTTGACCTGACGTCAACACCATGCTGCCCAGATCCACACCCTGTACGTAAGGCCCAATCGCCCCTGGCGCACATTCGGTTGCAATTACTTTTCTCATAGCCCCTCCAGCGTCAAAGCGCCTGGGTGAAAGTACGTGAAATAACATCCTGCTGCTGTTCGCGGGTCAGCGCGTTGAAGCGCACCGCATAGCCAGACACGCGGATCGTCAGGTTCGGATAGTTTTCCGGGTGCTCAATGGCATCCATCAACATTTCACGGTTCATAACGTTAACGTTTAGATGCTGACCACCTTCCACATGTGCTTCATGGTGGAAGTAACCGTCCAGCAGACCGACCAGGTTGGTTTTACGCACTCCATCCTCTTTGCCCAGCGCTGCCGGCACAATGGAGAAGGTGTACGAGATACCGTCTTTGGCATAGGTGAACGGCAGTTTGGCAACCGAGGTTAACGACGCTACCGCACCTTTGCGATCGCGGCCGTGCATCGGGTTCGCCCCTGGCGCAAACGGCGTACCTGCGCGACGTCCATCCGGCGTGTTACCGGTTTTCTGTCCGTACACCACGTTGGAGGTAATGGTCAGAATGGACTGCGTCGGCACCGCGTTACGGTAGGTTGGCAACACCTTAATTTTCTTCATAAAGCGTTCGACCAGGTCGCAGGCAATGCTGTCTACGCGCTCGTCGTTGTTACCGTATTGCGGATAGTCGCCTTCGATTTCGAAATCAACCGCCAGACCATTTTCATCGCGAATCGGTTTCACGCGAGCGTATTTGATAGCCGACAGAGAATCCGCCGCCACGGACAGACCCGCCATACCACAGGCCATCGTGCGATAGACATCACGATCGTGCAGCGCCATCAGCGAAGCTTCGTAGCTGTACTTGTCGTGCATATAGTGGATGATGTTCAGCGCGCTGATGTACTGCACCGCCAGCCAGTCCATAAAGTGGTCCAGGCTCTCCATCACGGTGTCGTAGTCCAACACGTCATCCATCAGCGGTGCCGTTTTCGGCCCGACCTGGATTTTCAGCTTCTCATCCACGCCGCCGTTGATTGCATACAGCAACGTTTTGGCGAGGTTGGCACGCGCCCCGAAGAACTGCATTTGCTTGCCGATAACCATCGGGCTGACGCAGCAGGCAATGGCATAGTCATCGCTGTCAAAGTCGGCACGCATCAGATCGTCGTTTTCATACTGCAAAGACGAAGTGATGATAGACACCTGGGCGGCGTACTTTTTGAAGGCAATCGGTAGCTGCTCAGACCAAAGCACCGTCAGGTTCGGCTCAGGTGCCGGGCCCATGGTGTGCAGCGTATGCAGATAGCGGAACGAGTTTTTCGTCACCAGCGTGCGGCCATCCAACCCCATACCGCCGATAACTTCGGTCGCCCAGATAGGGTCGCCTGAGAACAAGGTGTCGAATTCCGGCGTACGCAGGAAGCGCACCATACGGATCTTCATAATGAAGTGGTCGATCAGCTCCTGCGCCTGCTGCTCGTTTAAAATTCCCGCTTTGAAATCGCGCTCAATGTAGATGTCGAGGAACGATGCGGTACGGCCCAGCGACATAGCGCCACCGTTCTGAGATTTCACCGCAGCCAGGTAAGCAAAGTACACCCACTGCACCGCTTCCTGCGCATTACGCGCCGGACGGGAGATATCGCAGCCGTATTTCGCCGCCATTTCCTGCATTTGCAGCAGGGCGCGACGGTGTTCAGACAGCTCTTCGCGCAGACGAATCGTGGCTTCAAGATTCTGGCCCCACTCCAGGTTCGACTGGAGATCGGCAAACTGCAGTTCACGCTCACGCACCAGATAGCGGATACCGTACAGCGCGACGCGGCGATAGTCACCGATGATACGACCACGACCGTAACCATCCGGCAGGCCGGTCAGCACCCCGGATTTACGGCAGCGCAGCATATCCGGAGAGTAGGCGTCGAATACGCCCTGGTTATGGGTTTTACGCAGTTCAGTAAACTGGTATTCAAAATCAGCATCCATCTCACGACCATAAGCATCAAAAGAGCTTTTGATCATGTTGATGCCGCCAAAAGGATGCAGAGCGCGCTTGAGCGGCTTATCCGTTTGCAGACCGACGATTTTTTCCAGTTCTTGTTCAATATAACCCGCATCATGCGCGGTTATCGTGGTAGCAATATTGGTATCGAAATCAACCGGCGCGTGCGTCGAGTTTTCAATACGGATGCCCGCCATAACTTTTTCCCACAATGCAGTGGTCGCAGGCGTTGCTTCGGCGAGGAAAGATTCATCCCCTTCATAAGGCGTATAGTTGTGCTGAATAAAATCACGGACATTAATTTCTTCTTTCCAGTCCGTACCTTTAAAGCCATTCCAGGCTTCGGCATACAGCATATCGCTGGTATCGATATTTACCTTCATGAAAAATAATCTCTCTGCTGAAAATTAATTATGCAAATTCTACTGGTGTATTAATTTTGCCTAAGGCAATGGCATCACGTGCAATCATTTTCTCTTCATTTGTGGGAATTACCGCACAAATAACACGAGCATCTTTATTAGAGATAATTCTTTCGCCATGGGAATTTGGCAGGCTATTCATCTCGCTGTCGATATTCACGCCTAAAACGGCAAGGTGTTCAATAACCAGACGACGAATTAATACCGAGTTCTCACCTATTCCGCCGGTGAAAATAATCCCATCAAGACGATGCAGCGATGCGGCATGTCCGGCGATATGGCGTGCAATACGATGCACAAACGTTTTAATCGCCAGCTGCGCACGCTCATGTCCCTCGTGCCAGGCTTTTTCTAACGTACGTAAGTCAGAGGACAAACCGGAAATACCCAGTAAACCGGACTCTTTATTCACTACGCGCTCAAGGTCGCTCAGCGTCTGGTTGGTTTCGCTGGCAATCCACGCCATGGCGCCGAAATCGACGTCGCCGCTGCGTGTGCCCATCATCAGCCCTTCCAGCGGCGTCATGCCCATTGAGGTATCAACGCTCTGTCCATTACGTACCGCACAGATTGACGCGCCGTTGCCCAGGTGCGCCACAACCAGACCGGAGTCATCACTCTGCAGGTCGAGAAGCTCATGCGCTCGCTGAGAAACATAGCGATGCGACGTGCCGTGGAAGCCATAACGACGAACGCCCAACTCCTCAAAATATTTCCACGGTAAACCGTACAGATAGGCCTCAGGAGCCATCGTCTGGTGGAAGCTGGTATCAAATACCGCAACCTGCTGCACACCCGGGAAAAGGTGCTGAGCGGATTCGATCCCACTCAGGTTCGCATAATTATGTAGCGGTGCTAATGGTGATACCCGGCGAATATTATCGATAACTTCGTCAGTAATAATTGCTGATTCAGTAAAGATATTTCCGCCGTGGGCAATGCGGTGGCCAATTAAGGCCACGCTGTCCATTAAATTACGTTTCTCTAGTTCAACGGCAATTGCTTTTAATGCATCTTCGTAGCTGTGGTGAGCCAGCTTAGCTGGCTCTCCTCCATTAATTGCTATGAACGCATTTTCAGAGTTAATACCGTCTGCGATCCCCGCCATTAAAACTTCACAGTTTGCTGCATCCAGCACTGAGAATTTAATAGAAGACGAACCACAGTTAATAACCAGTACTACCGGAAACTCATTCATTTCACTACTCCGCTCATCCTGAGCTTAAGGATTAGAACAGTTTGTAGACGATGTTCAGGATGGTCAGCAGACCAATCGCGGTAACAAACACGTTATCCAGACGGCCACGGTATTTCGCCAGTGATGGCGTTTTACGGATGGCATACATCGGCAGCAGGCAGAGCAGAGAGGCAATAATCGGCGCGCCCATTGCTTCAATCAGGTCCAGGATGTTCGGGTTGGCGTAAGCCACTACCCAGGTGGAGCCCATGATGAAGATCATGCTGATGGTATTAAGTTTGCCGGCAGAAACTTTCGTTTTATCGCCTTTGTAACCAAACTTCAGCACCAGACCGTTCAGACCTTCCAGCGTGCCCAGATAGTGGCCGAAGAAAGATTTGAAGATAGCAACCAGGGCGATGATTGAAGCACCGTACTCCAGAACGGTCGCGAAGGTGGACTTCGTACCGGACAGTGAAGCGAAGTGGTTTGCCAGGTAAGACAGTACTGGAATGTTCTGTGCTTTCGCATCCGCCATGTTTGCCGGAGACAGCGTGAACAGGCAGCTAAAGGCGAAGAACATAACCACGGCAACCATCAGCATACTGGCGCGAGAGATGATTTTAGAACACTTCTGCTCGGTGAACTCGCGACCAAAATCTTTCTCATACTCTTCACGTTTGGAGACCACGAAGGAAGAAACAATCGGTGAGAAGTTGAAAGAGAACACCATGATGGAAATACCCAGCCACACGGTAACCAGGATACCGTCATGGCCGGTCAGTGCGATATTGCTGAGATCAACCTGATCGATAACCGCAGAGTTCCAGTATGGGATCAGGGACAGAGAAATAAGCACCAGGCTGGCAATGAACGGCCATACCAGGTAGCTCATCACTTTAACCATCAGATCTTTACCAAACCAGATGACGAATGCCATCAACAGCAGCAGGAAGAGTGCCACGAAGCCACGGTTTAACGCTGGCATCTGCAGCTGGTTTTCCCAGAAGGTCATAAAGGTGTTGGTAATGGTAACGCCATAAATCCACAGCAGCGGACAAATCGCAAAGAAGTAGAGGAACGTGATAACCACGCCACCCGTTTTACCAAAATGCTCTTCAACCGTTTCTGTGATGTTGCCGGAAGGGTTAGAACCGGAAAGACACAGGCGTGCCAGCGCACGGTGGCAATAGAAGGCGATGGGGTATGCTAGCACCAGCATGATCAGAATGGGGATCAGTCCGCCAAAACCTGCGCGGATAGGGAAGAACAGCACCCCAGCGCCGATGGCTGTACCAAATAAACCCAGTGTCCAGGTGGTGTCCGATTTGCGCCAGGACGACTGTTTTGTCTGGCTGGATACAATGCTATCAGTAGTACTCATATCCTATCCTCAACGAAGTATATTAAGCGTCAACTAAACCAGTAATTTGAGATACACGAGAAAGGTCGATATTACCGCCAGAAATAATGCTGACTGTTTTTCTGTTCTGGATATAGCTATCTAATTTCCCGCTTAATAATGCTGCGCATGCCAGCGCGCCGGCACCTTCAGTCACAACTTTATTTCGCTGAATTAATGCCACCATGCTGTTGCGAATTTCGTCTTCGCTGACCAGGACAATGTCATCCACCAACTCACGAACAATTTCATACGTTAAAGTACCCGGGCGGGAAACGTCACAACCATCCGCCAGGGTGCCGGTCGTTCGGTGCGTGGTTATTTCTCCAGCGTGGAAAGAAGCCGCCATGCCGTGAACGTTTTCAGACTGCACGCCAATAATTTTAATGGTCGGGTTAATAGATTTAATTGCCACCGCAATACCAGCAATCAGTCCGCCACCGCCAATTGGCACAATCACGTTATCGACATCGTACAGATCTTCCAGAATTTCCAGACCAATAGTGCCCTGACCAGCAATAACTTTCGGGTCATCATAGGGTGGAATAAAGATACGGCCTTCAGTTTCCACAATCTCGCTAACCTTAGCGATGGTGTCGTTGAAGTTGTCGCCGTGCAGTACAACTTCTGCAGAATAATCGCAGGTTGCCGCTACTTTAGACTTCGGTGCGCCTTTCGGCATCACCACTTTGCCGTCGATTCCGAGCATAGCGCAGGAGAGAGAAACGCCTTGCGCATGGTTACCTGCAGAGCAAGCCACCACGCCCTTACATCTTTCAGCTTCGGTTAATGAACTGAGCTTGTTAAAAGCACCACGGATTTTAAATGAACCGGTACGCTGCATGTTTTCAAATTTGAGGAAAATTTCCCCTTTGCAACGTTCACTAAAATAGTTAGAGCGAGGCATTCCCGTTTTATAAATTTTCCCCGCAAGTCTTTTTTTCGCTTCGAGGATATCTTCAATTGCAACTGGGAGATCGTATGTAATGTGCATTAGAACCTCTTACCTGGGTATTAAAGTAAATAGATAGCCGTGACCATTGTCAGATATAGACAGATGGCGTTTATTTCGTGTTAAAACAAATTCAATTTTTAATCAATTTCAATTAATTGCCTTCGTCTCCGACAATTATATGATGAATACTCTTTGGCTAATTCCACCAAAATAGATGCTGCTTTTTTAATTCGATAATTTTTCGACCACACGGCGGCATAACGCGCGACGGGTAAAGTTTCTTCTACCGGGATAGTAATAAACTGGTTTGAGCCAAACGGTGTGGTCATATCGCAGGGAATTACTGTTAAGAAATCAGCATTGAGAACAAGATTATAAATCGTAACGACAGAGTCTGTTTTAACGATGTTTTCACTGCTGATGCCATTATTCTGTAACGTGGTAAGAAGTTCGCTGTAGTACCCCATATTCGTTTGTGGCAACACCCACTGTTCGTTTTTCAACGCGCTCAGCGAGGTGATGCCGGTGCATGTTCGGGACTTGCTGGCAACCAGGATAAAGTCTGACTCAAAGAGCGGCTCAACGTGCAGATCATGCAGTTTCATCTCATCACTCAGCGTACCGATGGCGAAATCCAGACGTCCGTCACGAATCGCCGGTAAGAAGGAGGAGAGCTGAGCTTCATACATAGAAACCTGCGCCTTCGGGAACACTTCTTTGAATTTTTTAATCATGCCGGACATGATGGTGAAGGCAATCAGTGAAGGAAAGCCAAACGACACATCAACGACCGCGTTGCTCGTCATGCTGTTCATCTCATCAACCATGTTTTTCATTTCACGGGTAATAGATTCAGACCATGAGAGCATCACCTGACCTGCCTGAGTCAATGTCACACCAGTATTTTTACGTACTACCAACTCAATACCAAAATAAGCCTCAACATCATTGATGATTTTACTGACAGCGGGTTGAGTTAAACCTAATTCTTTTGCAGCTGAGCCGATAGAACCGCTTCTAATGACTTCCTGAAAGACCACTAAGTGCTGTGTTTTAGGGAGTGTAATAGTATTCATATCGACCTGCGTTAATTACTTTGTTGACGGCAGGAAGTGTACCAAATTAAGCGAACAAGGATATGTGCTACCCCTCACAAATCCCCTTGACTTACATTTTGTAAGACTATCGTTAAAATTTAAATCACTTAATAATCATATAGATATGAATTATCGATCTCGCTTTATCTTGACTTTAATCAAAAAAAGATGGGGGGATAACGATTTTTTATGGCTATAACACCTCCATTTTTTCCACTATTTTTTAAAACCATGAAAGGCTATATTTCAATCAATTACAGAACAATTATCAGGCAAGATGGCGCTTAAATTTAATAAACAACTTATCAAATTTAATTATATTTTAATGATTATGGCGATTAAATAACGTTATGCATCACATTTTTTCGCCATATTTGTTTGTAAAGAAACATTACATTTATTAAAATTCAATCTAAAAAACACAAACAATTATCATATGTAACATCACATTAACACTGATTTTGTGCGATTTATTAGCAAGTAATTTTGTGATGGCGATCGATTGCGTTCGATTATTCTCGATAAAAACGTATCGCGCAGCGTTTTGTGTTGGTCGTCACAAAATTAGAAATATCCACCGACACATTCCCCTCAGATAAAAGAAATTCGGTGCATAAATAATAGGGATATAAAAATTAGATAAGAAGGAAATAAGCGCCTGCATCCTCGAAAACCAATCTCAATGCTCGCTGTAAAACCTCTGCCGGATGGCGGTGTAAACACCTTATCCGGCCTACAAAACCAGTCTCTCCCCCACTAGGCCTGATAAGCACAGCGCCATCAGGCATGGCAACCGCCCAGAAAGCAAAAACCTCACCGAAGTGAGATTTTATAACGAGTGAAGCTGACCGATAAGTCAGGAAAAATCAACCATACGTCAGGCATCTGTGGCGTTTGTGTTGTCTTGTATCACAGACTGTATCCCACTTTGTATCACAACGATAGTCCTGAAATTTACTCGCTATCAGCCGTGTCGAAGCTTTTGCTGTACGGGCAATGTTTCGACTTCGTGATATAGGTAAACGTGTAAATGCTATTGCTATAAACACAGAGAGTCCGACCATTTTCCATCGTCGATTGATCTGGGTTACTCATCGTTATTCGACCCGCGCTGGCGTTAAACGGCAACAACAAACTGCAAAACATCAATACAGAACCTTTCATCCTTAACCCCTCAATGTTCGTTTTTCACCAATCACTACTACTTAGCAATCTTCAATCTCCTTAGGCGATTATAGTAACCATATTGATCAATTTTACCGATCGATTTTATAATATCAATCGATTAAAGTAATCTAAGCACATCCATGTGTTTGCCTATGGTGCACAAACTTTACTCAACTAATGAGGCTGTTATGAAAAAGATTGTTGCGGTATTTCTGGGGGTTAGCATGTCCAATTGCGTGCTGGCGAGTGATGGATCGCCTGAACTGAAATCAGAAAGCCAGGCTGTTATTCGTAATGCTGGTTATCAATGTGACAAAGTGAATGGTGTCTTCCCTGCTGCTTTTGGTGGCTCAGTCACTGTGTTCTGCGATGACGTATATCAGTACATAATTAAGGACAAAGGCGGGCGGTATACCGTCGAAGTTAATGATTAAGGACTTGTATCATGGCAATGAGGTCTTGCAGAGAGTGTGGGTAAAACTCAAGTAGCCAAAACGAAAACGGCTGGAGTGTTTACTGTTTCATACATGCGCCCTTCGGATAACTAGCGTTTTTCATTCGACTGTAAATTATCTGATGACAACGTGATTTGGACAGAGTCAGGTCAAAGTTCTAACCGTTGGCGGGGCACTGGTAATGTTGAATTTAATGTGGTGTTTATGGTTCGAAATGACGAACTCACAGTGAAAGAGTTACACGCGGACTCTGACGACGTAACGTACAAATTCAGAATGAAAGATATCCGATGACCCATCTCAGGGGCTGCATCTAGCGGCCTCCTTTCGTAACGTCATGTTGAAAACAAAACAAGATGCAAGATCAGCTAAACGACTCCATATTTATTGAATTAGCTACTCATTCTCTTGACCAAATATCCTTTTGAAAATATTGATAACCAACTGATAATATGAAGGTTTAATCAGAGTAATCTGAGGAGGTTATTCTGCTAACCCAGTCAAACATGATCTGCATATGGTTGCCATTAGGTCTAATCATTCCGACTTGACAAGCATTAACGCCTGTTGTTTCCCCTATCAGAATACGCCCATCTAGCATATGTACTTTTATACCCACCCCTTGTTTAAAGCACTTATTGCAGATAGAGAAAAAGTCTTTCCTTGTTGGGTCACATGGCTGAACATTAAAAACATCAGCAGCAATAAGTCTTGCGGTTAAACTTTCGCCAATCGGCAATTCTTCGAGTGATGTGAGAAACTCAAGTTTTACCTCAATCCTATTGCTTCCCTTAGCTTCATCAGATGCCAAGATCATATTTTCTTTCTGATTAAACTTTGAAATATAACCGATTATTGATTGCCCGTTGCCGCTTACCAACTTTACAGGATAATCATTGAAGCGTAGAAATTGTATCCTGCGAGCAAGCGTAGAATATTCACGGGGCCATTTTTCCGCTTCTCGACCATATGAGATATCATTCATAACAGTTGTACCTTAGAACCAGTTTTAGCACATTAAACAAAAAAGCCCCGCAATCACGGGGCTTAGTACTATAAACTATATTAACGCAGCAGAGACAGTACGTTCTGCGTGGTCTGGTTAGCTTGTGCCAGAACAGAAGTACCAGCCTGTTGCAGGATCTGTGCACGGGACATGTTGGATACTTCGGTCGCGTAGTCAGCATCTTCGATACGGCTACGAGCAGAAGTCAGGTTGTTAACGGTGTTGCCCAGGTTGGTGATGGTAGAATCGAAACGGTTCTGCACAGCACCCAGGTCGGAACGCAGGGAGTCAACTTTAGCCAGAGCGTCATCCAGCGCTTTCAGCGGGTCTTTGGTGGATTCTGATTTGGTGGTTTCTGCAGTGGTCAGTTTACCATCAGCAGTCTGGTAGATTTTAGAACCCGTTGCGTTGGTCACGTTGCCGTTTGCCTGCGCGTAGTAATGCACGGTTTCTTTATCAGTGGTGGTCAGGGCGCGATCGTTGTTAACATAAGCAGGATCAGCACCACCCACAACAGCTGTGTCAGCGTCATAGGTCACCGCACCGGTAGAACCATTAACAGCATACTGAGTCGTGCCGCGAGTCTGTGTATAGCTCTGGTCTTTCAGCGCTGCGCCCATCTGGTCAGCGGTAACTTTAGCGCCAGTCACATTGACGGTGTCAGTATCTTTAACAGTGCCAGCAGCCAGCGCGGTTACAGCATTATTACCTGCTGATGTTGCAGTAGTGTTAGCAGCTGCTGCAGCGCCTGTGTAATCAGTTCCTTGACCACTAACTGCCAGATAAGCAGCGTATGCGGTATCATAACTGGTAGCATAAGCAGTAGAGAACGTAGCCTGACTCACTGTGTTAGCGTTGCCACCAGCACTTTTGATTGTCATGCCTTTTGCTTCAATGGTAGTCGCAACAGCAGTGCTAACAGTATTACCGTGAGCGTCTTTACCAGTGCTATCCGTGTTAGCAACTAATTTATCCCAAGTGGCCGGAGCAGTTGCACCATTGCCAGTCTGAGTAAGGTTTCCTTTCGCATCCAGGTAAAGTGCTTTACCATCAGTTGAAGTGATGGTGCCGTCTTTGCTGACGTTAACATCCTGAGATTTAGAATTGATGGTCACTTTCGCAGTGAAAGAATCACCCGCGTTCGGTGCCAGGAAGTTCAGAGTATCGCTTGCTTTTGCACCAGTGGAGTCGAAACCATAGGACTTAGTGGCTGCGTTATACCTGTAGTTAGCACCGTCAGCAGCAAGACCCAACTTAGCTCCAGCTGTCCCGGAGTTGATAACGTCCTTATCCTGTGAAGAAGCCAGTACATCCGCTGAGGTTGCTTTGTTATATGTTACGTCTTTGCTGAAAGTTGTGCTGCCATCTGCGTTAGCAACACCGGCTTTAGCGAAGCCAGCCAGCGTCAGGCTATCTGCAGTAGCAGCTTTGTTCGCTACTTCACCTTTACCGTTCACGTTGAAGCCAGTCAGGCCAAGAGTCTTAGAGGTGATTTCTTTCAGGTCGATAGTGATGGTTTCGCCATCGTTCGCACCAACCTGGATTTTCATGGAGCTGTCGGACGCCAGCACTTTCACGCCGTTGAACTGAGTCTGACCGGATACGCGGTCGATTTCGCCCAGACGCTGGGTGATTTCATTCTGGATAGAGTCCAGGTCGGACTGGGAGTTGGTGCCGTTGGTTGCCTGAACTGACAGTTCACGAACACGTTGTAAGTTGTTGTTGATTTCAGACAGCGCGCCTTCAGTGGTCTGAGCGATGGAGATACCATCGTTGGCGTTACGGGAAGCCTGAGTCAGACCTTTGATGTTGGAGGTGAAGCGGTTAGCAATCGCCTGGCCAGCGGCGTCGTCTTTAGCGCTGTTGATACGCAGACCGGAAGACAAACGCTCAATAGCGGAGCTAAGGGAAGACTGGGATTTGTTCAGGTTATTTTGGGTCAACAGCGACAGGCTGTTAGTGTTGATAACTTGTGCCATAAAATTTTCCTTTTGGGTATATAAGTCAGGCTTACCTGTGTCATTCAAGTTATCGACCACTTTGGCCTAAACTTTATCTTTTTTTCATTTTTATCAATCTATTGTTTTTATTTGGTTTTTAGCAAACTAAGAGCAGCTAACAGTACATAACCAATTATGTGAATTTTTTCATCAAGTCTTACTCTCTTTTGCTACTTAACAAAAAATTGCTAAGCGATTGCCAGATCAGTCAAGCATGCTCCACCAGCTTCAAAAGGCAACTCTCAATCTTTTACAAATATCATACAGGCCAATGACATTGACCTGGTTAGTGTCAACAATCGAACGTTTTATGACACCAGTAAACCCTACCCTAAATTAGTATCATTAAATTAGCACATTGACATTATGATACCACTAGTTGATTGTGATACCGTTTTTGATACCAATCAGGAGAGCGATTATGAGCCGTACATTTGCATATTGCCGTGTGTCTACCAGCGAACAGTCAACAGAAAACCAGATTATGGCGATTCGTCAGGCTGGTTATGAAGTGCCTGAGAATCGTGTTGTCTCGGAGACGGTATCCGGTGGCGTACAGGCAATGAAGCGTAAAGGCTTTGCCGATATGGTTACTCATAAGCTGGAAGCTGGGGATCGACTGGTGGTGCTGAAGCTAGATCGCTTAGGTCGTGACAACATCGATGTGCAGCAAACTATAGCGATGTTGGTAGAAAAAGAGATAGATGTAGTGTCGCTGGATCTGCCTGTGCGTAACCTTTCCAGGGCGGAAGGGAAGCTGATGCTACAAATGTTTTCAGCGTTTGCGGAGTTCGAAAAATCCCGCATTATTGAACGCACAAAAGAAGGATTAGTAAGAGCCAGGAAGGAAGGGAAGAAGTTAGGCCGTCCGGTTGCGGCAGATACCCTTCAGCGTGTACAGGAAGCCAGAGCTAAGGGGCTGAGTCAGTCCAAAGCGGCGTTAGCACTGAATTTAAGTCTCCCGACTATCAAACGAAACTGGAACATCAAAGAGGCGTAAGATTTAACCTGTCTTCACTCAGATTCAGATGCTGCCCTGCCAACGTTTGAGGCTTAATTATGGCTATTTTCGGGTCAATTAATTCGAAATATTCCGGCGACAGTAAATCCAGCGGAGCCGCACACCAGCTTAAATCTACGTGGAAAAGATAAAGATGTGGTGCTATTTTTAAAAGTTAAGCCGTGATATATGAGAGAAGGCATTATTAAACGCAATGAGCGCTATCGTGAGCGCTTTTTGTGGCGTGGGTAATGCGAAGGTACTACCTTCTGATTTGAAGGCCGTAGAGAGCATTACGCGAAGGATTTAACGATTATGGTATTCAGGATGCTTTCATTTGTAATCTGGAACTGGAAAACATTTTTGGTTGTCCTTTCTGATCAGATGATTTTCCGCGATTCTTGGCAAGATAAGAAATTCGCTTAACCATCTCCACCAGTGAAGCATGGTCACATTGCCTGATTATATATCTGCCATGTGGAAGATGAACCCTTGAAACTCCGTTTGTCAGGTCAGTCCATATCCGGCTGATACGCCCGATCATTCCATCATCACCAAAGCCTGCCGTTCTGACTTGGAAGTAAGGCAGGGCAATCCAGCAGTGATAGTGTACCTGTTTCGCCTTTTCTTTTTCGCGAACCCAGCCGTAGGCAAACTTCCTGATTGGCTGATTACTCCACGCTTTCGCTGTAAACTCGCCACGCAGGCGGGTGAACAGTTCGCTGATTAATTTATTGCTTTCCTTAGTGCTCATTTCTTCCGGCACTGATAGGTCAAAGCGAAAACCATAGACTTCACGGTAGTGTGACTGCATGGCGCGGAGCTGAGTAATAAATTTATCTATGATCTCTTTACGGATGGGGTTGCTGTTTTTGTCATCCGGGTCGTGGTTGAGCTGGTATTCGAGACCACCAAGTGAATAAACGGGGCTATGGATCAGAGAGTAACGCCCACTACTGTCACGGTGATGCGAGATGTACTGAGTTAATGACAATTCATTAAGAACAGAAATAACAACCCCCACTTACCAGATATCTCTCTTTAAGATAATAATAAAAACCAGTACGCGACGAGCATAAGGGATGGCCCCCGAGCAGGCACCGGCGCTGGCTTTTACGGACAGAAATGTTTGTTTATTTTTACTCAGAAAACATGGCACAAACAAAACTTAACCAAGAATCATATTGTTTTTTTTATTTCAATTCAATGATTATTTTCTTCGTCGGCATTTTTCAGGTTTGTTTCTGCCATTTTTCCGCTTTTGCTATAGCCTAATTCAATGCTTCACAAGCGATAAGTTCTTGGCTACGGTCCAGCAACCCCATTGAATTAGAATGACTATCACTAAAACCAATCAACACTATCAACAACTGGAAGCAAATCCGAAACTTTCATCTTGCCCGTGTAAACCTTGGTTTGCCCTTGGTTTGAATGTTCGTGGCCTATCGTTTGCTGAACAAGTGTGAGGGTGTGCTTTGCCTGAATCTCAGTTACGAAAGTGTGACGTAAGCTGTGCACAATACGTCTATTTTTATAATCATCAAGATAATCAATACCCAATTGCTCACGTATCGCATGGAAAAACCGCGTTACCTGACTTGTATTAGTGATTTCTGGGAACAAGTTGGCATCTGCCTGTTTGCTATCCAAATAATCCAAAAAACCCATATTGATCAAACGTTTTGAGATAGGAACCTGCCGAATCCCCGCCTCAGTCTTACTATCTCCGATCATGATGTAATACCGTTGGCTATCGTCGTCCAAGCGCACATCTGAAACCTTCAGTTTTGCGATTTCAGAACGACGGGCCCCTGTATACGCTAGCAACAAAAAACCCCATTTATTCCAACCATCTAATGTCGCGAAGTGTTCTACCATCTTTCTCATTTCTGTACGATTGTAATGGCCGTAGCTGTGACTTTTTGCTTCATACTTGACGTTGTTTGTAGGCGGTAATTCAAGAATATCCTCTTCTTTGGTCAGGTAGGTTGAAAATAACCCCTGACAAAGTTTCAGATAATCTTTGACCGTTTTTGATGAAACTAAGTCTTCTTCTGGAACCTCATCCAAATCTAAACATTGCTGGATAGTCATCCTGTTGTATGGCCTCTTGTTTTGGCGAGGAAGACCTTCAACGACTTCAAGCAAGTGTTTAATATCGCGCCGAGTGATTTCAGTAACTAACGTATCAGCACCAAGAACCATCTCTATCACTTCATAATATTTCTCATTACCCTGTCGAATCTTAGGCACCCAATTAGGCTTAAATGCGAGAAATCCCTGCCATGCCTTAGATAAAGTAATCCCAGAGGCCAATGATTCTTCAAGTTTATCGGCTACGGTAGGCGCATAGTGGTTGTCTGGACGCATGGAGTTAACAATCTGTTGGTAATCAGAATGTCGCTGATCCATAAAGGCTATATGTGCATCGCAATAGTGTCTCCAGAGGAGGTCATACTGTGAAGCCACATTATCGATTTCATCCTCCATGCCCGTAAGATCAAACTGGCTACCAAGTTGTTCTATAACTGAATCTGTCGATAGCGGCTCAACATCTTGTTTGAAGGTTCCATCAAGTAGCAATCCAACATCAAGAGCAATACGTTTTTCACGGGCCAATGAACCTGATTTTCGCAAGGTACTACGTACAGTAGAGGGGATTTTTTTCGCTGCGGCATAAAAACCTGCCTGAATTTCAAGCAAATACTTATCAATATCGTCTTGTTCTAACTTCTTCATTTTCTGCACTATATCCATTAATAGCGTTGCTTCCATCTTGGATGATTTTACAAGAGAAATAAACATCGAGAGACGGGAAGATATAAATCTTGCTCTACTGGCTGAATCGCAGCCCAGCGACACACGAAAGAAACCGCCTGAAGGCAGTCTAAAATGAAGGCTGTAACGGTTGCCACGCTTTAGAATATTCGGGATGGAACAGCCGTTGGTGTGCCTCGTCTGTATCACAGTTTGTGTCACATTTTCACCTATTACGGCCTGAGACACACCAACGTATTGTTTTTGAATGAGTTGAAGCTGACCGATAAGCCGGGTTCTGTCGTGGACAGTCATTCATCTAGGCCAGCAATCGCTCACTGGCTCAAGCAGCCTACCCGGGTTCAGTACGGGCCGTACCTTGTGAACCCCTATTTGGCCTTGCTCCGGGTGGAGTTTACCGTGCCACGGACTGTTACCAGCCGCGCGGTGCGCTCTTACCGCACCCTTTCACCCTTACCTGATCCCACTTGCGTGGGCCATCGGCGGTTTGCTCTCTGTTGCACTGGTCGTGGGTTTCCCCCCCAGGCGTTACCTGGCACCCTGCCCTATGGAGCCCGGACTTTCCTCCCCTCCGCCCGTCTCCCCCGAAGAGGACGACGACGAAGCGGCGACTGTCTGGTCAGCTTCGGCGCGCAGTATAGAGGGTTTGCGGGGCAATGTCACCCCGCACTGCGCATTCCTATCGCTAACGTGGCAGCGATGTTTCTTGAGGCGCGATAAATATTATCAAATGCCCCACGGAAGGCCTCTTCCAGCGTGCTGATGCTGGTCAATACGCTAAACACCGCATCGATACCATATTGATGCACTACCTCCACATCGCGCGTCAGGCTACCACCAATACCAATAACCGGCTTGTGGTACTTCTTCGCGACATTCGCCACGCCGACCGGCACTTTGCCGTGAATGCTCTGGCTGTCGATCCGCCCTTCGCCAGTCACCACCAGCGTACAGTCGTGAATATGCTCTTCCAGATTGAGCGCCTGGGTCACAATCTCGATACCGCTGCGCAGCTCGGCACCTAAAAAAGCCATTAACGCCGCGCCCATTCCGCCTGCCGCACCGGAGCCTGGCACATCTTTCACATCGACCCGCAGCGATTTTTTAATGATGTCGGCATAATGAGACAGATTACGGTCCAGTTCGAGAATGCGTTCTTCCGTCGCCCCTTTCTGCGGGCCAAAAATGCGCGAAGCGCCAGAATCGCCGATGAGAGGATTAGTCACATCGCAGGCCACGCGAATGGAACAGGTTTTTAAGCGCGGATCCAGACCCGAGATATCGATGGAGTTCAGACTCATCAGGCTTCCACCACCGTAGCCAATCTCAGTCCCGTTGGCGTCGCAAAGTTTTGCCCCCAGTGCCTGCACCATACCCGCGCCACCGTCGTTGGTCGCACTGCCGCCGATGCCAATAATGATGCTCTGCGCACCGCTATCCAGCGCCTGCAAAATCAGCTCTCCGGTACCGCGTGACGTAGTGACTAAAGGGTTGCGCTTTTCAGGAGGCACCAACGCCAGACCGCTGGCTGCCGCCATTTCGATAAACGCGGTTTTACCATCTCCAGACATGCCCCAGCAGGCATTCACTTTTTCGCCCAGCGGCCCCGTTACTTGCGCTGAATGTTCACTCCCTTGCGTCGCGGCAATCATGGCTTCGACCGTTCCTTCGCCGCCATCGGCAACCGGAACAGAAACATATTGCGCATCGGGGAAAATTTCCCGAAATCCTTTTTCTATTGCCTGAGCTACCTCGGTGGCAGAAAGGCTTTCTTTATAAGAGTCTGGGGCAATTACGATTTTCATAGTTATGTAGCCTGACAGTGCCGCGCAAGGCAAGAAATACAGGGCGCACATCCGCGCCCTTCTTGTTAGCGAGTGACTTCCACTTTCGCCAGTTTTTCGTAGTAGCATGCGAGCGCACTGTGATCGGCTGTACCCAATCCATCTGCGCGTAGCGCCTGCATCATCTCCATGACTGCAGCAGTCAGCGGCAACTGAGCGCCAACGCCATGAGAAGTATCCAGCGCGTTCGCCAGGTCTTTGATATGCAGGTCAATACGGAAACCTGGTTTAAAGTTGCGATCCATCACCATCGGCGCTTTCGCATCCAGCACGGTGCTGCCTGCCAGCCCGCCACGGATCGCCTGATACACCAGATCCGGATTCACACCCGCTTTGGTCGCTAGCGTCAGCGCTTCAGACATCGCGGCAATGTTCAGCGCCACAATCACCTGATTTGCCAGCTTGGTGACGTTACCCGCGCCAATTTCACCGGTATGCACCACGGAGCCTGCCATCGCTTTCAGCAGATCGTAGTACTTGTCGAAAATCGCTTTATCACCGCCGACCATCACCGACAACGTGCCGTCAATCGCTTTTGGCTCGCCGCCGCTGACCGGCGCATCCAGCATATCCACTCCTTTCGCTTTCAGCGCGTCGCTAATTTCACGGCTGGCCAACGGTGCAATGGAGCTCATGTCGATAAGCACTGTGCCCGGTTTCGCCCCTTCAATAATGCCGCCTTCACCCAGTGCCACTTCCTTAACATGCGGAGAGTTCGGCAGCATGGTGATGATCACATCACACTGCTCAGCGATATCTTTCGCCGTGGCGGCGGTTTCAGCGCCTGCGGCAATTACTTCCGCAATGGATTCCGGGTTACGGTCAGCAACCACCAGCGAGTAACCTGCCTTGAGGAGGTTTTTACTCATTGGTTTACCCATAATACCGAGGCCAATAAAACCAACTTTCATTGTCATGTCTTTATCTCTCTCTACTGTCGATGGTGGTTATTTCTTAAAAGAATCAGCCAGTTTCTGCGTGGCTGAACGGAACACGCCAAGGTCGCTGCCAACGGCAACAAACGTCGCGCCCCACTCCAGATAACGACGCGCATCCGCCTCTACCGGGGCCAGAATGCCGCTTGGTTTGCCGTGTGCTTTCGCGCGGGCAAAAATGTGCTGGATAGCTTTCTGCACATCAGGATGTGACGCATTGCCGAGGTGGCCTAGCGCCGCGGCCAGATCGCTTGGTCCGACGAAGACACCGTCAACGCCTTCTGTCGCCGCGATTGCGTCAACGTTATCAACGCCCTGCTGACTTTCGATCTGCACGATGATGGTGATGTTCTTATTCGACTGCGCAAAGTAGTCCGGTACGGTGCCAAACATATTGGCGCGATGGGATACGGACACGCCACGAATACCTTCCGGCGGATAGCGGGTCGACGCCACAGCGTTAACCGCTTCTTCTTCCGTCTCAACGAACGGGATCAGGAAGTTGTAAAACCCGATATCCAGCAGGCGCTTGATAATCACTGGCTCGTTGGTTGGTACACGCACTACCGCCGCGCTGTCGCTGCCTTTCAGCGCCATTAATTGCGGAATAAACGTCGAGATATCATTCGGCGCATGTTCGCCATCCAGTACCAGCCAGTCAAAACCTGCCAGACCTAAAACTTCGGTACTGATTGGGCTGGCCAATGCAGACCAGCAGCCAATCTGAATTTGTTGCGCCGCGAGGGCCGCTTTAAACTTATTCGGGAAAATCGTGTTATTCATCGCCTATACCTTTGTTTATTTCTGCAATTCCATACGTTTAATGTCACCGACAATAAACAGGTAGCAAACCATTGCCATCAGCGCCGAGCACCCTACAAACATCAGCGCAGCATTAAATGAGTGCAGCTCGCTCACCAGATACCCAATCACCAGCGGGGTGACGATGGAAGCCACGTTGCCAAATACGTTAAATACCCCACCGCACAGACCGACAATCTCTTTCGGCGCGGTATCGGAAATCACCGGCCAACCCAGCGCGCCGAAACCTTTACCGAAGAAAGCCAGCGCCATCAGCGCCACCACAAGAGCGGTATTATCGGTGTAGTTACACAGAATAATGGTCGATGCGAGCAACATGCCGAGCACTATCGGCAGCTTTCGCGCCAGGGTAATGCTGAAACCACGTTTAATCAGATAATCAGAGAACACGCCGCCGAGCACGCCACCGAAAAACCCGCACAGTGCCGGAATCGAAGCCACCATGCCCACTTTCAGGATCGACATACCTTTTTCCTGAACCAGGTAAATCGGGAACCAGGTGAGAAAAAACCAGGTAATTGTGTTGATAAAATACTGGCCAAAGAACACACCAAGCATCATACGGTTCGTGAGCAACTGCTTGATATAATGCAGTTTAGGACCACCTGACTTCACATCGCCCGGCTTTTTATGGTCCATATCCACGACCGCGCCGTTTTCAGAGATAAACTTCAACTCTTCTTGCGACATGCGCGGGTGATCGGTTGGGTTATGAATAAACTTTACCCACAGTCCGGTAAGCACAAAACCAATCACGCCCATTACGGTAAAGACGTGCTCCCAGCCCCAGGCGAAGGTCAGCCAGCCCAGCAGCGGGGAAAACAGCGCCAGGGAAAAATACTGTGCAGAGTTAAAAATCGCAGATGCCGTACCGCGCTCTTTCGTTGGGAACCAGGCCGTCACGATACGGGCATTAGCCGGGAAGGATGGCGCTTCCGAGAAGCCCAGCATAAAGCGCATGATGAACATTGAAATACCCGCCCAGGCCAGCGGGAACATGTCCACAAAGCCCTGCAGGAAGGTAAACAGTGACCAGAAGAACAAACTGTAGGTGTAGACTTTCTTAGAGCCGAATTTATCCAGCAGCCAGCCGCCGGGGATTTGCATCAACAGGTAAGCCCAGCCGAAGGCGGAGAAAATGTAACCCATTGAGATGGCGCTGAGATGTAACTCTTTCGCCACTTCAGTTCCGGCAATAGACAGCGTCGCACGGTCCGCATAGTTAACGGCTGTAACAATAAATATTATCAGCAATATTAAATAACGGGTGTGCGTACCTTTCTTTTTCTCGACAACTGTATCCAATATCATTCTATTTACCTCGGGTACATAAAAGGTTTTTATTATTTTGTGGGTATTTTTCGTGATAAATTACCGATAATAGAAATAGATAATAATTTATCAGGCGTTATGAAACCGTGATTTAGTATAATCATCAACACAACGTTAATCATTGTTCAAACGCTCATTAAACTAGCGTTATTTAATTAATGTTTTGGGCATATGCACACATGCCTGGGCGCTAATGCACACATTTACGTATTGCTACCCCTGGCGACGCGGCCTTGCTGAGTTTAAGTGATCATCATCACATTCTTCACGTTAAACTCCTGACATTCTTATTTCACGATACCGAATCTTTATTACTTACAATTAGATTCAAAATATAAATATCCACACTATTATCACCACCTTGTTGGAGAATACTGGACAATGGCCGACATCGAAATCAGACAAGAATCGCCAACGGCGTTTTATATTAAAGTTCACGAAACAGATAATGTGGCGATAATTGTCAATGACAATGGTCTGAAAGCCGGAACGCGTTTTCCGGACGGACTGGAACTCATTGAACATATTCCCCAGGGTCATAAAGTGGCGCTATTGGATATTCCTGTTCATGGCGAAATCGTGCGCTATGGCGAAGTGATAGGCTATGCCGTTCGCCATATCCCACGTGGCAGCTGGATTGATGAATCAATGGTTGAGCTGCCCAAAGCCCCGCCGCTGGAGACGCTGCCGCTGGCAACTAAAGTGCCAGAGCCGCTGCCGCCTCTTGAGGGCTACACCTTTGAAGGTTACCGCAATGCAGACGGTAGCGTCGGCACCAAAAATCTGCTCGGCATCTCCACCAGCGTGCACTGTGTGGCGGGCGTGGTGGACTATGTGGTGAAAATCATTGAACGCGATCTGTTGCCCAAATACCCGAACGTTGACGGTGTGGTGGGGCTCAATCATCTGTACGGCTGCGGTGTGGCGATTAATGCCCCAGCTGCCATCGTTCCGATTCGTACCATTCACAATATTGCGCTAAATCCGAACTTTGGCGGCGAAGTGATGGTCATCGGCCTCGGTTGTGAAAAACTGCAGCCAGAGCGCCTGCTGGAAGGCACGCACGATGTGAAAAGTATTCCGGTCGACAGCGCCAGCGTCGTCAGCCTACAGGATGAAAAGCACGTCGGCTTTCAATCAATGGTCACCGATATTCTGCAAGTGGCCGAACATCATCTGGCAAAGCTCAATCAGCGCCAACGTGAAACTTGCCCGGCTTCAGAACTGGTGGTCGGCATGCAGTGCGGCGGTAGCGATGCGTTTTCCGGCGTGACGGCCAACCCGGCGGTGGGCTATGCCTCCGACCTGTTAGTACGCTGCGGCGCGACCGTAATGTTCTCTGAAGTAACAGAAGTGCGCGATGCCATCCACCTTCTGACCCCGCGTGCGATTAACGAAGAAGTCGGTAAACGCCTGCTCGAAGAGATGGCCTGGTACGATAACTACCTTGATATGGGCAAAACGGATCGCAGTGCCAACCCTTCTCCGGGCAACAAGAAAGGCGGTCTGGCAAACGTGGTGGAAAAGGCGCTAGGTTCGATTGCCAAGTCTGGCAAGAGCGCGATTGTCGAAGTATTGTCGCCGGGTCAGCGTCCAACCAAACGTGGCCTGATTTACGCTGCAACCCCCGCCAGTGATTTTGTTTGCGGTACACAGCAGGTCGCTTCCGGGATCACCGTGCAGGTGTTCACCACTGGTCGCGGTACGCCGTATGGCCTGATGGCCGTGCCGGTGATTAAAATGGCGACACGCACCGAGCTGGCCAACCGTTGGTTTGACCTGATGGACATTAACGCAGGTACCATCGCCACCGGAGAAGAAACCATTGAAGATGTGGGTCTGAAACTGTTCGAATTTATTCTCGACGTCGCCAGCGGGCGTAAGAAAACCTTCTCGGACCAGTGGGGACTGCATAACCAGCTGGCGGTGTTTAACCCGGCGCCAGTGACCTGATTATCTACCGTATTTTCTTAATGAGCATGCCTTCGGGCATGCTTTTTTTTTCGCCGCAACCTTTCGTAAACCTCCCATTTCTTTCGAAACTTTCATTTATCAGATCGAAATCACAAAAAAACGTTACGAAACCCTATACTTTATTTCGAAGAAAGAAATCGAAAGACTTCGGAGGAAGTATGTTTATCATCTCAAGCAAAATGATGCTGAAGAAGGCGCAGCAAGAAGGCTATGCCGTACCGGCGTTTAACATTCACAACCTGGAGACCTTACAGGTTGTCGTGGAAACAGCAGCCGAACTACGCTCTCCGTTGATCGTCGCCGGCACACCTGGCACTTTTAGTTATGCCGGGGTCGGTAACATCGTTGCAATCGCCAGTGAACTGGCAAGAAGCTGGAACCATCCTCTCGCCGTCCATCTCGATCACCATGAAAGCGCCACCGATATTGAAGCGAAAGTCACTACAGGCATTCGCTCCGTGATGATCGATGGTTCCCATCTGCCGTTTGCCGACAACATTGCATTAGTTAAACACGTAACAGACTACTGCCACCGCTATGACGTTAGCGTTGAAGCTGAGCTGGGACGGCTGGGTGGGCAAGAAGATGACCTGATCGTGGACGGAAAAGACGCGCTATATACCCACCCAGAACAGGCTCGGGAGTTCGTGGAAAAAACGGGTATCGACTCACTGGCTGTCGCGATTGGCACAGCTCATGGTCTGTATAACGCTGAACCTAAACTGGATTTCGATCGACTAGCCGAGATTCGTCAGCACGTTGATATCCCACTGGTTTTACATGGCGCATCTGGCCTGCCTACACATGATATTAAGCGCGCAATCTCCTTAGGGGTCTGCAAAGTTAACGTCGCTACCGAACTTAAAATCGCCTTTGCCGGCGCACTCAAAACCTACCTGAGCGCACATACCGATGCGAACGACCCACGGCATTACATGATGCCAGCAAAAGCGGCCATGAAAGAGGTAGTACGTAAGGTGATTGCCGACTGCGGCTGCGAAGGAAAGTTGTAATTGATTAATTAATTCGAATTGTACGGGTTCTGACAAAGGTCTGTTTTTAAAGCTGGATCACGAAAGATGCTTTTACCCTTTGCCTTCAATCCAAAAATATTATGAAGATAAACAAAAGATATCGGAGATAGAAGTGAAAGAAATAATCTCTCGTCATAAAGCAGGTGAGCATTTAGGTATTTGTTCTGTTTGTTCAGCCCATCCGCTGGTTATTGAATCTGCATTACGTTTTGATCTCAATACGAACACGAAAGTTCTAATCGAAGCGACCTCTAATCAGGTTAATCAGTTTGGTGGTTATACCGGGATGAAACCCGCTGATTTCCGTGACTTTGTCTATAGCATCGCACAAGCGGTTGGTTTTCCTCGCGAAAGGCTGATTCTGGGTGGCGATCATCTCGGCCCTAACTGCTGGCAAAACGAACCTGCGGCAGAAGCGATGGAAAAATCCGTAGCCTTAATCAAAGCTTACGTTGCCGCAGGGTTCAGCAAAATCCATCTTGATGCTTCGATGTCCTGTGCTGACGACCCAACGCCGTTAGATCCAATGGTTGTTGCCCAGCGAGCAGCCGTACTTTGCCAGGCCGCAGAAACAACGGCAACCGAAGAACAGAAACACCATCTGACTTACGTTATTGGAACAGAAGTTCCCGTACCAGGCGGAGAAGCCAGCACCATTGGCACCGTTCATGTCACACACGAAGAAGATGCCGCCCGGACACTGGAAACCCATCAGGTTGCCTTCCGCGCATTAGGGCTTGAAGAGGCGTTAACTCGTGTAATCGCCATTGTGGTTCAACCCGGCGTCGAGTTCGATCACACCCAAATCATTCACTACCAACCACAAGCAGCAGAAGCGCTATCCGCCTGGATAAAAGAGACACCAATGGTCTACGAAGCGCATTCTACCGATTATCAAACCCGCCAGGCATACCGTGCTCTGGTACGCGATCACTATGCAATATTGAAAGTGGGTCCGGCACTCACCTTTGCCCTGCGCGAAGCTATTTTTGCTCTTGCGCAAATGGAAAATGAACTGATCTCCCCAGAACAACGGAGCCGGGTTCTGGAAGTAATTGACGAAGTAATGTTGAATGAACCGGACTACTGGAAAAAATATTATCGCCCAACCTGGAGCCAGGCAATGGTCGATATTCACTTCAGCCTCTCCGACCGTATTCGTTACTACTGGCCGCATCCCCGCATTCGTCAAAGTGTAGAGAAATTAATCACCAACCTTAATGACATCGCTTTACCACTGGGACTCATTAGCCAGTTTATGCCCGTGCAATTTGAACGCCTGACTGAAGGGACGTTAACCGCCACACCACACAATCTGATTATCGACAAAATCCAGGACGTTCTGCGCGCCTATCGCTTTGGTTGCGCACCAGTAATTGCCTGAAATCTGGAGAATATATGAGCCAACTTTTTGTTCGAACAGGAATTAACTTTAGCTCGTGTCAGCATGCGCTGACACATATTGGGGAGGAGATGCTGGCCAAAGGGGTCGTGTATGAAAGCTATCCGCAGGCCCTGATTGAGCGTGAAGCAACTTTTCCAACCGGAATAGCGCGGGAACGTCATGCCGTTGCGATTCCACATTGTGAAGCTGTGCATGCGATATCCCCTGCTATCTATCTGATTCGCCCGGATACACCGGTCAACTTTCAACAAGCAGATGATGACGAAGAGATAGCCGTCTCTTTAATTATCGCCTTAATCGTTGAGAACCCGACTGCGCAGCTGAAGCTCCTGCGTCGTCTGTTTAGTGAGCTACAAAACCCGAACACCATTGAAGCATTGCTGAATGCGCCTGATGCAGAACTGGCCATGCTCTTTCGGGAAAAAATCCTTGAGTCTGAGCCCTGCGCACAGGCTTGATAAAAAACTGATAATAAAAGGAATACCCTATGAAACGTAAAGTAATTGTGGCCTGTGGCGGTGCTGTAGCAACTTCAACAATGGCGGCAGAAGAAATTAAAGAACTCTGTGAAGCCAACAATATCCAACTCGACCTGGTTCAATGTCGGGTAACAGAAATCGAAACCTATATGGATGGAGCGGATCTTATCTGTACCACCGCCCGCGTTGACCGTACGTTTGGCGATATCCCAGTGGTCCACGGCATGCCTTTTGTTTCAGGTGTGGGTATCGAAGCATTACAGCAAAAAATACTGACTATCCTCGTGGGGTAACGCCATGTTTAGCGAAATAATGCGTTATATCCTCGACTTAGGTCCAACGGTTATGCTGCCGTTAGTGATCATCATCTTCTCAAAATTGCTGGGAATGAAGCTCGGGGATTGTTTTAAATCAGGTTTGCATATCGGGATTGGCTTCGTCGGTATCGGTCTGGTGATCGGCCTGATGCTGGACTCTATTGGCCCTGCCGCAAAAGCAATGGCAGAACAATTTCAAATCAACCTGCATGTCATCGATGTCGGTTGGCCTGGCTCATCACAAATGACCTGGGCTTCGCAAATTGCGTTAATTGCGATTCCAGTCGCCATTGGGGTGAATATCCTGATGCTGGTTACCCGCATGACCCGTGTGGTGAACGTCGACATCTGGAATATCTGGCATATGACGTTTACCGGTGCCATGTTGCATCTGGCGACCGGCTCATACTGGCTGGGCATTCTCGGCGTGGTTGTTCATGCCGCCTTCGTCTATAAACTGGGTGACTGGTTTGCCAAAGACACGCGCGACTTTTTTGGCCTGGAAGGCATTGCCATTCCACACGGTTCCTCGGCATACCTGGGCCCGATAGCTGTCCTGGTTGATACGATCATTGAAAAAATCCCCGGACTGAACCGCATTCATTTCAGCGCGGATGATGTCCAAAAACGCTTCGGACCCTTCGGCGAACCTGTAACCGTCGGTTTTGTGATGGGATTAGTGATCGGCATGCTGGCTGGATATGACGTTAAAGCTGTGCTGCAACTGGCGGTGAAAACGGCTGCCGTTATGTTGCTCATGCCGCGTGTCATTAAACCGATTATGGATGGCCTGACTCCTATTGCTAAACATGCCCGTAAACGCCTGCAGGCAAAATTTGGCGGACAGGAGTTCTTAATCGGTCTGGATCCTGCACTACTGCTCGGCCATACGTCGGTGGTTTCCGCCAGTCTAATCTTTATCCCGCTGACCATTCTGATTGCTGTTCTGGTACCCGGAAACCAGGTTCTGCCATTCGGCGATCTCGCGACCATTGGTTTCTTTGTCGCCATGGCGGTAGCCGTTCATCAGGGGAACCTGTTCCGCACGCTGATCTCTGGCGTCATCATTATGGGTATCACCCTGTGGATAGCCACACAAACTATTGGTTTACATACCCAGCTTGCCGCTAATGCAGGCGCATTGAAAGCCGGTGGCATGGTGGCCTCAATGGATCAGGGCGGCTCCCCAATCACCTGGCTGCTAATCCAGCTCTTCACCTGGCAGAACGTGGTGGGCTTCATCATCATCGCTGCTATTTACCTGTTGGGTGTATTGCTGACCTGGCGTCGGGCACGTAATTTCGTGGCGGCTGAAAAAGCGGCAGCCATAACGGAAAGCCAGACCGCATCTTAATTTCTGGGGAGCATTTGCTCCCCTTCACATTTCTGGAGACACTTATGAAATCAGTGGTTATTCACGCTGAGGGCGACGTACGCGTTGAAGAACGTCCCATACCACAACTGCAAACTGATGAAGATGTATTGGTCAAAGTGGTCAGTTCAGGGCTTTGCGGCTCAGACATTCCCCGTATCTTCAATCATGGTGCGCACTATTATCCAATCACGCTCGGGCATGAGTTCAGTGGTTATGTTGAGTCCTACGGCGCAAGCGTAACCGACTTACAACCCGGTGATGCCGTGGCCTGCGTACCGCTGCTTCCCTGCTTTCATTGCCCTCAGTGCGAGCGGGGATACTTCTCGTTATGTAAACAATATCAGTTTGTCGGTTCACGAAGCGAAGGCGGGAACGCAGAATATGTGGTTGTAAAACGCGCCAACCTGTTCCGCCTGCCTTCAGATATGCCGATTGATGATGGCGCATTCATTGAACCGATTACCGTCGGTCTGCATGCTTTTCATCTGGCTCAGGGATGCGAAGGGAAAAATGTGATTATCGTTGGTGCTGGTACTATCGGTTTGCTGGCAATGCAATGTGCCCGTGAACTCGGTGCAAAAAGTATCACGGCGATTGATATCAACCCGCAAAAGCTGGCATTAGCAAAAGAACTGGGGGCAACCCATGTGTTTAATAGTCGTGAGATGAGTGCGGCTGAGATCCACGCGGGCCTGGAAAATATTCAGTTTGACCAACTCGTGCTGGAAACAGCGGGAACCCCGCAAACTGTGACGCTGTCGATTGAGATTGCAGGCCCTCGTGCTCAACTAGCGTTAGTCGGCACATTGCATCACGATCTGACGCTTGCTTCAGGTGTCTTTGGGCAAATATTACGTAAAGAATTAACCATTCTTGGCAGTTGGATGAACTATTCCAGCCCATGGCCTGGAGAAGAGTGGGAAACCGCTGCCCGTTTATTGACGGAAAAACGCCTACAGCTTGAGCCGTTAATTGCTCACACTGGCGATGCCGAAAGCTTTGCCAGCACCGTCAAGTCACTCCACGGCGCGCCGATGCAAGGAAAAATTCTACTCAAACTATCCTGAACCCATGAGCCAGCAACCTGCGCTGGCTCACATTTACTTTCGAAATTTAGCGTTCACCTTTCGCAATCCTTCGATTAAACTAGTGATAATTAAATTATCAGGCAAATCAATATGAACTCATTTGAGAGAAGGAATAAAATTGTCGACCTGATTAACACGCAAGGCAGCGTACTGGTAATGGACCTTTCGAATACCTTTGGTATTTCTGAAGTAACCATTCGCGCCGACCTACGGTTATTAGAAGAGAAGGGTCTGGTCACCCGTTTTCACGGCGGTGCGGCAAAACCAGGAAGCCATCTGGCTGAAGGTGACAATCAGGAAGTGTTATTAGAAGATCGGTATCAGCTTGCCAGCGATCCCAAAAAACGGATTGCCCAGGCCGCAACGGCAATGGTTGAGGAAGGAATGACCGTAATTCTGGATAGCGGAAGCACCACTTTATTGATTGCTGAAGCGCTAAACCGAAAAAGTAATATCACCGTTATTACCAATAGCCTGCCTGCCGCGTTCACGTTATCGGAAAACAAAGACATTACGCTGGTCGTCTGCGGCGGCACTGTGCGCCACAAAACGCATTCAATGCATGGCACTATCGCTGAACGTTCCCTACAAGGAATAAGCGCTGACCTGATGTTCGTGGGCGCTGACGGGATTGATGCTACTAACGGTATTACGACCTTCAACGAAGGTTATTCGATTAGTAGCGTGATGGCGGCGGCAGCACATAAGGTCATTGCCGTACTGGACGCGACAAAATTTAATCGACGTGGTTTTAATCAGGTGCTGCCAATGGAAAAGATTAACTGCGTAATAACCGACGACAGTATCAGCAAACAGGATAAATCAGCGCTGGCCAAAACAGGCGTTGAACTGCTGGTCGTTTAAATTACCCGCCACATCTCCCCTTTTGTCGCGCCAACGCGTTGCAGTTTACCTTTTAGCTGCAACGCTTTCAGATAGCGTTCTACGGTCCGGACTGAGATTTCACACTCATTAGCGATACCTTTGGCGGATCTGCTCGGCTGATTCGACAATATTTGTAGAATGCGTTTGTCTATATCCAGTAAATCAGCCGACATTTCTTCCGACAAGGCTGATGGTTTTCCCAATCCCTCCTGCAAAGCAGAGATAAAGAGGAGATGCCCTACCAGCCATCGCAGCCCAATGCCCCATCAACTCAGCAATTTCAATGACCTGGATGAGGATCAATGGAGTGACCACGAAAGGCGGTTGGTAGGTGCTCACTTTTACTCTCCCTGCTGTTCCAGCGCGTGCTTATACAACGCATTTTTTTTCACGCCATGGATTTCAGCAGCCAGCGCGGCGGCCTTTTTCAGCGGCAGTTCTGCCTGCAATAAGGCCAACGTACGCAGCGCATCGGCAGGAAGGTCGTCTTCCTGCGCTTTATGCCCTTCGACAATCAGCACCATTTCACCTTTACGACGGTTTTCATCTTCCTTGACCCACGCCAGCAATTCACCGACCGGTGCACCGTGAATAGTTTCCCAGGTTTTGGTCAGCTCGCGCGCCAGCACCACGTAACGGGATTCGCCCCAGACGGCAACCATGTCTTCCAGGCTATCCAGCAAGCGGTGGGTAGATTCATAAAAAATAAGCGTACGCGGCTCTGCCTCAATGGCTTTCATCGCATCACGACGCCCTTTCGATTTGGCAGGCAGAAATCCTTCATAGCAAAAACGGTCTGAAGGCAGGCCTGCAGCGCTCAGGGCAGCAATCGCCGCACAAGGACCAGGCAGAGGAACAACGCGGATCCCCGCTTCGCGACAGGTACGCACCAGATGGTAGCCAGGATCGTTAATCAGCGGCGTTCCGGCATCGGAAACCAGCGCAATGTTTTGTCCTTCTTTGAGCTTCGCGACCAGCGTTTCGGCCTTTTGCTGCTCGTTGTGGTCATGTAGCGCGAACAGACGCGCGTTAATCGCGAAGTGTTGTAACAATAATCCTGTATGACGAGTGTCTTCAGCGGCAATCAAATCAACGGCTTGTAAAACTTCGAGCGCTCGTTGGGTAATATCAGCCAAATTTCCTATAGGAGTAGGTACAATAAAGAGTTGGCCTTGAGAATTATCCGCCGATTCGTGTTGTTTCATTGTGTCGTCCGTATTGCCGATTTAATATTGAGCATTGAGTAAAAAATATCACTGGATACAGTATGGTACCCTCAACATTTTCTCGTTTGAAAGCCGCACGCGCGCTACCAGTCATTCTGGCAGCACTGATTTTCGCAGGCTGTGGCACCCAGGCGCCAGACCAGAGTGCAGCCCATATGCAGGGCACTGCGCAGGCTGATTCCGGCTTTTATCTGCAACAAATGCAGCAAAGCTCAGATGATAGCAAGACCAACTGGCAATTACTCGCCATTCGTGCACTGCTGAAAGAAGGCAAGAGCCAGCAGGCAATCGAACTGTTTAACCAGCTACCGCAGAAGCTAAGCGATACCCAGCAGCGTGAGCAGTCACTGCTGGCCGTCGAGATTAAGCTCGCGCAGAAAGATGTCGCTGGCGCACAGGCCCTGCTGGATAAGTTAACTCCCGCCGATTTCGATCAAAACCAACAGGCACGCTACTGGCAGGCGCAAATCGACGTCAACCAGGGTCGCCCATCTCTGACGCTGCTGCGCGCCCTGATCGCCCAGGAACCGCTGCTGGCCGCGAATGCTAAGCAGAAAAATATGGACGCCACCTGGCAGGCGCTGTCGTCCATGACCCAGGAGCAAGCGCAGGCGCTGGTCATCAATGCTGATGAAAATGTGCTGCAAGGCTGGTTGGATCTTCAGCGCGTCTGGTTCGATAACCGTAACGATCCGGACATGATGAAAGCCGGTATTGCGGACTGGCAGAAACGTTATCCGCAAAACCCAGGGGCAAAACTGTTACCAACACAGTTGGTTAACGTGCAGAGCTTTAAGCCCGCCTCCACCAGCAAAATCGCCCTGCTGCTGCCGCTGAACGGTCAGGCCGCTGTATTTGGCCGGACTATTCAGCAAGGCTTTGAAGCTGCGAAAAACATGGGCACTCAACCTGTCGCAGCCCCTGTTGCTGTCGCACCTGCCGCAGTTCCAGCTGCCGCGACCACCACAGAACAGCCGCAAACGACTGACGGCGTTGCCAGCCCCTCTCAGGCGTCAGTAAGCGATCTGACCAACGAGACGCCGGCTCAGCCAGAAACCCCTGCTGTGCAGCCCGCAGCATCCGCTCAGCCAACAACCGCCAGCGCACCGGCGAATCCATCCGCTGAGCTGAAAATCTACGACACTTCATCACAGCCGCTGAACCAGATCCTGACTCAGGTTCAGCAGGATGGCGCCAGCATCGTGGTTGGCCCACTGTTGAAGAACAATGTTGAAGAGCTGATGAAAAGCAACACGCCATTGAACGTCCTGGCGCTTAACCAGCCGGAGTCGGTGAAAAACCTGCCGAACGTCTGCTACTTCGCCCTGTCGCCAGAAGATGAAGCGCGCGACGCCGCGCGCCACATCCGCGATCAGGGAAAACAGACGCCGCTGTTGTTGATTCCACGGAGTTCATTAGGCGATCGCGTTGCCAACGCCTTTGCACAGGAATGGCAAAAACTGGGTGGCGGCGTGGTATTGCAGCAGAAGTTCGGCTCCACCGCTGAACTTAAAATGGGCGTCAACGGCGGCTCAGGGATTTCCCTGACAGGCAGCCCGGTGGCCTCCTCTGTGCCAGCCCAACCCGGCGTGACGATTGGCGGTGTGACCATCCCGGCAGCACCTACCGATGCGCAAATCACCGGCGGTAGCGGTCGTGTTGATGCCGTGTATATTCTGGCGACGCCGGAAGAAATTGCATTTATTAAGCCGATGATCGCCATGCGCAACGGCAGCCAGAGCGGAGCAACGCTGTACGCCAGCTCTCGTAGTGCGCAGGGCACTGCCGGCCCGGATTTCCGTCTGGAGATGGAAGGCTTGCAGTACAGCGAAATTCCGATGCTGGCAGGCGCTAACGCGCCTCTCATGCAGCAGGCGCTTGGCGCGGTTCGTAACGACTACTCGCTGGCGCGTATGTATGCCATGGGTGTCGATGCCTGGTCGCTTGCCAACCACTTCTCGCAAATGCGTCAGGTGCAGGGTTTCGAAATTAACGGTAATACCGGGGCCTTAACCGCAACGCAGGATTGTGTGATTAACAGGAAGTTATCATGGCTCAAATACCAGCAAGGACAAGTCGTCCCCGCCAGTTAACGAGTAAACAGACCGGTGACGCGTGGGAATCCACCGCGCGTGACTGGCTGCTGAGCAAGGGACTGCATTTTATCGCCGCCAACGTGCGTGAACGTGGCGGCGAAATCGACTTGATAATGCGTGAAGGCAACACCACCGTATTTGTTGAGGTTCGCTACCGACGCTCAGCACAGTTCGGCAGTGCGGCGGCGAGTGTGACCCGGAGCAAACAACACAAATTATTACAGACCGCCCGCTTGTGGCTTGCGCGCCACAATGGGAGTTTTGATACTGTGGATTGCCGGTTCGATGTGTTAGCCTTCACCGGAAATGATGTTGAGTGGTTTAAGGACGCGTTCAACGACCGCTCATAGTTGAAGATTCAGAGCCTGGTTCTTAAGGATTAGCGTGTTAGATAGAATTAAAGTCTGCTTTACAGAAAGCATTCAAACTCAGATAGCTGCGGCTGAAGCACTTCCGGATGCAATCTCCCGTGCCGCCATGACGCTGGTTCAGTCCCTGCTCAATGGCAACAAAATTCTCTGTTGTGGTAATGGGACGTCCGCTGCCAACGCACAGCATTTTGCTGCCAGCATGATCAATCGTTTTGAAACAGAACGCCCAAGTTTACCTGCGATTGCACTAAATACTGATAATGTGGTCTTAACTGCGATTGCCAACGATCGCCTGCACGACGAAGTTTATGCAAAACAAGTCCGTGCGCTGGGACATGCAGGTGATGTTCTGCTGGCAATCTCTACGCGTGGTAATAGCCGCGATATCGTAAAAGCCGTTGAAGCCGCCGTGACACGCGACATGACAATCGTCGCGCTGACCGGGTATGACGGAGGGGAACTGGCCGGATTACTGGGGCCACAGGATGTTGAAATCCGTATTCCCTCACACCACAGCGCCCGCGTTCAGGAAATGCACATGCTGACGGTCAACTGCCTTTGCGATCTTATCGATAACACGCTTTTCCCTCACCAGGATGATTAAGGAGTACACATGAAGGCATTTTCGCCGCTTGCTGTGATTATCGCTGCACTGCTGCTGCAAGGCTGTGTCGCTGCCGCCGTTGTTGGAACTGCAGCTGTCGGGACTAAAGCCGCGACGGATCCTCGCAGCGTCGGCACCCAGGTAGATGACGGAACCCTGGAATTACGCGTCAATACGGCGTTGTCGAAAGATGCCCAAATCAAGAAAGAAGCGCGAATCAACGTGAGCGCTTATCAGGGTAAAGTGCTGCTGGTAGGTCAGTCGCCAAATAGCGAACTGTCTGCGCGGGCAAAACAGATTGCGATGGGTGTAGAAGGAACGACTGAGGTCTTTAATGAGATCCGTCAGGGCCAGCCAATTGGTCTGGGCGATGCGTCCAACGATACCTGGATAACCACCAAAGTACGTTCCCAGTTACTGACCAGCGATCAGGTGAAATCCTCTAACGTGAAAGTAACGACTGAGAACGGGGAAGTGTTCCTGTTAGGTCTGGTGACCGAGCGTGAAGCGAAGGCGGCGGCGGATATCGCCAGCCGGGTAAGCGGCGTGAAACGCGTCACGACAGCCTTTACGTTTATTAAGTAACACGCCTGTAAATGGCATCTTATCCGGCCTATAGAACGTAATCGTTTGTAGGCCGGATAAGCGTCAGCGCCATCCGGCATTTTTTTATTTAGCCCTTTCGCGTAGCTCAGAAGAGGTCAGGATCGAAACCCCTTCATGCCCAGGCGCCAGCGCTTCTGCCAGCATTGCCCGAGCAACATCGCGCGCTTCAATCGACTTCCAGTTACCCGGCAGCAGCCTGAACAACGGCGCTAAAAACATCTCATTCGTCCGCTGCTTGTCCCTATCACCCAGGAGCATTGAAGGCCGGACAATCGTCAGCCGTGGCCAATTCTGCGCGATCAGCGCCTGCTCCATTTCACCTTTCACCCGATTATAAAAAAACGGTGAATTCGCATTGGCACCCATCGAACTCACTACCAGCATATGCTGGGCGCCTAACCTACGTCCCGTCAGGGCCGTATCTACCACCAGCGTATAGTCAGCATGGATAAACGCCTCTTTGCTGCCCGCTTCACGCCGGGTAGTCCCCAAACAACAAAAGACAATATCGACCGGATCGGTGACCTGCGCCAGAGCATCGGTTAGCTGCGGATCATGGGGGTTATAGATACCAACCGTATCAGCCAGCGGTCGACGCGTTGGTGCCGTGATGGCATTGACCCGGGGTTCATTGAGCAGCATACGCAGCAAATGTCCGCCCACCAGCCCCGTGGCTCCCGTTATTAACACCTGACTCATCGCTTATCTTCCCCAGGGTCTTCAATCACTCTTCTAACTATAGATCACGCAGCCAGTGCATCTTTTTACCGAAGCCCAGCGTGTTGTCCGTAAATTTGACTTCATCCAGTCGAATCTCCCATACGGGCGCTGGCAGCATTCTGGCAACGGGGAAACGGCGGTTGTAGGCTTTACGCGCGTCTTCGCTCTCCTGCCCCTCAAGACGCCGGATTTCCCCTTTAAACTGTACGCCACGAATCAGAGCGACGGTTTTAGGCTGACCGTTTACTGTACCGGCAATCGGCGCGCGGGGTCCGGACATCTGCGCATGACGCGTTTTCTCTTCAGTCAGCACATAGAACACCATCTTCTGCGCATCAAACAGGTAAAACGCATTGGCGCACCACAATTCACCTTCATGGTGTACGCACCAGGTCACGACGTGCTGTTTTGCCAGCCAGCGAGACACCGCAGTCAGTGTTTCCATTTCTGTTCTCTTTTATACTGTAGGCCTGAAAATTATCACGTCGATGGTGACAATGACACCCTGGTATCTGTACCTGATCCGTACCGCGGACAACGCCTTATACACCGGAATAACCACCGATGTGCAGCGCCGCTATAAGCAGCATCAAAGTGGGAAAGGCGCGAAGGCGCTACGCGGAAAGGGGGAACTCACGTTGGCATTTGCGGCGCAGGTCGGCGACCGTTCACTGGCCCTGCGCCTGGAGTATCGCGTCAAACAGCTCACCAAGCGGCAGAAAGAGCGCCTTGTCGAAGGCGAAGGGCTTGAGGCGCTACTGAGCAGCCTGCAAACCCCGGAGCTTAAAAACGATTGAAGTGGTCGTGGTATTCCACAAGGCCCGTCACGCCTTCCAGCGCATCGTCCGCCAGGCGATGAACCTGGAACGCGCTTTCGGTGCCCGGCCAGCGGCAACGCAGGTCATGATGGGCCGCCAGCTCAAAGCCAAAGCGGCTGTACAGGGCCGGATCCCCCAGCGTAACCACAGCTGCGTAGCCAAACTCGTTCAGTGAATCGAGTCCTTCATAGACCAGCTGACGCGCCAGGCCCTGCCCCCGGTAGTTTTCATCCACCGCGAGCGGCGCCATGCCGACCCATTGCAGATCTTCACCCTGAACATCGACTGGGCTGAACGCGACGTAACCCACTACCTGACCTTCGTCATCGGTAGCAACCAGACCCAGCGTTAAGAAACCATCTTCACGCAGGTCGTGCACTAATTTCGCTTCCGCATCGCTCTCAAATGAACGGCGCAGCAGCACATCAATACCTGGGGCATCAATGGGAATTTCAACTCGAATCAGCATGGCTCACCTACCGAGGTCTGTTTGGTTTCTGGCGACGTTTTCATCCCCGCCTCAACAAAATCTGCCAACTGCATCAACATGACGCGCAACGCTTTAGGCATCTGCTCCAGTTCGATGGCATCCATCAGATTTTTTACGTATAGCCCTAATTCTGTATCACCTTCAATCACCAGACGACGCTGGAAGAAAAGCGTATCCGGATCCTGCTTGCGGGCCACGATCATCAGCAGATCGCTGGCATCGGCGCTAAAACTCACATCCGCATCTGCATTCTGGCTGACGATAAGTTTATCGTTCTCAACAGAGGTATACCATTTGAGGTCAATGTCACGCACATGAATGCTCAGCCAGCGACCTTCGAGAAACTCCAGCTCCCCATCGGCCAGCGCCTGACTAAACTGCCAGCTCAGGACCTGCTCCAGAACCTGGCGCTTCAGCGCAAAGGGCGTCAGTTTAACTGGTACACTCATCAGAGAAGGACCAAATTGTACTAAGCGTGAACGCAGTTTATCCAACACGAGCTTTACTCCCTGTTTCAATAGTCCTGCTATTTTGCCATATCAAATAAACGACATAGCGGCATAAATCAACAATTCGATGCGAAATTGTTACCTCTTTATTGGTGTCACCAATACGACTTTAACTGCCTTAAATCAAAAATTGTCTCAGCAAGGTTAACTAAAATCCCCATTCGTTAACATTTCTGCGCCCATCACGGCGCAACGTTCAGGATAAATTATGGAGCTGCTCTGCCCTGCCGGAAACCTACCGGCGCTTAAGGCGGCCATCGAGAACGGCGCTGATGCTGTCTACATCGGGCTGAAAGATGATACCAACGCCCGTCATTTCGCCGGCCTTAATTTTACCGAGAAAAAATTGCAGGAAGCGGTGAGTTTTGTCCATCAGCACCGCCATAAGCTGCACATTGCGATTAACACCTTTGCGCACCCGGATGGTTACGCGCGCTGGCAACGTGCCGTGGATATGGCAGCGCAACTGGGTGCAGACGCGCTGATCCTTGCCGACCTCGCCATGCTTGAGTATGCCGCAGAGCGCTACCCGCATATTGAGCGCCATGTCTCTGTTCAGGCATCTGCAACCAATGAAGAGGCAATTAATTTCTATCATCGCAACTTTGACGTCGCCCGCGTGGTGCTGCCGCGCGTGCTGTCTATTCATCAGGTGAAGCAGCTCGCTCGCGTCACGCCAGTTCCCCTGGAAGTGTTCGCCTTCGGTAGCCTGTGCATTATGGCGGAAGGCCGTTGCTATCTTTCGTCCTATCTGACGGGTGAGTCTCCTAATACGGTTGGTGCCTGCTCGCCTGCCCGTTTTGTCCGCTGGCAACAGACCCAACAAGGGCTGGAATCCCGTCTTAATGAAGTGCTGATCGACCGCTATCAGGACGGGGAAAACGCCGGTTATCCGACGCTATGCAAAGGCCGCTATCTGGTTGACGGCGAGCGTTACCATGCGCTGGAAGAACCCACCAGCCTGAACACGCTGGAGCTGCTGCCGGAACTACTGGCAGCCAATATTGCCTCGGTGAAAATCGAAGGACGTCAGCGCAGCCCGGCCTATGTCAGTCAGGTGGCGAAAGTGTGGCGTCAGGCGATCGACCGCTGTATGGCCGACCCGCAAAACTACGTCCCGCAGGCCGCGTGGATGGAAACGCTCGGTTCAATGTCCGAAGGCACACAGACCACGCTTGGCGCGTATCACCGTAAATGGCAGTGAGAGAAGCAATGAAATATTCCTTAGGGCCGGTGCTGTGGTACTGGCCGAAAGAAACGCTGGAAGATTTTTATCAGCAGGCTGCCGTAAGCCAGGCCGACGTTATCTATCTTGGTGAAGCGGTATGCAGTAAACGCCGCGCCACCAAAGTGGGCGACTGGCTCGATATGGCGAAATCGCTCGCTGGCAGCGGTAAACAAGTTGTGCTGTCAACACTGGCGCTGGTGCAGGCCTCTTCTGAACTGGGAGAGCTGAAGCGCTATGTCGAAAACGGTGACTTCCTGCTGGAAGCCAGCGATCTCGGGGTGGTAAACATGTGCGCCGAGCGTAAGCTGCCGTTTGTCGCCGGGCATGCGCTCAACTGCTACAACGCGGTTACCCTGCGTATGCTGCTCAAACAAGGCATGGTGCGCTGGTGTATGCCGGTAGAGCTTTCCCGCGACTGGCTGGCAAACCTGCTCAACCAGTGTGATGAGCTGGGTATTCGCAATCAGTTTGAAGTTGAGGTGCTGAGCTACGGGCATCTGCCGCTGGCGTACTCTGCCCGCTGCTTTACCGCACGCTCTGAAGACCGTCCAAAAGACGAGTGTGAAACCTGCTGCATAAAATACCCGAACGGGCGCAATGTGCTGTCGCAGGAGAATCAGCAGGTCTTTGTCCTCAACGGGATCCAGACCATGAGCGGCTATGTTTACAACCTCGGCAACGAACTGACATCAATGCAGGGGCTGGTTGATATTGTGCGTCTGTCCCCTTCAGGCACTGAAACATTCGCCATGCTCGACGCCTTCCGCGCCAATGAAAATGGCAGTGCCCCATTACCGCTTGCTGCCCACAGTGACTGTAACGGCTACTGGAAGCGACTGGCTGGACTGGAGCTGCAGGACTAGCCGGATACGGCATAAATGCCTTATCGGGCCTACAAATAGCGATCCCGTAGGCCCGATAAGCGCAGCGCCATCGGGCATGTTATATTCGGTACCCGCCGTATAAAGCTCACTTTGTTAACAACATTCGCTAATCTTTAATGCAGTATTAAAAGATTAACCGGTAACAAAGTGAGCCGTTATGACTGACAAAACTATTCCGTTCTCGGTGCTAGATCTGGCGCCGATCCCTGAAGGATCCTCGGCAAAAGAGGCCTTCGCACACTCGCTTGATCTCGCTCAACTGGCCGAAAAACGCGGTTACCACCGCTATTGGCTGGCGGAACATCACAACATGACCGGCATCGCCAGCGCTGCTACCTCAGTGCTGATTGGTTATCTGGCTGCTAATACCACCACGCTGCATCTCGGGTCTGGCGGCGTGATGCTGCCTAACCATTCGCCGCTGGTGATCGCCGAGCAGTTCGGTACCCTGAATACGCTGTATCCGGGACGAATCGATCTCGGGCTTGGTCGCGCACCGGGCAGCGATCAGCCAACCATGCGCGCACTGCGCCGCCATATGAGCGGTGATATCGATAACTTCCCACGCGACGTCGCTGAACTGGTGGACTGGTTCGACGCCCGCGATCCTAACCCCCATGTACGTCCGGTTCCCGGCTACGGCGAGCAGATCCCCGTCTGGTTATTAGGCTCCAGCCTGTACAGCGCACAACTGGCGGCCCAGCTTGGTCTGCCGTTTGCCTTCGCCTCGCACTTTGCTCCGGATATGCTGCACCAGGCACTGCATCTGTATCGCAGCCAATTCAAGCCCTCAGCGCGTCTGGCAAAACCGTATGCGATGGTGTGCATCAACATTATTGCCGCCGACAGCAATCGCGACGCCGAGTTTCTTTTCACCTCCATGCAGCAGGCATTTGTGAAGCTGCGTCGTGGCGAAACCGGCCAGCTACCGCCGCCGGTAGAGAATATGCATCAGCTGTGGTCCGCTTCTGAGCAGTACGGCGTACAACAGGCGCTGAGCATGTCGCTGGTCGGTGATAAGGCAAAAGTGCGTCACGGTCTTGATGCCATTTTGCGTGAAACCCAGGCCGATGAGATTATGGTTAACGGCCAGATTTTTGATCATCAGGCACGTCTTCATTCGTTTGATTTGGCGATGGATGTGAAGCAGGAATTATTGGGATAGTACTATTTGTGCCGGATGGCGGCTACGCCTTATCCGGCCTACACGGTGATGTAGGCCCGGTAAGCGTAGCACCACCGGGCAACGGTTTTACTGATAAACCGGTAACAAATTAACGCTCGACAGAATATGGATAACCGCGTTGCCGATACCGAATACCAGGATCAGCGCAATCATCGGCTTACCGCCCCAGACACGGAATTTCGGGCTACCGAAACGCTCGCGAGATTTACGGGCCAGCAGCGCCGGAACAATGGCGGCCCAGATGGTTGCCGCGAGTCCTGCATAGCCAATGGCGTACAGGAAACCGTTCGGCCATAGCAAGCCACCGATAATTGGCGGGACAAACGTCAGCAATGCCGTTTTGAAACGTCCCATTGCCGAGTCATCAAAGCCAAACAGATCCGCCAGATAGTCAAACAGACCGAGCGTAACACCGAGGAATGAACTCGCCACCGCAAAGTTGGAGAACACCACCAGCAGCAGATCCAGACTGCGGCTATTTAACACACCGCTCAGCGCCTGTACCAGCACATCAATGTTACCGCCTTGCTGTGCAATACCAATAAATTCCGGACGCGGGATATTACCCATCGTCCCCAGTAACCACACGGTATACAGCACCAGCGCCAGCAGCGTGCCGTAAACCAGACACTTAACGATGGTCTTCGGATCTTTGCCGTAGTACTTCATCAGGCTCGGGACATTGCCGTGATAGCCGAATGAGGCCAGACAGAACGGCAGCGTCATCAGCAGGTACGGCGTATACGAAGCGTTGCTTTCCGCCACGTTAAACAACGTTGTGGGCTGAACGTGCCCTAATAAACTGCCGAAAGTCAGGAAAAAGGTAATTACCTTCGCACCCAGCACAATCGCCGTCATGCGGCTCACCGCTTTGGTGCTTAACCACACCACAAACGCCACCAGCAGCGCAAAACCAAGACCTGCCGCACGTGCAGGAACGTTCAACGACATCTCCGAGAAGGTGTGGTGCAGGATTGATCCGCTCGCCGAGATATACGCGTAGGTCAGAATATAGAGAACGAAAGCAATCGAGATGCCGTTCACCACGTTCCAGCTTTTGCCCAGCAGATCTTTCGTGATGGTGTCAAAACTGGAGCCAATGCGGTAATTGAGGTTAGCTTCAAGGATCATCAGCCCGGAGTGCAGCATGCAGAACCAGGTAAAGATCAGCGCCGCCATTGACCAGAAGAACCACGCCCCGGACATGACCACTGGCAGAGAAAACATCCCCGCGCCAATAATGGTGCCGCCGATGATCACCACGCCGCCGAGCAGCGAAGGTGACGTTTGGGTGGTGGTTAGTGTTGCCATTTAGCCATCTCTCCAGTCATTTATCTTGTGACTACATCTCAATGTGCTGCACTGTACCAGTACACGAGTACAATTGAAATAAAAAAAGCCCCGATTGTTGAGATCGGGGCCGTATATTTTACTTTACAGCTATAAAGCTAAAAGGCTTATGCATCACCGCCGAAACGACGACGACCAGCAGAGTCATCACGGCGCGGAGCAGAAGAATCGTCACGACGCGGACCACGGTTGCCTTCACGACGTTCGCCGCTGAAACGACGACCATCGCCACGACCGCCTTCACGACGTTCACCGCTAAAGTTACGACCTTCACCGCGACCGCCTTCACGACGCTCACCGCTGAAACGACCACCGCCACGACGCTCACCACCGGTGTGCGGAACTGCATCGCCAACCAGCTGCATGTTCATCGGCTTGTTCAGGATGCGAGTACGGGTAAAGTGCTGCAGCACGTCGCCCGGCATACCTTTCGGCAGTTCGATGGTGGAGTGGGAAGCAAACAGCTTGATGTTACCGATGTAACGGCTGCTGATATCACCTTCGTTAGCAATCGCACCAACGATATGACGAACTTCAACACCGTCATCACGGCCCACTTCAATGCGGTACAGCTGCATGTCACCAACGTCACGACGTTCACGACGCGGACGGTCTTCACCACCACGGTCATTACGGTCACGAGGGCCACGATCGTTGCGGTCACGAGGGCCACGATCGTTGCGGTCACGCGGACCACGGTCATCACGGTCGCGGAATTCGCGTTTCGGACGCATCGGCGCATCTGGCGGCAGGATCAGAGGACGTTCGCCCTGAGCCATTTTCAGCAGTGCAGCTGCCAGCGTTTCGATATCCAGCTCTTCTTCCGGCTGCATTTTCGCCAGCAGAGCACGGTACTGATCCAGATCGCTACTTTCCAGCTGCTGCTGTACTTTAGCGGCGAATTTTTCCAGACGGCGTTTGCCCAGCAGATCTGCGTTCGGCAGCTCTACTTCCGGAATAGTCAGCTTCATGGTGCGTTCGATGTTACGCAGCAGACGACGCTCGCGGTTCTCAACGAACAGCAGCGCACGACCCGCACGACCCGCACGACCGGTACGGCCGATACGGTGAACGTAAGACTCGGAATCCATCGGGATGTCGTAGTTGACAACCAGGCTGATACGCTCAACGTCCAGGCCACGGGCCGCAACGTCGGTGGCAATCAGAATATCCAGACGACCATCTTTCAGACGCTCCAGAGTCTGCTCACGCAGGGACTGGTTCATGTCGCCGTTCAGTGCAGCGCTGCTATAACCGCTACGCTCCAGCGCTTCTGCTACTTCCAGGGTCGCATTTTTGGTGCGAACGAAGATAATCGCCGCATCAAAGTCTTCTGCTTCCAGGAAACGCACCAGCGCTTCATTTTTACGCATGCCCCACACAGTCCAGTAGCTCTGGCTGATGTCAGGACGGGTAGTAACGCTGGACTGAATACGTACTTCCTGCGGCTCTTTCATAAAGCGGCGGGTAATACGACGAATCGCTTCCGGCATGGTTGCAGAGAACAGAGCGGTCTGATGACCTTCCGGGATCTGCGCCATGATGGTTTCAACGTCTTCGATGAAGCCCATACGCAGCATTTCGTCAGCTTCGTCCAGTACCAGACCGCTCAGTTTGGAGAGGTCCAGAGTACCGCGCTTCAGGTGATCCAGCAGACGGCCCGGCGTACCGACGACGATCTGTGGCCCCTGACGCAGGGCACGTAATTGCACGTCATAACGCTGGCCGCCGTACAGGGCAACCACGTTCACGCCGCGCATGTGTTTAGAGAAATCCGTCATGGCTTCTGCTACCTGAACCGCCAGTTCGCGGGTCGGTGCCAGCACCAGAATCTGAGGTGCCTTCAGCTCAGGATCAAGATTGTTGAGCAGCGGTAAAGAGAACGCTGCAGTTTTGCCGCTACCTGTCTGGGCCATACCCAGAACATCGCGGCCGCCCAGCAGATGCGGAATGCACTCTGCCTGGATTGGAGATGGTTTTTCGTAACCCAGATCGTTAAGGGCTTCAAGGATAGGAGCCTTCAGGCCCAGATCTGCAAAAGTGGTTTCGAATTCAGCCATGTAGTACGTGTGCCTCAAAATTAATGGCGGCCAGTCTACATAACTCATCATGAAATTGATCTGCAATTTTCATTGAAAAGTGTGAACCGGCTCAAAGTAGGTGTATTAACGAACAACAACGCCCTCACCCGTGAAGGTGATGGCAATCAAAAAAGATTACGGGCTGATGTGTACGTCAGCTATTGCTGGTCCGATTCTGCCAGGTCATCTTGGTCCTGGCCCAGGAGCGATAATTCCAACAATGCGTATCGGTGCTCAACAAAGTTATGAACGTTGTTAGCCACCGCCAGTTTGAACAATGCCGTAGCGTTGTCCAAATCCCCCAGACTTAGGTAGTACTTACCTAAATAGAAGTTGGTTTCACTGAGATGCTCAGCGAGCGAGGTGTTATCCGTTGCGTCCGCCTTCAGGCGTTCCATCAGCGTTGCTTCGCTAATGTTGCCCAGGTAGAACTCGACAATGTTCCATCCCCATTGCTCTTTATCCGATTTCTCAAAGCGTTGTTTCAACGCTTCTTTAGCCTGCTTCTCATCGAGCTTCTGCTCGGCAAGATAAAGCCACAGACTACGGAAAGGATCATTGGGATCGTCTTGATAAAACGCTAGCAGATCATCTTGCGCTAACTTGTCGCGACCGCCGTAATACAATGCGATACCGCGATTTAAGTGCGCGTAGTTGTAAGTTGGATCAAGCTCAAGTACAGAATCAAACGCTTCATAGGCAGCATCAAAATTGCCTGCCTGCGTTAAATATATACCTAAGTAATTGAATACTTCAGGCATATCTGGTCGGATTGCCAGCGCTTGTGAAAAATCATTTCGCGCCAGTGCCCTCAGACCGAGACTATCATACAACACTCCGCGCTCATATAAAAGCTGTGCGCGTTCGTCATCGGTTAAAGCCCGACTGGCAAGAATTTGTTCCATACGTGCCAGAATCACTTCCTGCTGCAAAGTCGGTTGCAATGGTACTGCGAGGACTTCACTCTTTCGCCAGGCGGAATTACTGCATCCAGCCAGCGTGAGTGCTGTCGCAACGAAACACCAGCGCAAAAAAGGCTTCATTTCCCACTCCCGAAGACAACGATTGAATGAACGTCCAGGTTCCCCGGTTGCTAACAAGGCATCCTGCCGGGTTAAAGGCCCTCCGCTTTCACGGAGGGCAATGGCAACCTTACTCGCCCTGGCTTGCCGGAGCTTCCGGTTCGCCTGCAGGCTGAGACTGCTCAGTTGCTTCTTTAATGCTCAGACGTACACGGCCCTGGCGATCAACTTCCAGAACTTTGACCGGTACTTCCTGGCCCATCTGCAGGTAGTCGGTCACTTTCTCTACGCGCTTGTCAGCGATCTGAGAGATGTGTACCAGACCTTCTTTACCGCCACCGATGGCAACGAACGCGCCAAAGTCAACGATACGGGTCACTTTACCATTGTAGATACGGCCAACTTCGATCTCTGCGGTGATCTCTTCGATACGACGGATAGCATATTTCGCTTTCTCACCGTCGGTCGCAGCAATCTTCACGGTACCATCATCTTCGATTTCAATGGTGGTGCCGGTTTCTTCGGTCAGAGCACGGATAACAGAACCGCCTTTACCGATAACATCTTTGATCTTGTCCGGGCTGATCTTGATGGTGTGGATACGCGGAGCGAACTGAGAAATGTCGCCGCGCGGAGCGTTGATCGCTTGTTCCATCACACCCAGGATGTGCAGACGCGCACCTTTAGCCTGGTTCAGAGCAACCTGCATGATTTCTTTGGTGATACCTTCAATTTTGATATCCATCTGCAGTGCAGAGATACCGTCGCGGGAACCCGCCACTTTGAAGTCCATATCGCCCAGGTGGTCTTCGTCGCCCAGGATGTCAGACAGAACAACAAAGTTGTCGCCTTCTTTCACCAGACCCATCGCGATACCCGCAACGGCGGCTTTGATCGGCACACCTGCGTCCATCAGCGCCAGGGAAGCACCACATACGGAAGCCATGGAAGAAGAACCGTTAGATTCGGTGATTTCAGAAACCACACGCACGGTGTACGGGAATTTATCCAGTTCCGGCATTACTGCCAGTACGCCACGCTTCGCCAGACGGCCGTGACCAATCTCACGACGCTTCGGAGAACCGACCATACCGGTTTCACCTACGCAGTACGGAGGGAAGTTGTAGTGGAACAGGAAGTTGTCAGTACGCTCGCCCATCAGTTCGTCGAGGTTCTGCGCATCACGCGTGGTGCCCAGGGTCGCAGTAACCAGCGCCTGAGTTTCGCCACGGGTGAACAGTGCGGAACCGTGGGTACGCGGCAGAACGCCAGTACGCACGTCCAGGCCACGGATCATGTCTTTTTCACGGCCATCGATGCGCGGCTCGCCTGCCAGTACGCGGCTACGAACAACGTTTTTCTCGATAGCGTGCAGGATTTCACCCAGTTCGTTAGCGTCCAGGGTTTCGTCTTCAGCCACCAGAGTCGCGATGGTTTCAGACTTGATCACGTCAACTTGAGCATAACGCTCTTGTTTGTCAGTGATACGGTAAGCATCGCTCAGACGAGCTTCTGCCAGTGCGGCAACGCGCGCGTTCAGCGCTTCGTTGACGGCTTCTGGCTGCCAGTCCCAACGCGGTTTGCCAGCTTCTTTCGCCAGCTCGTTGATCGCCTGAATCACAACCTGCTGCTGTTCGTGACCGAACACAACAGCGCCCAGCATCTGATCTTCGCTCAGCAGTTCAGCTTCGGATTCAACCATCAGTACGGCTGCTTCAGTACCTGCAACAACCAGGTCCAGCTTGCTTTCTTTCAGTTCGTCCTGAGTCGGGTTCAGTACGTACTGGTCATTGATGTAACCAACACGTGCAGCACCGATCGGGCCGTTGAATGGGATACCAGACAGAGTCAGCGCAGCAGATGCACCAATCATTGCCACGATGTCCGGGTTAACCTGCGGGTTAACGGAAACAACGGTCGCGATAACCTGAACTTCGTTAACGAAGCCTTCCGGGAACAGCGGGCGAACCGGGCGGTCAATCAGACGCGCGATCAGGGTTTCGCCTTCGCTCGGACGGCCTTCACGACGGAAGAAGCTACCCGGGATACGGCCAGCAGCGTAGGTACGCTCCTGATAGTTAACGGTCAGCGGGAAAAAGTCCTGGCCTGGTTTCGCTTTTTTCTGGCCAACAACGGTAACGAATACCGCGGTGTCATCCATGCTAACCATAACAGCGGCAGTCGCCTGACGCGCCATCATGCCGGTTTCCAGCGTAACGGTATGCTGACCGTACTGGAATTTACGAACGATCGGATTAAGCAAAATAATATCCTTTCTCTATTTTTTGACGGCACATTTTTGCGCCATCGTTAATACCCGATCTTCTGCGCATCCTCGCGACTAATGACAACCCTAACCCATAAGCATGAGTAAAGCCTCTCATTAGCCGCGCGAACCTCTGCAACGGAAGATCATTCATAGCAACAATACATTAGTTTCCAGCGAATTGCTGCCATCTGCTGGAAAAAAGGGGCCATGAAGGCCCCCTCTTTCTGAAACTCGAAAGAATTAGCGACGCAGGCCCAGACGCTCGATCAGCGCGGTGTAACGTGCAACATCTTTACGTTTCAGGTAGTCGAGCAGTTTACGACGCTGAGAAACCATGCGCAGCAGACCACGACGGCTGTGGTGATCTTTTTTGTGCTCTGCAAAGTGGCCCTGCAGGTGGTTAATCTGTGCAGTCAACAGAGCAACCTGAACATCGGTAGAACCGGTGTCGTTTGCATCACGACCAAACTCAGAAACGATTTTAGCGGTAGCTTCAGTACTTAGAGACATTTTAAAACTCCAAAGTGATAAGAATGAAAGGATGCCGATCTCTAATTCAGCTATCCCAGTGTATACACTTTATCCTTCAAACTTACTCTGCGTTGGCTGCGTCCGCTCACCTCAGTCACTTACCTAAGTAAGCTCCTGAGGATTCTCAGACTTGCCGCCTTGATGCAGCTCGAATGGTTTTGTGTATACGCCACGCAGATTGTTAAACAATTTACGCGACGTTAAGCGGCAGTATTCTACTCGCAGCGCCCTTTTATCGCAAGACAGAGAGCGCTATGCAGGATACTCAACCACCAGGCGGCGGGGGGCGACACGACCTTCATCGTCCATCTCCCCCATGCCAATAAACTTGCCGTCATCGCCTTCCGTCACGCGTACCAGCCCTTCCTGCGGGGCGCCTGTCGTCCGTACCGGATTACCATTTTTAAAGTAAACCGACGATGTTAAAGGCAAATTAACAACAGGATAGTCCGATGCCGGACTGTCCATTGGCATCAGCAAAGGATCAAGCAGCTGAGCCGCCGGAATGTTCTGCTGTTCTGCCTGTTCGACCAGCTCACGCAGGTGTTCCAGCGTGACCATACGATCCACCGGATACTTGCTGACCGTCAGACGACGCAGATACGTTACGTGCGCGCCGCAGCCCAGCTTCTCACCGAGATCGTCAACGATGGTACGAATATAGGTGCCTTTGGAGCAGTGAACTTCCAGCTCCAGTTCGTTACCTTCGTGACGGATAAACAGCAGCTCATAGACGGTAATCGGGCGCGCTTCACGCGGCACTTCAATGCCCTGACGCGCATATTCGTACAGCTTCTTACCCTGATACTTCAGCGCCGAATACATCGACGGAATCTGCTCGATATCGCCGCGGAAAGTCTCCAGCGCGCTCGCCAGTTGTTCTGCGGTGAAGGTTACCGGACGCTCCTGCACGATCTGTCCATCGGCATCGGAAGTGTCAGTACGCTGGCCCAGACGGGCAACCACGCGATAGCGTTTGTCAGAATCCAGCAAATACTGTGAAAACTTTGTCGCTTCACCGAGGCAGATAGGCAGCATACCTGTCGCCAGCGGATCCAACGCGCCGGTATGTCCCGCGCGGTTGGCATTGTAGATGCGCTTTACTTTTTGCAGCACGTCATTGCTGGACATGCCCTGCGGCTTATCCAGCAGCAGGACACCGTGAATATCGCGACCACGACGACGAGGACGACTCATCAGTCCTCCTTGCTGTCGTCCGCTGGGTTCACACGACGCTCATCGTCATGTTTCACCACGCTGGTCACCAGGTTGGACATGCGCATCCCTTCAACCAACGAGTTGTCGTAGAAGAAGGTCAGCTCAGGCACGATACGCAGACGCATTGCTTTACCCAGCAGAGAACGGATAAAACCAGAGGCTTCCTGCAGTGCCTTAATGCCGTTTTTCACAGCAGCTTCGTCCTGATCGTTGAGGAAAGTCACGAATACTTTGGCATATGCCAGATCACGGGACATCTCAACACCCGATACGGTGGTCATCATGCCAACACGCGGGTCTTTGATTTCGCGTTGCAGGATGAGTGCGATTTCTTTCTGCATCTCCTGCGCGACACGCTGCGGGCGACCAAATTCTTTCGCCATAATAAATTCTCCAGACAAAAAAGGGGCATTCAGCCCCTTTTGAAAATAATTCGGTGATTAGGCTGTAGGCCTGATAAGCGTAGAGCCATCAGGCATTACATTGCCGGATGTCGGCGTAAACGCCTTATCCGGCCTACACCCGAACAACCTTAAGCAATTGTACGTTTGATCTCGATGATCTCGAACACTTCGATCATATCGCCAACGCGAACGTCGTTGTAGTTCTTAACGCCGATACCACATTCCATACCGTTACGGACTTCGTTAACGTCATCTTTGAAGCGGCGCAGGGATTCCAGCTCGCCTTCATAGATAACCACGTTGTCACGCAGTACGCGGATTGGGTTGTGACGTTTAATCGTGCCTTCGGTAACCATACAGCCTGCGATAGCGCCGAATTTCGGTGATTTGAACACATCACGAACTTCAGCCAGACCAATGATCTGCTGTTTCAGCTCCGGAGACAGCATGCCGCTCATCGCAGCTTTCACTTCGTCGATCAGATGATAGATGACGGAGTAGTAACGCAGATCCAGGCTTTCTGATTCGATAACTTTACGTGCAGAGGCATCAGCACGTACGTTGAAGCCAACCAGAATCGCGTTGGATGCCGCAGCCAGGGTCGCGTCGGTTTCGGTGATACCACCTACGCCAGAACCGATGATCTTCACTTTTACTTCGTCGGTAGACAGTTTCAGTAAAGAGTCGGAAATCGCTTCTACAGAACCCTGTACGTCAGCCTTCAGCACGATGTTCACTTCGTGAACTTCGCCTTCGGTCATGTTGGCGAACATGTTCTCAAGTTTAGATTTCTGCTGACGAGCCAGTTTAACTTCACGGAATTTGCCCTGACGGTACAGTGCAACTTCACGCGCTTTCTTCTCGTCACGAACAACAGTAACTTCGTCACCCGCAGCCGGAACACCGGACAGACCGAGGATTTCCACCGGAATGGACGGACCTGCTTCCAGTACTTCCTGACCCAGTTCGTTACGCATCGCACGAACGCGGCCGTATTCGAAACCACACAGAACGATATCGCCCTTGTTCAGGGTACCTTCGCGAACCAGGACGGTAGCAACCGGGCCACGACCTTTATCCAGGAAGGATTCGATAACCGCACCGCTCGCCATACCTTTACGCACAGCTTTCAGTTCCAGTACTTCGGCCTGCAGCAGGATAGCATCCAGCAGTTCGTCGATACCGGTACCCGCTTTCGCAGAAACGTGAACGAACTGGCTCTCGCCGCCCCACTCTTCCGGCATGATGCCGTACTGGGACAGTTCGTTTTTAACGCGATCTGGATCCGCTTCCGGTTTATCGATTTTGTTGACTGCAACAACTACCGGCACACCTGCCGCTTTCGCGTGCTGGATAGCTTCGATAGTCTGCGGCATCACGCCGTCGTCTGCTGCAACAACCAGAACAACGATATCCGTTGCCTGAGCACCACGAGCACGCATGGAGGTAAACGCGGCGTGACCCGGGGTGTCCAGGAAGGTGATCATACCGTTGTCAGTTTCAACGTGGTACGCACCGATGTGCTGAGTAATGCCGCCCGCTTCGCCAGAGGCCACTTTCGTTGAACGAATGTAGTCCAGCAGAGACGTTTTACCGTGGTCAACGTGACCCATGATGGTCACTACCGGTGCGCGCGGTTCAGCCGCAGCGCCGGTGTCACGGTCGCTCATTACTGCTTCTTCCAGCTCGTTTTCACGACGCAGGATAACTTTGTGGCCCATCTCTTCGGCAACCAGCTGTGCGGTTTCCTGGTCGATGACCTGGTTGATGGTCGCCATTGCGCCCAGTTTCATCATCGCTTTGATGACCTGAGAGCCTTTGACCGCCATCTTGTTCGCCAGATCGCCAACGGTGATGGTTTCGCCGATCACAACGTCACGGTTAACGGCCTGAGCTGGCTTCTGGAAGCCCTGCTGCAGAGCGGAACCTTTACGCTGCTTACCGCCTTTACCGCCGCGAACCGCTGCACGTGCTTCTTCACGGTCAGCTTTAGATTCAGCGTGTTTGTTACCTTTTTTCGCCGGACGCGCTGCTTTAGTGCTGCGAGTACGACCACGACCGCCTTCAACTTCACGATCGTTCTCGTCTTCAGCCTGGCGAGCATGCTGAGAGGTGGTGACGTGATAATCACTGGTGTCTTCGACAGGTTCAGCGTTATTCACACCATTTTTCTCGTTTTCTTCCGCCATACGGCGAGCTTCTTCCGCTACGCGGCGCGCTTCTTCTTCAAGCTTGCGACGTGCTTCTTCTTCCGCTTTACGCTTCAGTTCTGCGGCTTCATTTTCACGGCGGGCTTTTTCGGCCTGGGCGGTTTTAGTCATATCGTCGGTCTGTTGATTGCTCACTTTGTCTTTTTCCGCAGCTTCACGTTTCGCTTTATCAGCGGCTTCACGCTTAGCTTGTTCTGCGGCCTCACGTTCGGCTTTTTGTTGCGCCTCGCGTTTGGCAGCTTCTTCTGCCTCACGACGGGCTTGCTCTTCCGCTTCACGCTGCGCCTGCTCTTCCGCGGCAAGGCGTTCAGCCTCTTGCGGATCGCGTTTCACAAAGGTGCGTGTCTTGCGGACTTCGATTTGTACCGATTTGCTTTTTCCACCGGTACCTGGAATATTGAGAGTACTGCGCGTTTTACGCTGCAATGTCAACTTATCCGGCGCTGAGCCGTTTTCACGGTTCAAATGCGCCAGTAAGGTTTGTTTCTCTTGTGCGGACACAGAGTCGTCAGCAGACTTCGGAATACCGGCATCAGCAAATTGCTGTACCAGGCGATCTACGGAAGTCTGTATCTCTGCAGCCAGCGTTTTTACGGTTACATCTGTCATACTGTTCCTTCCTGCTACAGTTTATTACGCTTCGTCGCCGAACCAGCAAATATTACGGGCAGCCATAATCAGCTCACCGGCTTTTTCGTCGGTCAACCCTTCGATATCAGCCAGATCATCAATGCCCTGTTCAGCGAGATCTTCCAGCGTACAAACACCACGGGCCGCCAGTTTGAAGGCCATCTCACGATCCAATCCTTCCAGATTCAGCAGATCGTCAGCCGGTTTGTTATCACCGAGGCTTTCTTCCTGGGCCAGTGCCAGAGTGGTCAGTGCGTTTTTAGCACGCTCGCGCAGCGCTTCAACGGTCTGTTCATCCAGGCCGTCAATTTCCAGCAGTTCTTTCATTGGCACGTAGGCCAGTTCTTCCAGCGTCGCAAAACCTTCTTCCACCAGAACGGTCGCGAAATCTTCATCGATATCGAGATATTTGGTGAAGGTATCGATGGCTGCATGTGCTTCAGCCTGATGCTTCGCTTGCAGGTCATCAACGGTCATCACGTTGAGTTCCCAACCGCTCAGTTGTGAAGCCAGGCGGACGTTCTGACCATTACGTCCAATCGCCTGAGCCAGGTTACCGGCTTCAACCGCGATATCCATGGTGTGTTTGTCTTCATCCACCACGATAGAAGCGACGTCTGCTGGCGCCATTGCGTTAATCACGAACTGCGCCGGGTTATCATCCCACAGGACGATATCGATACGCTCGCCGCCCAGTTCGGTAGAAACCGCCTGAACGCGCGCACCGCGCATACCAACACAGGCGCCGACCGGATCAATACGCTTGTCGTTGGTCTTAACGGCGATTTTCGCACGCGATCCCGGATCGCGAGCAGCCGCTTTAATTTCGATAACTTCTTCGCCGATTTCCGGCACTTCAATGCGGAACAGCTCAATCAGCATTTCCGGCTTGGAACGGGTTACGAACAGCTGTGCACCGCGCGCTTCCGGGCGAACTGAGTACAGAACGCCACGAATACGGTCACCAGGGCGGAAGTTTTCACGCGGCAGCATGTCTTCACGCAGGATCACAGCTTCAGCATTACTGCCCAGATCCAGAGAAATGTTGTCGCGGTTTACTTTCTTCACCACACCGGTGACGATTTCGCCTTCGTGTTCGCGGAACTGATCAACAACCATTGCGCGTTCAGCTTCACGTACTTTCTGTACGATAACCTGCTTCGCGGTCTGGGTGGTGATACGGTCAAAGGTGACAGATTCAATCTGATCTTCAACATATTCGCCCACGTTCAGACTTTCGTCTTCGAAGCGTGCCGCTTCCAGCGTAATTTCTTTGGTCGGCTGAGTAACTTCTTCTACGATTACCCAACGACGGAAGGTATCGAAATCACCGCTTTTACGATCGATTTCTACGCGAACGTCGATCTCTTGCTCATATTTTTTCTTTGTTGCTGTAGCCAGCGCACTTTCCAGCGCTTCAAAAATTTTCTCGCGTGGCAGCGCTTTTTCGTTGGATACGGCTTCAACAACAGCCAAAATTTCTTTGTTCATCGCGGGCTTTTCACCTCAATCCAGACTGTTAAAAGTGGGGAACCAGGTTCGCCTTCTGGATATTACTCAGCGCGAACACTTCATCTTTGCCTTCGACTGTGACCGTGATCATCTCACCGTCCACCGCTTTGATAACGCCCTGCCATTTACGACGGTTTTGTACCGCCATACGAAGAACCAGCGTGACTTCTTCACCCAGGAAACGCACGTAGTGTTCAGCTGTGAACAGAGGACGGTCGAGACCCGGAGAGGAGACTTCAAGGTTATAGGCAACGGTGATTGGGTCTTCGACATCCATCACGGCGCTTACCTGATGGCTCACATCAGCACAATCATCAACATTGATGCCATCTTCACTATCAATATAGATGCGCAGTGTGGATGTGCGACCACGAATAAATTCGATGCCGACCAGTTCGTAGCCCAGGGCTTCAACTGGCGCTGTAATCATCTCTGTTAATTTTTGCTCTAATGTGGACAAGCCCACCCCCAAGACATAAAAAAAGGGCCTAAAGCCCAGTTATTCTGTAGTCAGATAACAAAAAACCCCGATAAATCGGGGCTTTAGATAACTGAACCCTATAACCGCACCTGCGGTTCGGAGAACCTTCCGAAAGAATTTTTTTCAAATCCAGCTACGAAGGCCTAAGTCTTCACAGTATATTTGAAAAAGAACTCTAAGGGAAAGTGGTTGCGGGGGCCGGATTTGAACCGACGACCTTCGGGTTATGAGCCCGACGAGCTACCAGGCTGCTCCACCCCGCGCCTGAAACGTGGCAAATTTTACTCGTTTTGGGTAAAAAATGCAAATACTGCTGGGATTTGGTACCGAGACGGGACGTAAAATCTGCGCACAGTATATTGATTTACTATGCGTTATGTCAACCTTGTTACGACTATGCAAATCAATGAATGCTGCCCAGCACTAGCCCAGCAAGATAAATATGCCGCCCACGCCGTTATTTAACGAAATTCTCACTAAACTCTTCCTGTCATCCAGAAAAGATGATTAAATGAAAACTCATTTATTTTGCATAAAAATGCAATTAATATAATAAGCCGACCTCTTCACCAGTCTATCAAGCAGGGTTTTATTTTATGACGACGATTCTCAAGCATCTCCCGGTAGGTCAACGTATTGGTATCGCTTTTTCCGGCGGCCTGGACACCAGCGCAGCACTGCTGTGGATGCGACAAAAAGGGGCTGTCCCATATGCATATACTGCGAATTTGGGCCAGCCGGATGAGGATGACTATGACGCCATTCCTCGCCGTGCAATGGAATATGGTGCTGAGAATGCTCGCCTGGTAGATTGCCGTAAGCAGCTGGTTGCCGAAGGGATCGCTGCCATTCAGTGCGGTGCATTCCACAACACCACCGGCGGACTGACCTACTTCAATACCACCCCGCTGGGCCGTGCCGTGACCGGCACCATGCTGGTTGCCGCAATGAAAGAAGATGGTGTAAACATCTGGGGCGACGGTAGCACCTATAAAGGTAACGATATTGAACGTTTCTATCGTTACGGTCTGCTGACCAACGCCGAACTGCAGATTTACAAACCATGGCTGGATACCGATTTTATCGATGAACTCGGCGGTCGCCATGAGATGTCCGAATTTATGATTGCCTGTGGTTTCGACTACAAAATGTCCGTTGAGAAAGCCTACTCCACTGACTCCAATATGTTGGGTGCAACGCACGAAGCTAAAGATCTGGAATTTCTGAACTCCAGCGTCAAGATTGTTAACCCGATCATGGGCGTCAAATTCTGGGACGAAAACGTCAAAATTCCTGCGGAAGAAGTTACCGTTCGTTTTGAACAGGGTCATCCGGTTGCTCTGAACGGTAAAACCTTCAGCGACGACGTTGAGATGATGCTGGAAGCCAACCGTATCGGCGGCCGTCACGGTCTGGGTATGAGCGATCAGATTGAAAACCGCATCATTGAAGCGAAGAGCCGTGGCATCTACGAAGCCCCGGGGATGGCATTGCTGCATATCGCCTACGAGCGTCTGCTGACCGGTATTCACAACGAAGATACCATCGAGCAGTATCACGCACATGGTCGCCAGCTTGGTCGTCTGCTGTATCAGGGACGCTGGTTCGACTCTCAGGCGCTGATGCTGCGTGACGGTCTGCAGCGTTGGGTTGCCAGCCAGATTACCGGTGAAGTCACGCTGGAACTGCGTCGTGGTAATGACTACTCAATCCTCAACACCGTGTCTGACAATCTGACGTACAAACCAGAACGTCTGACGATGGAAAAAGGCGACTCCGTATTCTCTCCGGACGATCGTATCGGTCAGTTGACCATGCGTAACCTGGATATCACCGATACCCGCGAGAAGCTGTTCGGCTATGCGCAGTCTGGCCTGCTGACCGCCTCTTCCGCAACCGGCCTGCCGCAGGTTGAGAATCTGGAAAATAAGGCGAAGTAAAGATTCACTATCTTAAGGCCGCGCAAGCGGCCTTTTTTATGCGCGGAATATAGGATGTCTGTAGGTCGGATAAGGCGTTTACGCCGCCATCCGACATTATTACAACGCCTGATGATGCTACGCTTATCCGACCTACAGACAGCCATAAATAACAGACGAAAAAAAAGACGCTTTGCAGCGTCTTTTTTTTGGAATTTGGTACCGAGGATGGGACTCGAACCCACAAGCCCGTTAGGGCACTACCACCTCAAGGTAGCGTGTCTACCAATTCCACCACCTCGGTACAGAATACTTAGCGTGGGATATCGCTGGTCGGCTGAGCCGGAGCAGCTGGCTGAGTTTGCTCGGTTTTCGCCGGTGCGCTCAGATTTTCCCACTCACTTCCTTTATTGGTCTTATTGCTGTTCATGTTACCCAGCACCAGACTGATGATGAAGAACAAGGTTCCCAATACAGCTGTCATACGGGTCATGAAGTTACCAGAACCACTTGAACCAAACAGAGTACCAGAAGCGCCTGCGCCAAAAGAGGCTCCCATATCAGCGCCTTTGCCTTGCTGCAGCATGATCAAGCCTACCAGGCCAATTGCCACAATAAGGAAAACTACTAAAAGAGCTTCGTGCATAATCAACCTGTTCCTTGCGGAGTTGCCGCGTACAATGCTTCGACCATTAAAGCGGGAATATTTACTGTTTCCCACTGAAGCGGGTGTGAATACTAACCAAAGCGAATAACCTTCGCAAGGGCAATTTGTTAGCATTGTATCAACTGCGGAAAAAATCGCCATATCAATCAAAAACGCAGCAACTTCTCCCAGCATCTCTGCATAACGGCACGTTGATCTTCAAGATTCGCCCATACCACAACGGGGATTTCACAAATCAGGTCTGTATTTTCTGGCCAGCAGTGAATAATTTGCTGATTCACCAACTCTTCCGCCACCATCGATTCAGGTAACCAGGCCACTCCCATATGGCGCAGTACCATTTCTCGTATCGTTTCGCTTAAACCACTCTCAAATACTTTTTTTAGCCGTGGGCGGACGCGTTGTTCTGCCGACTCAATAATACGTCTGACAAAGGTGTAGTCGCTGTAGCATAGCCACGGAATCGGAGCATGCGGATCATTAAGCGCATCAGCCAACTGGGCTGAAATAACCGGTATAAATCGCTCATACCGCCATAGGGAACGTTTTAACCCTCCAGCGATCTCCAGCCCAGGCTGCGCGGACGGTAAATCGTAGGTCACCAGCAAATCAATTTGCCGGTTCATCAGGGCATTGAAGTGGTTGTCTATCCCCTGGATACTGGCGTTTACCGTAAAGTTTAACTGCGGCTCACTCTGTCGCAGGTAGTTGATCATATCCGGCAGGATATTCACCGACAGCGTATGCAGGCTGACCATCACCAGCGTGTTATCCGTTGCTGGCGTCATCGCCGACAGCTCATGACGTGCCTCTGTTAACGTGCTGAGGACATGCCGGGCATAAGGCTCAAAGCGTTCACCATAGCGCGTCAGCGTGACGGGGGTCGTTGTCCGGTCAAACAAAGGTACGCCCAGCACCTCTTCCAGCGCCTTTATACGCCGACTCAACGCAGGTTGAGTAATATGCCGCTGCGCCGCGGCCTGAGAGTAGTTTCCATGCTGGCTCAAGGCCAGAAAATCTTCCAGCCACTTACAATCCACTTTGTGCTCTCCGCCATGCCATAACCGCATCCTCCAATAACAAATCGGTAATAGTCATAGTTATAGTAATGGCTTTATGGTGGGCATCATAACAACAATATTTCGTTTCACCTGCCGACTCTCACCCTCGACGTTTGACAGGACCGCTATGTTTACTTTATTGACCAATGCCCGTGTTTTTTCTCCTGAGGATTTAGGCCTCTGCTCCCTACTCATTCATGCCGACCGAATTGTGGCGGTAGAAAAAGATATTTCATTGTTTGATGGCATCAACGAGGTCATCGATTGTCGGGGTAAATGGGTTATCCCTGGTATCATCGATCAGCATGTTCATCTTACCGGTGGCGGTGGTGAAGCCGGATTTGCCAGTCGGACGCCCGCCGTCAAGCTGCGCGATCTGATTCAGGCAGGTATTACCACGGTGGTTGGCGTGTTAGGCACCGATGCCATTTCTCGTTCACCCAAAGACCTCTACGCTAAAATGCAGTCTCTCAACCTTGAGGGATTACGCGCGTTTATGCACACGGGAGCCTACGCCGTTCCCAGCCCAACTATTACGCGATCCATCCGCGATGATATGGCCTTCATTCCGGCAATTCTTGGTGTAAAAATCGCCCTCGCCGATCACCGTGGCTCTTACCCCTCTTTCCAGGAGTTGCTGAGGATAGTGAGCGATATTCGCGTCGCTTCCCTGCTGGCAGGGAAAAAAGGCTTGCTGCATGTGCACCTGGGGAATCTGCCGGAAGGGATGTCGCAACTTATTGAGCTGTGTGATGCGGGTATTCCGATTCACCATATTTCACCGACGCATGTTGCGAGAACTGAGCCCTTGTTCGAACAGGCAATTGCTTTTGCCCATCGCGGCGGCCATATCGATGTTACGTCAGGTGGCAGTCGTTTTATGCCTCAGGAACAAGCGATTCTCCACGCACTCGAAGCACAGGTTCCGGCGGAGCGCATCACGATCAGTTCTGACGGCAACGGCAGCGTTCCACGCTTTAACGCTCAGGGTATCGTTGAAGGTTTAAGCGCAGCACCGGTCGCAGGCAATCTTAACCTGCTTCCTCGCCTGATTGATGTCGGGATTCCGGTGCAACAGGCCATCGCGATGCTGACGGCAAACGTTGCGCGCTCGCTGGGTATTTCCGGGGGCGTGCTCTGCGCCGGAGAACGTGCTGATATCTGTGTACTAAATGATGACCTCTCGCTGGCCCATCTGTTTGCCGCGGGTAAACCGTTGCTGCGGGATGGCGAGTGCCTGGTTACCGGCAACTTCGAGTAAGGGGGCAAGAATGTCGTTACTACTGGCGCTAATCGCCATCATTTTTGCCGGACGTCTAATCCTCAAAAAATATCACCCCCAGTCGGTACTGTTATTGACCGGGATTGTGCTGTTGCTTATCGCGCATTTTAGCGGAATGACCTCACTCAGTGGCCTGGTGAAAAAGAGCACTGGATTTGGCCCCTTTGACGCCTTTGAGTTTATTCGCGATACCCTGAGCGTGCGTCTCGGCGGCCTCGGTCTGCAAATTATGCTGATTGGTGGTTTTGCCACCTATATGTCGGCCATTGGCGCAAGCCAGGTACTGGTTCGGGTGACATCTCGTCCTTTGCAACGCCTGAACTCGCCTTATCTGCTGCTGGGGCTGGCACTGCTACTGGGTCAATTCCTGTCGCTGTTTATCAGCAGCGCCACCGGATTGGGTCTGCTGTTGATGGCGACGCTTTACCCATTGCTTACCCGTCTTGGCTGTAGCCGCGCCGCGGTTGCCGCCGTTATCGCCAGTACCTGTGCGGTTGAGTTTGGCCCCGGTTCCGGCAACTCTGTTCTCGCCGCCAAAACTGCAGGCATCGAGGTCGTGAACTATTTCGTGCAGGATCAGTTGCCGATCGTTGTACCCGTCATTCTTTTCATCGCCCTACTGCATATTGTTGTGCAACGCTTTTTTGACCGTCGGGAAAGTGGCGACAATACAGCTCAGCAAATGCAGACATTAACGGCGACTGATGAAGCCGACGCACCTATCGCCTGGCTGTTTCTGCCCATGCTGCCGCTGGTATTGATGCTGGTGTGCAGCGATTTAGTATTCAGCTCACTCAAGATCACGCTGGATACCGCCGTACTGATAAGCCTCGCTATTACGCTGGTTTGTGAGTACTGCCGTCATCGCAAGGCGCGCGAGGTGATGGCTGGCGTACAAAAGGTTTTCGACAGCATGGGCAGCGTTTTTGCCACCGTCGTGACACTGATTATCGCCGGTGAAGTCTTTTCCGCCGGACTGAAAGCCATTGGTGCCGTTGACGCACTGTTGTCACTTTCCGGTGAATTTGGCTTAAGCGCCGCCTCTATTATCCTGCTGATGACCCTGATCACCTTCGCAATTTCAGCGCTGATGGGCTCCGGGAATGCGGCATTTTTCTCCTTCGCACCCATGGTGCCGGACATCAGCCGTCATATCGGCAGCGATATCGCTGTCATGATGTTGCCTATCCAGATCTCTGCGGGTATTGGTCGTACGTTATCGCCCATCGCCGGCGTAATCATTGCTATCGCAGGGATTGCAGGTGTCTCGCCTGTGGATATTGTTAAGCGTACCGCGATTCCGATGCTGGGCGGTTGGCTACTGATGATTGCGTTAACCTTTGCCCGGTCTGGGCATCTGCTGGCGGTTCTGCCGTGGCTGGCAGCCCTTGTGCTACTGATGGTCGGTGGTTACTTCTGGCAGCGCCGACGTAAACAGCCGCTTGCCGTACAGTAAAAAAAAGCCGGAGTCTCAGACTCCGGCTTTCACTTTCTTCGGAATTACGCCGCTTTCACAGCATCGGCAATACGGTGGGCGAATTCAGTCACCTGCGCTTCGTCTTCACCTTCAACCATCACACGAATTAACGGTTCGGTACCAGACTTACGCAGCAGGACGCGTCCACGGTTACCCAGCGCCGCTTCCACTTCCGCCATCACCGCTTTCACGTTTTCATGTTCCAGCGGATCGCCGCTACCTGCTGTGTATCGTACGTTAACCAGCAGCTGTGGGAACATTTTCATGCCGCTGCACAGGTCGTGCAAGCTCATATGGTTGCGCACCATCGCCGCCAGCACCTGCAGGCCCGCCACGATGCCGTCACCAGTGGTGGTTTTGTCCAGCAGGATCACATGACCAGAGTTTTCGGCACCGATACGCCAGCCTTTTTCCTGCATTTTTTCCAGCACATAACGGTCGCCAACTTTTGCACGGGCAAACGGAATACCCAGCTGTTTCAGCGCCAGCTCGAGGCCCATGTTGCTCATCAGCGTACCTACCGCGCCACCGCGCAGCTGACCCTGACGCAGGGCTTCACGGGCGATGATGTACATGATCTGATCGCCATCGACCTTATTACCTTCGTGGTCAACCATAATGACGCGGTCGCCATCGCCATCCAGCGCAATACCCAGATCGGCTTTTTCCGCAATCACGCGCGCCTGCAGGGCACGGACGTCGGTGGCACCGACTTCTTCATTGATATTCACACCGTTTGGCTCACAGCCAATGGCAATCACGTTTGCACCCAGTTCACGCAGTACATTTGGCGCAATGTGGTACGTCGCACCGTTAGCGCAATCCACCACAATTTTAAGCTCATTCAGGCTCAATTCGTTCGGGAAGGTGCCTTTGCAAAACTCGATATAGCGACCGGCAGCATCAACGATACGTGTGGCTTTACCCAGTTCAGCGGAATCCACGCAGGTGATCGCTTTTTCCATCTCGGCTTCAATGGCTTCTTCCACTGCATCCGGCAGTTTAGTCCCGTCGGTAGAGAAGAATTTAATCCCGTTGTCATAGTACGGGTTGTGCGAAGCGGAGATAACAATCCCGGCCTCAGCACGGAAGGCGCGCGTCAGATACGCAACGGCGGGTGTTGGCATTGGCCCTGTGAATGAGGCTGAGAGTCCGGCGGCAGCCAGGCCCGCTTCCAGCGCAGACTCCAGCATATAGCCGGAAATACGCGTATCTTTACCGATAATAATTTTACGTGAACCATGACGAGCAAGCACTTTCCCTGCAGCCCAGCCCAGCTTGAGCACAAAGTCAGGAGTAATTGGGGCATCGCCTACGCGGCCGCGGATCCCATCAGTGCCAAAATATTTACGATTACTCATAGCGTTTTTTTTCCTTTGCAGACAATGTGGCTTCCACCACACGCATCGCTTCTACGGTTTCTTTGACGTCATGGACACGAACGATCTGCGCCCCCTGCATTGCGGCAATCACCGCGCACGCAAGGCTACCGCTCAGGCGTTCAGATGGCCCCACATTCAGTAACTGGCCAACCATTGATTTTCGTGACATCCCAACCAGCAATGGCAGATTAAAATGATGAAACTCAGACAAACGTGCCAGTAATGTGTAGTTGTGAGTGAGATTTTTACCGAATCCGAATCCGGGGTCGAGCAACAATTTATCTTTTGTGATTCCAGCCCGCTCGCAACGTGCTATTTGCTCAACAAAGTAACGGTTTACCTCAGCAAAAACATCCTCATACTTTGGCGCTTCCTGCATGGTTTTCGGCTGCCCCTGCATATGCATCAGGCAAACCGGCAATCCGGTCTCCGCTGCGGCTTCCAGCGCTCCAGGCTCCGAGAGTGAGCGAATATCATTGATGATATGCGCGCCAACTCTGGCGCATTCGCGAATCACTTCGGGTTTTGAGGTATCGACCGAAATCCACACTTCAAAACGCTGAGCAATCGCCTCGACCACTGGGATCACTCGCTGCAACTCTTCTTCCACACTCACATCAGCCGCGCCCGGACGCGTGGACTCACCGCCCACATCAATGATAGTCGCCCCGGCGTTAATCATCAGGTTTGCGTGTTTTACCGCCTCAACCAGAGAGTTGTGCGCTCCGCCATCGGAAAAAGAATCTGGCGTGACGTTCAAAATCCCCATGACGTGCGGATGGCTGAGATCCAGTGAAGAACCCTGAGCAAAGAGTTTCATAGTTTTATCCCTGGTAAAATCTTGAATATGCAGATAAGAAAAACCCCGGAGCAAGCCCCAGGGTTTTCAATTAAAACACGGTCATCATCAACGATAACTTATTTGTCGCCCAGTTGCTCTGACATAGTGCCAGAGTCCGGCGCACGCGGTTCATCAACCGGACGCGGTGCACTCGGCTTGCCGGTGCTGCCAGAGTTGTTATTAGAAGAACCCGGTTCTTCCCAACCCGCTGGCGGACGCACATCGCGGCGAGCCATCAGATCGTCAATCTGCGGCGCATCGATGGTCTCATATTTCATGAGCGCATCTTTCATCGAGTGCAGAATGTCCATGTTTTCGTTAAGCAAACGACGTGCACGGTCATAGTTACGCTCAATCAGCAGTTTAACTTCCTGATCGATAATGCGAGCGGTTTCATCGGACATGTGTTTAGCTTTCGCCACAGAACGTCCCAGGAACACTTCGCCTTCTTCTTCAGCGTACAGCAACGGACCGAGTTTATCGGAGAAGCCCCACTGAGTAACCATGTTACGCGCCAGGTTAGTCGCGACTTTAATGTCGTTCGACGCACCGGTAGAAACATGTTCAGCACCGTAGATGATCTCTTCCGCCAGACGGCCACCGTACAGTGTGGAGATCTGACTTTCCAGTTTCTGACGGCTGGCGCTGATTGCGTCGCCTTCAGGCAGGAAGAAGGTCACACCCAGTGCACGACCGCGCGGGATAATCGTTACTTTGTGCACCGGATCGTGTTCCGGTACCAGGCGACCGATAATCGCGTGGCCAGCTTCGTGATACGCGGTAGATTCTTTCTGCGCTTCCGTCATCACCATGGAGCGACGTTCCGCACCCATCATGATTTTGTCTTTCGCTTTTTCGAATTCAACCATCGACACTACGCGCTTGTTGCCACGAGCAGCAAACAGCGCCGCTTCGTTCACCAGGTTCGCGAGGTCAGCACCGGAGAAGCCAGGCGTACCACGTGCAATGATTGCCGCATCGATATCCGGAGACAGCGGTACGCGACGCATATGCACTTTCAGGATCTGTTCACGACCGCGAACGTCTGGCAGACCAACCACAACCTGACGGTCGAAACGGCCTGGACGCAGCAGCGCAGGGTCAAGAACGTCTGGACGGTTAGTTGCTGCGATAACGATAATACCTTCGTTACCTTCGAAGCCGTCCATCTCAACCAGCATCTGGTTCAGCGTCTGTTCACGTTCATCGTGACCACCGCCCAGACCTGCGCCACGCTGGCGACCTACGGCGTCGATTTCATCGATGAAGATGATGCACGGTGCCGCTTTCTTGGCTTGTTCGAACATGTCACGCACACGAGATGCACCGACACCCACGAACATTTCCACGAAATCAGAACCGGAAATTGTGAAGAATGGAACCTTCGCTTCACCTGCGATAGCTTTCGCCAGCAGGGTTTTACCCGTACCCGGAGGACCAACCATCAGGACGCCTTTCGGGATTTTACCGCCCAGTTTCTGGAAACGGCTCGGTTCGCGCAGATACTCAACCAGCTCAGCGACTTCTTCTTTTGCTTCGTCACAACCCGCAACGTCAGCAAAAGTCGTTTTGATCTGATCTTCCGTCAGCATGCGCGCTTTGCTCTTGCCGAACGACATGGCACCTTTGCCACCACCGCCCTGCATCTGACGCATGAAGAAGATCCAGACACCAATCAGCAGCAGCATTGGGAACCAGGAAATGAAGATAGAAGCCAGCAGGCTCGGCTCTTCAGGTGGTTCGCCAACAACCTTGACGTTTTTGGTCAGCAGGTTATCAAGCAGCTTCGGATCGTTAACCGGGATGTAGGTCGTGTAACGGTTACTATCTTTCTTGGTAACGTTAATCTCACGTCCGTTGATCTTCGCTTCACGAACCTGGTCCTGATTGACCTCTTGCAGGAAGGTAGAGTAATCAACCTTACGGCCATTAGACTCGCTGGGCCCAAAGCTCTGGAATACTGACATCAGCACAACGGCAATGACCAGCCAGAGAATTAGGTTTTTCGCCATGTCACTCAAGGGATTAACCTCATATTACAACTGTGTTAAAAACAGCGTCAGGATACTCTATATCCAGTTTCTTTCAAACTTTCGTTTGAAATCTGCCGGTTATGGTTTACGCCCGGTCGCTACAATATACACTTCACGCGAACGGGCGCGTGAAGAGTCCGGCTTACGAACTTTGACCTTCGTAAACAGGGAGCGAATCTCTCTTAGATACTCATCGAAGCCTTCGCCCTGGAACACCTTCACTACAAAACTACCACCTGGCGCTAATACATCACGAGCCATTCCAAGCGCCAGCTCTACCAGATACATGGCCCGGGGAATATCCACCGCCGGTGTTCCACACATATTTGGCGCCATATCAGACATGACAACTTGTACTTTACTGTCACCTACGCGTTCAAGTAACGCTTTCAGGACTAATTCATCACGAAAGTCGCCCTGAAGGAAGTCCACACCAACGATTGGATCCATAGGTAAAAGATCGCAAGCGATAATGCGGCCGGTGTTGCCGATCTGCGTAACTGCATATTGCGACCAGCCACCGGGTGCAGCACCGAGATCAACTATCGTCATCCCCGGTTTAAAAATTTTGTCACTTTGCTGTATTTCATCAAGTTTAAACCAGGCACGGGAACGTAACCCCTTTTTCTGTGCCTGTTGAACATATTTATCGCTAAAGTGTTCCTGAAGCCAGCGACTCGAGCTGGCAGAACGCTTTTTACCTGTCATTTCACATTCCCAAAGGGCAGTTCATCGTAACCAATGGTGTAAATTTCTACACAGCTATTTGGTGATATATGGGAGATGGCGGTAGAATGACCCGTTTTCAATCCCAACGTAAGCAAAAATATACGATGAATCTGAGTACTAAACAAAAACAGCACCTGAAAGGTCTGGCACATCCGCTCAAGCCTGTAGTTATGCTTGGCAATAATGGTTTGACCGAAGGGGTACTGGCCGAGATTGAACAAGCGTTAGAGCACCATGAACTTATCAAGGTGAAAATCGCCTCGGAAGATCGCGATACTAAAACCTTGATCGTGGAAGCTATCGTACGCGAAACCGGCGCCTGCAATGTACAGGTCATCGGCAAAACGCTGGTACTGTATCGCCCGACTAAAGAACGTAAAATCTCGCTGCCACGCTAAGAATATCCCAAAGTTGCACACGAAGTTTGTGTAAAACGCGGGGTTTTCCGCTAGCAGGAGAGCAAAATGCCACGCTCTCTTCGTTGATAAAAGGCCGCTATGCGGCCTTTTTCCTTTCTTTACAATGTATCAACATCTTAACCAAGATGCGAATTACAGGTATTCTACCTTCGTCACTTCATATTCCACTTCGCCGCCCGGCGTTTTGATAACCACGACGTCATCCTGCTCTTTACCGATAAGGCCACGAGCGATAGGCGAGTTCACTGAAATCAGGTTCTGTTTAAAATCGGCTTCATCATCGCCGACAATACGCCATGTCTGCTCTTCATCGTTATCGAGATTCAGAACGGTAACCGTCGCACCGAAAACAACGCGGCCATTGTTCGGCATTTTAGTAACGTCGATTACCTGCGCGTTGGACAGTTTAGCTTCGATATCTTTAATGCGTCCTTCGCAGAAACCCTGCTGTTCGCGCGCCGCGTGATACTCCGCGTTCTCTTTCAGGTCACCGTGCTCACGCGCTTCAGCGATAGCGGCAATAATTTCAGGACGGCGCACAGATTTCAGAAAATCCAGCTCTTCGCGCAGTTTTTCAGCACCACGTAAGGTCATCGGGATAGCTTGCATTTGTTATACCTCTTGAACATTCCTGTAGGGGGTAGTTGCTCTCACCCCGGCTGCTAAGCCCACCCTGGCGTGTGTCATGCCAGAGTCAGAAGCAAAAAAATACCGACCCGGGGCTCAAGGTCCCAGGTCAGCTACAATTCTCTATTTGATGATCATTTTACCCTGGAGTTCCTTATGGGTCATCGTTTACTTTTTGGGGCGTTGCGCCGTAGTATGACGGCCTGTTTCCAGGTTGTTAGCGCGAGATTATGCGATTTTCCAGATTTACCATCGGATTGACTGCCAGTATAGCGTTCAGCGTTCAGGCTGCGAACGTCGACGAGTATATCAATCAGCTCCCTGCCGGGGCCAACCTCGCCCTTATGGTACAGAAGGTTGGCGCACCTGCACCCGCTATTGATTTTCATAGCCAGCAGATGGCGCTGCCCGCCAGCACCCAGAAAGTAATCACCGCGCTGGCGGCATTGATTCAGCTCGGGCCTGACTTTCGTTTTACCACCACGCTTGAGACCAAAGGCAGCGTGGAAGGCGGCGTATTGAAAGGTGACTTAGTGGCACGATTTGGTGCCGATCCGACGCTAAAACGCCAGGATATTCGCAATATGGTGGCAACCCTGAAAAAATCAGGTGTGACGCAAATTGCCGGGAATGTCCTGATCGACACCTCTATTTTTGCCAGTCATGATAAAGCGCCCGGTTGGCCCTGGAACGATATGACGCAGTGTTTTAGCGCACCGCCCGCAGCGGCTATTGTCGATAGAAACTGTTTCTCGGTTTCACTCTACAGCGCGCAAAAACCCAACGATCTCGCCTTTATTCGCGTGGCATCTTATTACCCGGTCACCATGTTCAGTCAGGTGCGTACCCTCGCCCGAGGTTCTGCGGAAGCGCAATATTGTGAACTGGATGTGGTTCCCGGCGATCTCAACCGCTATACGCTGACCGGATGTCTGCCACAACGAGCCGATCCGCTGCCGCTGGCGTTCGCCATTCAGGACGGTGCCAGCTATGCCGGGGCAATTATCAAAGATGAGCTAAAACAAGCAGGTATCACCTACAGCGGTACGCTGCTGCGCCAGACGTTGGTCAACGAACCGGGAACGGTGGTCGCCAGTAAACAGTCTGCGCCGCTACATGACCTGCTTAAGATTATGCTGAAAAAATCGGACAACATGATTGCCGATACCGTTTTCCGTATGATTGGTCATGCCCGGTTTAACGTGCCGGGCACCTGGCGGGCGGGTTCTGATGCCGTGCGCCAGATTTTACGTCAGCAGGCAGGCGTTGATATCGGCAACACCATTATTGCCGACGGTTCTGGCCTCTCCCGCCATAACCTGATTGCCCCAGCGACCATGATGCAGGTGCTGCAATATATCGCTCAACACGATAACGAGCTGAACTTTATCACTATGCTGCCGCTGGCGGGCCACGACGGCTCCCTGCAATACCGTGCGGGTCTGCATCAGGCTGGTGTGGATGGCAAAGTATCGGCGAAGACAGGCTCGCTGCAGGGGGTTTATAACCTCGCAGGTTTCATCACCACGGCAAGTGGCCAACGCATGGCATTCGTGCAGTATTTATCTGGTTATGCGGTAGAGCCAGCTGACCAGCGTAATCGCCGTATTCCGTTGGTGCGCTTCGAGAGCCGGTTGTACAAGGATATTTATCAGAACAACTAAATGGGTAATTTGATTGTCGGATGGCGGCATTAACGTGCCTTATCCGGCCTACAGAGAGGCCTGGAAACAAAAACCCCGGCAACATGGCCGGGGTTTTTAATGCGATTAACGCTTGTAGATGAACTCAACGCCTTCTTCGTCGTCTTCGTCCCAATCGTCATCCCAGTCATCTTCCGCTTCGTCTTCGACTTCAGCGAGCTGCTGGCGGTGATAATCATCCCACATGAACTCAACTTTCTCTGGCTGTTTCGCTTCTTCAGCCTGAACAATCGGGTTCTCAATGATAAAGGTCATCACATCCCAGCAGAGATCTTTCACGCCCAGCTGGCTGGCGGCAGAGATCAGGTAATATTTACCTTCCCAACCCAACGCTTCTGCGATCGCTTTCGCTTTCTCTTCCGCTTCGGCCTTGTCCATCAAATCAATTTTGTTGAACACTAACCAACGCGGTTTAGATGCCAAATCCTGACTGTATTTTTCCAGTTCGCCAATAATGATGCGGGCGTTTTCAACTGGATCAGAGCCATCAATCGGATCGATATCGATGAGGTGAAGCAGTACACGGCAACGTTCCAGGTGTTTCAGGAAGCGGATACCCAGGCCTGCGCCTTCAGCCGCGCCTTCAATCAGTCCCGGAATGTCGGCAACCACGAAGCTCTTTTCGTTGTCCATACGAACCACGCCCAGGCTCGGCACCAGGGTGGTAAACGGATAATCAGCGACTTTCGGCTTCGCCGCGGACACCGCACGGATAAACGTCGATTTCCCGGCGTTTGGCATGCCCAGCATACCCACGTCCGCCAGCAGCATCAGCTCCAGCATCAGATCGCGCTTATCACCCGGCGTACCCATTGTTTTCTGACGCGGAGTACGGTTAACCGAGGATTTGAAACGGGTGTTGCCCAGACCGTGCCAGCCGCCTTTAGCGACCATCAGACGCTGACCGTGTTTGGTCATGTCGCCCATGGTTTCGCCAGTGCCCTGATCGATAACACGCGTACCAACAGGTACTTTAATCGTAACGTCTTTACCACGCTTGCCGGTGCAATCACGGCTCGCGCCATTCTGACCACGTTCCGCACGGAATGATTTTTCAAAACGGTAATCGATCAGCGTGTTCAGGTTTTCGTCGGCTTCCAGCCAAACGTCACCACCGTCACCACCATCACCACCGTCCGGACCGCCTTTTGGGATGTACTTTTCGCGGCGGAAGCTGACGCAACCATTACCGCCATCACCTGCAACGACCAGAATCGATGCTTCATCAACAAACTTCATTTTACTCTCCGTAAATCATTCGCCTGAGCGGGGTTGCGAAACCACCGTTTCATGCTTACGTAAACCGCCCCAAATTCGATGACCAATGGCGGAATACATCGCGCCCGCAACCACGATAAACGCACCGAGATAACCTAATAGGTTTAGCATCGGTCTGGCGAAGAAATCGGGCCAGGCCAGTGATAATAAATCTGAAAATAACAACGTAAACAGCGGCGTGAGCGTGATAAGAGCGCTCACCTGCGCCGCCTGCCAACGCGCCATCGCTTCCGCGAGAGCGCCATATCCTACCAGCGTATTCAGGCCGCAGAATACCAGGCATGCCAGCTGCCAGTCGCTGAGCTGCGTGATGACACCGGGCTTAGCCAGCGGCAACAACGCTATCGTACACAAAGTGTACAGTAAAAACAGGATCTGCGGTGATGCCAGGCGGCGCAATAACACCTTTTGCGCGACCCCATAGCTCACCCAGACCATCGCCGCACCGACACCAAAGATAACGCCCCAGGTGTAATCGGTGAGTCGGGTAAAAATCTCGATCAGACTGGTATTAAAAAACAGAACCAGGCCGCTCAGAAGCATAATGGCGCCAATAACCTGCGTGCCGCGCATCTTTTCTTTCAGGATAAAGACGCTGGCGATCATCATACCAACCGGTGACAGCTGGCCGATAACCTGCGAAGCCGTTGGGCTCAAATACTGCAAGGATGAACTAAACAGAATGAAGTTACCGAACAGCCCACCGGTTGCGATAGCCAGCAACACCAGCCAACGCGCTTTGCGAAAAATACGCAACGGAGGGAGCTTTTTTTTAACCGCAAGAATAGCGCCAAGACCAACGCTTGCCATTAAAAAACGGTAGAACACCACGGTAGGAGGCTCCATCACCTCCAGCACTTGCTTCATTGCTATTGGCAAAGCGCCCCAACATACTGCCGTTGTGAGTGCTAACAGAATACCAATGCCTGCCTGCTGCTTCATGCCGTATTCCCTGCAAGGGCTCGTTTCCGGGTTGTCGGCGCGACGAGCGTATTTACCGGCCGTCGAATGTAAAAAGCCCCGCAACGTGTTGCGGGGCTTTTATCCGTTACCGGGACGCGAAAAACTTATTCAGCAACGATGCTGATGAATTTACGGTTTTTCGGGCCTTTCACTTCAAATTTCACTTTACCGTCTGCTTTAGCAAACAGAGTGTGGTCTTTGCCGCAACCAACGTTGGAGCCAGCGTGGAATTTAGTACCACGTTGACGAACGATGATGCTACCAGCCAGAACTGTTTCACCGCCGAAGCGTTTTACGCCCAGACGTTTAGCTTCTGAATCGCGACCGTTACGAGTCGAGCCGCCAGCCTTTTTATGTGCCATTTAATCTGCTCCCCTTAACTTAAGCGCTGATGCCAGTGATTTTCACATCAGTGAACCACTGACGATGGCCCTGCTGCTTACGGTAGTGTTTACGACGACGAAACTTAACAATTTTAACTTTCTCGCCACGACCGTGAGCAACGACTTCAGCTTTGATAACGCCGCCATCAACGAAAGGAACGCCGATTTTGACTTCTTCACCGTTTGCGATCATCAGAACTTCTGCGAATTCAACAGATTCGCCAGTTGCGATGTCCAGCTTTTCCAGGCGAACGGTCTGACCTTCGCTTACTCGGTGTTGTTTACCACCACTTTGGAAAACCGCGTACATAAAAAACTCCGCTTCCGCGCACACCTTTTTGATGATTCAGAGTGCGCTATAAATATTCACAATAGGGCGCGAATATTACGCAAAACGCGAGCCTTTGACAAGTGCTACCGTCAATACATGAAGAAAAAAAACACAACACGTACGGTAACGTTTATCTACGGCGTTTTTTCAGTACAATCAGCATATATTTATAACCCTAAACCCGACGTTACCTTCCCACACAGTAAGGTAATCGGGGCGAGAAGCCCGGCTTTTGCGATGAATTTAGAAAAAATCAATGAGTTAACCGCGCAAGATATGGCGGGGGTCAATGCGACAATCCTTGAACAGCTCAATTCCGACGTTCAGCTGATCAATCAACTGGGGTACTACATCGTTAGCGGCGGCGGAAAACGCATTCGCCCAATGATCGCCGTCCTCGCCGCGCGGGCCGTTGGTTACCAGGAAAATGCGCACGTTACGATTGCGGCCCTCATCGAGTTTATCCACACAGCGACCCTGCTGCACGACGATGTTGTGGATGAGTCAGACATGCGCCGTGGGAAAGCCACAGCAAATGCGGCGTTTGGTAATGCGGCCAGCGTACTGGTTGGCGATTTTATCTATACCCGAGCATTTCAGATGATGACCAGCCTTGGCTCGTTGAAAGTGCTGGAAGTCATGTCGAAAGCAGTCAACGTCATTGCCGAAGGTGAAGTCTTGCAGTTGATGAACGTCAACGACCCGGACATCACCGAAGAAAACTATATGCGCGTCATCTACAGTAAGACCGCGCGTTTGTTTGAAGCGGCAGCCCAATGTTCAGGTATTCTGGCTGGCTGTAGCGAAGAACAAGAAAAAGGGTTGCAGGATTATGGCCGTTATCTCGGTACCGCTTTCCAGTTAATTGACGATTTGCTGGATTACAGCGCAGATGGCGAGCAGCTGGGTAAAAACGTCGGTGATGACCTCAACGAGGGTAAACCAACGCTGCCGCTGCTGCATGCCATGCGCCATGGTACCCCAGAACAAGCGCAAATGATCCGCCAGGCCATTGAGCAAGGTAATGGTCGTCACCTTCTGGAGCCGGTTCTGGAAGCAATGAACGCCTGCGGCTCCCTGGAGTGGACTCGCCAACGTGCAGAAGAAGAGGCTGATAAGGCTATCGCTGCGCTGCAGGTGCTGCCTGATACGCCGTGGAGAGAAGCGCTGATTGGTCTGGCACATATCGCCGTACAGCGCGACCGTTAATTCCCTACTGCATCCTCTCTCATCCCGTGCCCTGCACGGGATTTTCTTATAAGTTCTAGTAAATATTTCCTCCGCTCCAAAAAAAACACACACAGCCTTGGCATATTCTGAATATGCACACACTTTACATGAACATTTTAGAACATTCGTTCTTCGGGCGTTATAGTGTCGGCACAACCGATCGTGAAACCGTAAGCCGTTAACCAAAGGAGAGATGAATTTATGGAAAGCAAGCTGATTGACTGGCATCCGGCCGACATCATCGCCGGACTGCGCAAGAAAGGGACCTCAATGGCCGCTGAATCACGTAAAAATGGATTGAGTTCATCAACGCTGGCCAATGCGTTAACGAGACCATGGCCAAAAGGTGAGTTGATTATCGCCCGGGCACTGGGAACTGACCCTTGGGTGATTTGGCCGTCACGCTATCACGATGCCAAAACGCATGAGTTCATCGACAGAACGCGAATGATGAGGAGTCGCAAAGAGAAAAAGAATCCGGAATGAACATTTAGCTGTAACCCCCGGCCAACTGAACTGGGGGTTACAAGAGACGTTGACGATTACTCGCCTTTCACGCGCTCAATGTTTGCGCCCAGCGCACGCAGTTTATCTTCGATGCGCTCATAGCCGCGATCGATGTGATAAATACGATCGACTACCGTCGTACCTTCAGCAATACAACCTGCCAGCACCAGGCTTGCAGATGCGCGCAGATCGGTCGCCATAACCTGTGCGCCAGAGAGCGTTTCCACGCCGTGGCAAATCACGGTATTGCTTTCGATTTCTGCGTGAGCGCCCATACGGCTCAGCTCAGGCACGTGCATAAAGCGGTTCTCAAACACGGTCTCCGTGATGAAGCCGGTTCCTTCAGCTACCAGGTTCAGCAGCGTGAACTGGGCCTGCATATCAGTTGGGAATGCCGGATGCGGTGCAGTACGCACATTGACCGCTTTCGGACGTTTACCGTGCATATCGAGGCTTATCCAGTCGTCGCCAACTTCAATATCCGCACCCGCATCACGCAGCTTCGCCAGAACGGCATCCAGCGTGTCCGGCTGTGCATTACGGCAGATAATTTTGCCGCGAGAAATTGCCGCCGCCACCAGGAAGGTACCGGTTTCGATACGATCTGGCAGAACGCGATAAACACCACCGCCGAGACGCTCAACGCCTTCGATGGTAATACGGTCGGTGCCCTGACCCGTGATCTTCGCGCCCAGCGCAATCAGGAAGTTCGCGGTATCCACAATCTCCGGCTCGCGCGCGGCGTTTTCGATGACGGTGGTGCCTTCGGCAAGCGTTGCTGCGCACATAATGGTGACCGTCGCACCGACGCTCACTTTGTCCATGACGATATGCGCGCCTTTCAGACGACCATCAACGGACGCCTTCACATAGCCTTCTTCCAGCTTGATAGTCGCGCCTAACTGCTCCAGACCGGTAATGTGCAGGTCAACCGGACGCGCGCCGATGGTGCAGCCGCCCGGCAGTGAAACCTGGCCCTGACCAAAGCGGGCAACCAGCGGCCCGAGCGCCCAAATGGATGCACGCATGGTTTTCACCAGATCGTATGGCGCACAGAAGACGTTCACATCACGCGCATCAATGTGCACGGAACCATTACGCTCAACTTTCGCACCCAGCTGGCTCAGCAGCTTCATCGAGGTGTCAACGTCCTTCAGTTTCGGGACGTTTTGGATCTCTACAGGTTCTTCAGCCAGCAGCGCCGCAAACAGGATCGGCAGTGCGGCATTTTTAGCGCCTGAAATTGTGACTTCGCCCTGGAGCTTGGTTGGCCCCTGAACACGAAATTTATCCATTATTCTGTTCTCTGTTAAGAATTTATCTTCGCTACCGGCACATCACCCGTAGCTCAAAAACCGTTAAGTTTGCGATCGCGCGCCCATTCCGCTGGGGTAAACGCCTTAATCGACACGGCATGAATGCGGTTGTCCGCAATGTACTCCATCAACGGGCCATAGACCGATTGCTGCTTCTTGACCCGGCTCATGCCTTCAAACATCTCACCCACGGCAATAACCTGAAAGTGACTGCCGTCGCCAGAAACGTGGACTTCCTGGAGGGAGAGTGCATTCATCAGCACGCTCTGAATTTCATTATTTTCCATGGGCTCTTCATTCGTCAGATAGTGAAAACAGCCCAACATCTTAGAGCAAAGTGGCGCTGTCATAAATAAGCAAAAAGCCTCGCTGATAAATCAGACAAGGCTTTAGTAGCAGCTCCCCCTCAGGGGTTTTGCCGGATAGTGGCACAAGACCTTATCCGGCCTGGAAAAATTAACGCGGAAGGACGTCGTCAGGCAAATTGTAAAGCTGCGCCAGCGTGTACACTTTATCGTTCACGCCAGTGAGCGAAACGCTGTTTCCCTGCTGCTTGCCCTGATTAATCAGATGCAACAGTAACGCCAGACCGCCGGTATCTACCCGGGATACCTGGTTCAGATCGATGCAAGATACCCCTTTCATCGCCTCAATTCGCGCATCCCATAAGGGATTTAACACGTCCTGATCCAGCTCTCCCACCAGCACCAGCTTGTCGCCTTCACGCGTCCAGGTGAGTGACTGCGTCATTATTTTTTCTCTTCCAGCGTGATTTTCTGCTGAGAAATAGATTTCAGCTGCGCCGTCAGACCATCAATACCTTTGGTACGCAGCAGGTCGCTCCACTCATTCTGTTTGGTGGTGATCATACTTACGCCTTCGGCGATCATGTCATACGCCTGCCAGTTACCGGTCTGGGAGTTTTTACGCCACTGGAAATCCAGACGTACCGGAGGACGACCGTTTGGATCGATGATGGTTACGCGGATAGGTACGATAGTCGCATCACCCAGCGGTTGTTCAGGGGCAATCTGATAGGTCTGGCCGTGGTACATCGCCAGTGCCTGGCCGTAAGCCTGCTTCAGATATTCACGGAATGCGGCAAAATAGGCTTCACGTTGGGCAGGAGTCGCATCTTTGTAGTAACGGCCCAGCACCAGCGCACCGGCATACTTAACCTGCACATAAGGCAGCAGTTCCTGATCGACGACCTGACGCAGGTAATCGGGGTTGGAACGGATTTTTGGTTGCTCGTTTTTCAGACGGTCAAAGGTCTTCTGCGCCGCCTCATCCATCAGTTTGTACGGGTTAGTCTGGTCTGCTGCGGTTGCCGCGCTAAGTGGAGCAATCACCAGCATAGCCACCATCATCAATCGTTTAAACATACGTCGATTCTCCTGAGATTATTTCGTTGCGCCCGCAGGCGTAGTGGCTTCATTATTGCCGTCAGTTGCGGCTGGCGCATCGCCAGAATTCTTATTGTCATCACCTTTACTGTTGCTGTTGCTGTTGTAAAGGAACTGACCAATCATATCTTCCAGCACCATCGCGGATTTCGTGTCCTGAATCGTACCGCCATCTTTGAGGATAGACGTTCCCAGCTCAGGATCTTCAAAACCCACGTTCAATGCCAGATACTGTTCGCCCAGCAGACCGGAAGTACGGATGCTCAGAGAACTGGTGTCAGGAATATGGTTAAAACGCGATTCGATTTCCAGCGTCACGCGCGGCAGGTACGTTTTCGGATCTAACGAGATGTCCGATACGCGTCCAACTACCACCCCGCCAATCCGCACCGGAGAACGCTCTCTCAGGCCGCCGATATTATCAAAGGTCGCATAAATCGTGTAAGTCGGCTCAGTACGCATTGAGGTGACGTTCGCTGCCTTCAGGCACACAAACAGCGCTGCCAGCAGCGCAACCAGCAAGAATAACCCGACCCAAATTTCATTTTTTTTCGTTTGCATGAACTCAATTCCCAAACATCAGTGCGGTCAGCACAAAATCCAGCCCCAGAACGGCAAGAGAGGCGTGCACAACGGTGCGTGTCGTTGCCCGGCTAATCCCGGCAGAGGTCGGGATCGCATCATAACCATTGAACAATGCAATCCATGTGACCGTAATGGCGAACACCACGCTCTTAATCAGACAGTTGACCAGGTCCAGACGCCAGTCGACGGCATTTTGCATAGCCGACCAGAAAAAGCCCGCATCAATACCCTTCCAGCTTACGCCAACCAGTGAACCACCCCAGATCCCGACTGCGACAAAAATAATCGTCAGCAGCGGCAATGAAATAACACCGGCCCAAAAACGTGGGGAAATCACCCGGCGCAGTGGATCGACGGCCATCATTTCCAGACTGGAAAGCTGTTCGGTCGCCCGCATCAGGCCAATTTCTGCGGTTAAGGCCGACCCGGCCCGCCCGGCAAACAGCAGCGCCGCAACAACCGGTCCCAGCTCACGTAACAATGACAGTGCCACCAGCATACCGAGGCTGGTTTCCGCGCTGTAAGTCGTCAGCACCAGGTATCCCTGCAACCCCAGCACCATACCGATGAACACGCCAGAAACAATAATGATCAGCATCGATAAGACACCGACATTATAGAGCTGGCGTATCAGCAGCGGCGCATGTTTGCGAAACTCCGGCTTGCCGACAACCGCATTGAACAACATTAATCCGGCTCGCCCGAACGTCCTGAGGGTTTTTATTCCCCGATGTCCGAGTGATGCCAGCGCATTTAACAACATGGGTGGCTTAACTCCCTGTTTTGAGTAAATCGATGTGGTAGTCGCCCGCCGGGTAACGGAACGGAACCGGTCCATCGGCAATGCCGTCAAGGAACTGGCGTACGCGCGGATCGGCATTTTCTTGTAGCGCCTGAGCACTACCGTAGGCCACTATTTTTTTGTCCGCCATTATATAGGCGTAATCCGCAATACTCAGTACCTCAGGCACATCATGGGATACCACCACACAGGTGACGCCCAGCGCGCTGTTCAGTTCTGAAATCAGCTTCACCAGAACGCCCATGGTGATGGGATCCTGGCCGACGAACGGCTCATCAAACATGATGAGGTCTGGCTCCAGCGCGATAGCACGTGCTAACGCGGCGCGACGCGCCATCCCACCGGATAATTCAGAAGGCATTAATTTGGCCGCACCCCGCAGGCCGACGGCCTCGAGCTTCATCATCACCGTGCTCTTCAGCAACGGCGCTGGCAACGTCGTATGCTCGCGCAGAGGGTACGCGACGTTGTCAAAAACATTCATGTCGGTAAATAGCGCACCAGACTGAAACAGCATACTCATGCGCTTACGCACGGTAAATAAACGCGAACGGGACATGGCCGGGACGTTCTCACCGTCAAACAGGATCTCGCCCTTATCCGGGGGGATCTGTCCGCCAATCAGACGCAACAGCGTCGTTTTGCCGATGCCTGATGGCCCCATGATCGCCGTCACCTTACCGCGCGGTACCGTCAGGGAAATATTATCAAAGATGCAGCGGTCACCCCGGGAAAAGCTGACATCGCGCATATCGACTAGATTCGCCACAGACTGCCCCATTGATTCATCCTTTACTATTGCCTCGTTGATCGAAGAGTTTGGCGCTCAATTTAGCCCTGAACCCAACATATTTACAGATTATTGCCTGTCCTGGTTAGCGAAAGCTGGCATTTGTTTTACTTTTTAGCCGCATAAAGTCAAAATTAAGACTTCGTTACGGCTTCCAGAAGATCCTTCAAGTGGACCGGCGAGTATACCTGAAGAAAGGACTTTAGATGCTTTTAGCGACGGCGCTGTTAATAATTGGTTTACTTCTGGTGGTCTACGGTGCCGACCGTCTGGTATTTGCCGCATCCATTTTATGTCGAAATTTCGGTATTCCTCCCATTATCATCGGAATGACCGTGGTCAGCATGGGTACGTCGTTACCCGAGATAATTGTCTCCGTTGCCGCATCGATGAATGGGCAACTCGATCTGGCTGTCGGGACCGCCATAGGTTCTAACATCACCAACATTCTGCTTATTTTAGGCCTGTCGGCGCTGATTCATCCTTTTACCGTGCATTCTGATGTTCTGCGTCGTGAATTACCGCTAATGTTGCTGGTAAGTATTTTAGCTGCATCTGTCCTGTATGACGGGCAGTTGAGCCGCAGCGACGGTTTCTTTCTTCTGCTTCTGGCCGTGCTATGGCTGCTATTCATTGTTAAAATCGCCCGTCTGGCCGAGCGACAAGGCAATGACAGCCTGACACGTGAGCAGATAGCTGAGCTGCCGCGCGAAGGCGGATTACCTGTCGCATTTTTGTGGTTGGGCATTGCGCTGATTATCATGCCAATGGCAACACGTATGGTGGTGGATAACGCTACCGTACTGGCGAACTATTTCGCCATGAGCGAACTTACCATCGGGCTGACGGTGGTCGCCATTGGTACCAGTCTGCCGGAGCTGGCAACGGCGATTGCGGGTCTGCGTAAAGGTGAAAACGATATTGCCGTCGGTAACATTATCGGCGCGAACATTTTTAATATTGTTATCGTCCTCGGGCTACCGGCGCTGATTACGCCGGGTGAAGTCAATCCGATGGCCTTCACCCGCGACTATAGCGTCATGCTGCTGGTGAGCGTAATTTTTGCACTACTCTGCTGGCGACGTCCGCGCCAGATTGGTCGCGGCGCAGGTGCGCTGCTGACCGGCGGTTTTATCATATGGCTGGCGATGCTGTATTGGTTATCGCCACTTCTCGTTGGATAACTGGAAACGCATTATGTCGCACTTAGAGTTGCAACCGGGTTTTGACTTTCAGAAAGCAGGCAAGGAAGTCCTGGCAATTGAACGTGAAGGCCTGGCGGAGCTTGATCAGTACATCAACCAAAATTTTACCCTCGCATGCGAGAAAATATTCAGCTGCCCGGGCAAAGTGGTGGTGATGGGAATGGGGAAATCCGGCCATATCGGGCGGAAAATGGCAGCCACATTTGCCAGCACCGGCACCCCCTCATTTTTTGTACACCCAGGCGAAGCCGCACATGGCGATTTGGGTATGGTCTCACCGCAGGATGTGGTCATCGCCATCTCTAACTCCGGTGAATCCAATGAGATAGCGGCGCTGATCCCGGTATTAAAACGTCTTCATGTACCACTTATCTGCATGACCGGTCGTCCGGAAAGCAGTATGGCGCGTGCGGCAGATGTGCATCTGTGTGTTAAAGTGCCCAAGGAAGCCTGTCCGTTAGGCCTGGCACCGACCAGCAGCACGACAGCAACACTGGTGATGGGCGATGCCCTTGCGGTGGCATTATTAAAAGCGCGCGGCTTTACCGCGGAAGATTTTGCGTTGTCTCATCCCGGTGGCGCACTCGGCCGTAAGCTTTTACTGCGCGTTAACGATATTATGCATACGGGCGACGAGATCCCGCATGTGACTAAAAACGCCAGCCTGCGTGACGCCTTAATTGAGATCACACGTAAAAATCTCGGTATGACCGTCATTTGCGATGATGCCATGAAGATTGACGGTATTTTCACCGATGGCGATTTACGTCGTGTCTTCGATATGGGCGTTGATGTACGCCAGTTAGGCATTGCTGATGTGATGACCCCTGGAGGCATTCGCGTGCGTCCGGGTATTCTTGCCGTCGATGCCCTGAACTTAATGCAGTCCCGCCATATCACCTCGGTAATGGTTGCTGATGGCGACCAGTTACTCGGTGTGTTACATATGCATGATCTGCTGCGTGCAGGTGTAGTGTAAGAAACTCAAGGATAACGAAAATGAGTAAAGCAGGTGCGTCGCTTGCGACCTGTTATGGACCCGTCAGCACAGACGTTATCACCCGGGCAGAAAACATCCGTTTGCTGATCCTGGATGTGGATGGCGTACTGTCTGATGGTCTGATTTATATGGGCAACAACGGTGAAGAGCTGAAGGCTTTTAACGTCCGTGATGGTTACGGAATTCGCTGTGCGCTCACTTCCGGTATTGAGGTTGCCATTATTACCGGACGAAAGGCTAAACTTGTAGAAGATCGCTGTGCCACTTTGGGGATCACCCACCTGTATCAGGGGCAGTCAGACAAACTGGTTGCCTTTGGCGATCTCCTTAGCAAACTGGCGATCGCGCCGGAGAATGTCGCCTACGTTGGCGATGATCTGATCGACTGGCCGGTGATGGCTAAAGTGGGATTAAGCGTCGCGGTGGCAGATGCCCACCCTTTGCTGATCCCGCGGGCCGATTATGTCACCCGTATTAATGGGGGACGTGGCGCTGTGCGTGAAGTCTGCGATTTATTACTCCTGGCGCAGGGCAAACTGGACGAGGCCAAAGGGCAATCGATATGAGCAAAACCAGACGTTGGGTTATCATTCTACTGTCGCTGGCTGTCCTTGTGATGATTGGTATTAATCTGGCAGACAAAGATGACACCGCTCAGGTCGTCGTCAATAACAACGAGCCAACCTATAAGAGCGAACATACTGATACCGTCGTGTATAGTCCGGAAGGCGCGCTGAGCTATCACTTGATCGCACAACACGTTGAATATTATTCGGAACAAGCGGTTTCGTGGTTTACTCAACCGGTATTAACCACGTTTGATAAGGATAAAGTACCGACCTGGACGATCAAGGCCGATAAAGCCAAATTGACCAACGATCGGATGCTGTATCTGTACGGCCATGTTGAGGTTAACGCCCTGGTGCCTGACTCTCAACTACGCAGAATTACGACCGATAACGCGCAGATTAACCTGGTGACACAAGACGTCACTTCCGATGATCTGGTGACGTTGTATGGCACAACATTTAACTCCAGCGGACTGAAGATGCGCGGCAACTTACGCAGCAAGAACGCCGAGCTGATTGAAAAGGTTAGAACCTCATATGAAATCCAAAACAAACAAACTCAGCCTTAATCTTGTACTTGCCAGCTCACTTCTGGCCGCCAGCATTCCGGCATTTGCCGTCACCGGCGATACCGAGCAGCCGATTCACATTGAATCGGACCAGCAGTCCCTGGATATGCAGGGCAACGTGGTGACGTTTACTGGCAACGTGATTGTGACTCAGGGCACCATCAAAATTAACGCCGATAAAGTCGTCGTGACCCGTCCTGGCGGTGAAGACGGCAAAGAAGTGATTGATGGCTATGGCAATCCAGCGACGTTTTACCAGATGCAGGACAACGGTAAACCGGTTAAAGGCCACGCCTCTCAGATGCACTATGAACTGGCGAAAGACTTTGTCGTTCTCACCGGCAAGGCGTATCTGGAACAGCTCGATAGCAACATCACGGGCGATAAGATCACTTATCTGGTAAAAGAGCAGAAAATGCAGGCCTTCAGCGATAAAGGCAAACGCGTCACCACCGTTCTGGTTCCGTCGCAGTTGCAGGACAAAAACAAGGCTCCGGCAGAGAAAAAAGGTAACTGATTCGTTATGGCAACATTAACTGCAAAGAACCTTGCAAAAGCCTATAAAGGCCGTCGTGTGGTTGAAGATGTCAGTCTGACCGTCAACTCCGGGGAGATCGTCGGTCTGCTCGGTCCTAACGGTGCAGGCAAGACAACAACCTTTTACATGGTAGTCGGCATTGTCCCGCGCGATGCGGGTAACATTATCATTGATGACGAAGACATCAGTCTGCTGCCTCTGCATGCGCGCGCGCGTCGCGGCATCGGCTACTTACCGCAGGAAGCATCGATTTTCCGTCGCCTGAGCGTGTTTGATAACCTGATGGCGGTGCTGCAAATTCGTGACGATCTGACCAGCGAGCAGCGCGAAGATCGCGCCAACGAGCTGATGGAAGAATTCCACATCGAGCACCTGCGCGACAGCTTAGGTCAGTCGCTCTCCGGTGGTGAACGACGCCGCGTGGAGATCGCTCGCGCACTGGCCGCCAATCCGAAATTTATCCTGCTGGATGAACCGTTTGCCGGTGTTGACCCGATTTCTGTTATTGATATTAAACGGATCATCGAACACCTGCGCGACAGCGGCCTTGGCGTGCTGATTACCGACCACAACGTCCGCGAAACGCTGGCAGTGTGTGAGCGCGCCTATATCGTAAGTCAGGGGCACCTGATCGCGCACGGCACGCCAACAGAAATACTGCAGGATGAGCACGTTAAGCGCGTATACCTTGGGGAAGACTTCAGACTCTGATAGGGTAGAAGACTTCACGTCACTGCAGGAGAAAACAACTCTGAACATGAAGCAAGGTTTGCAACTCAGGCTTAGCCAACAACTGGCGATGACGCCTCAGCTACAACAGGCTATCCGTCTGTTGCAGTTGTCCACGCTGGAACTTCAGCAAGAACTTCAGCAAGCGCTGGAAAGTAACCCACTGCTCGAGCAAACCGATCTTCACGACGAAATTGATACCCAGGAAAAACAGGACAGCGAAACCCTCGACACCGCAGATGCACTCGAACAAAAAGAGATGCCTGAGGAGTTGCCGCTTGACGCCAGTTGGGATGAAATTTACACCGCCGGGACGCCTTCGGGCACCAGCGGAGATTACATCGACGACGAACTGCCAGTCTATCAGGGTGAGACCACGCAATCACTACAGGATTACCTGATGTGGCAAGTGGAACTGACCCCGTTCTCGGATACCGATCGCGCCATTGCGACATCCATTGTGGATGCGGTAGACGAAACCGGTTATCTCACCGTGACACTGGACGATATTCTCGAAAGCATGGGCGATGACGACGTCGGTATGGACGAAATCGAAGCCGTGCTTAAACGTGTTCAGCGCTTTGATCCCGTTGGCGTGGCCGCCAAAGATCTCCGTGACTGCTTACTGATCCAACTTTCGCAGTTTGATAAAGCCACACCGTGGCTGGATGAAGCGCGCCTGATCATCAGCGATCATCTCGATCTGTTAGCCAACCATGACTTCCGCACGCTGATGCGCGTGACCCGACTGAAAGAAGACGTGCTGAAAGAAGCCGTCAACCTCATCCAGTCGCTTGATCCCCGCCCAGGGCAGTCGATCCAGACTGGCGAGCCGGAGTACGTCATTCCGGATGTGCTGGTGCGTAAGCATAACGATCGCTGGGTGGTCGAACTCAACGGCGACAGCATTCCGCGCTTACAGATTAACCAGCACTACGCCGCGATGTGCAATAGCGCACGCAACGATGCCGACAGCCAGTTTATTCGTAGCAATCTGCAAGATGCGAAGTGGCTGATTAAAAGCCTGGAAAGCCGCAATGATACGTTGCTGCGCGTCAGCCGCTGCATCGTTGAGCAGCAGCAAGCTTTCTTTGAACAAGGCGAAGAGTATATGAAACCGATGGTACTGGCGGATATCGCCCAGGCCGTCGAGATGCACGAATCGACCATTTCCCGTGTGACCACGCAAAAGTATCTGCACAGTCCGCGCGGCATTTTTGAATTGAAGTATTTCTTTTCCAGTCACGTTAACACTGAAGGCGGAGGTGAAGCCTCATCCACAGCTATCCGTGCGCTGGTGAAGAAATTAATTGCTGCGGAAAACCCCGCGAAACCGCTGAGTGACAGCAAGTTAACCTCTATGCTGTCAGAACAGGGTATCATGGTGGCGCGCCGCACTGTTGCGAAGTACCGAGAGTCTTTATCCATTCCGCCGTCTAACCAGCGCAAACAGCTGGTCTGACCCAACCGATAAGGAAGACACTATGCAGCTCAACATCACTGGAAACAACGTCGAAATCACCGAAGCCCTGCGCGATTTTGTGAATACAAAATTTGCCAAGCTCGAACAATATTTCGACCGGATTAATCAGGTCTATATTGTGTTGAAAGTGGAGAAGGTTACACATATCTCGGATGCAACACTGCATGTGAACGGTGGCGAAATTCATGCCAGCGCGGAAGGTCAGGATATGTACGCCGCCATTGACGGTTTAATTGATAAACTGGCTCGGCAGTTAACAAAACATAAAGATAAACTGAAACAGCACTAACTTGTCCGGGCAGTTAGCGGGTGCAGGACGGCCTGTTGTGTAGCACAACGGGCCATTTGTACAGTTAGCGCTTAGGTGAAATTATGACAAATAACGATACGACTCTACAACTGAGCACTGTTCTTAACCAGGAATGTACACGCGCAGGCGTTCACTGCCAAAGCAAGAAACGCGCACTGGAAATCATCAGCGAACTTGCGGCAAAACAGCTTAGCTTGCCTTCTCAGGTGGTATTTGAAGCCATTCTGACGCGTGAAAAAATGGGCAGTACCGGCATCGGTAATGGTATTGCTATCCCGCACGGAAAGCTGGAAGAAGACACGATGCGCGCGGTTGGTGTGTTTGTTCAACTCGAAACACCCATCGCCTTCGACGCCATTGATAATCAACCTGTCGATCTGCTTTTCGCCCTGCTGGTCCCGGCAGACCAAACCAAGACGCATTTGCATACGTTGTCACTGGTCGCAAAACGTCTGGCAGATAAAACCATCTGTCGTCGTCTGCGCGCCGCGCAGAGTGACCAGGAGTTGTATCAAATCATCACGGACACCGAAGGTGGACAGGATGAAGCATAACAACCCAATGGCATCCTTTTTTGTCGTTGTGAGGAGAAACAGTACATGGTACTGATGATCGTCAGCGGCCGTTCAGGGTCAGGTAAATCTGTCGCCCTGCGTGCGCTGGAAGATATGGGTTTTTACTGCGTGGATAACCTTCCCGTAGTGCTGTTGCCCGATCTGGCTCGTACACTGGCCGATCGCCAGATTTCTGCGGCCGTCAGCATTGATGTGCGCAACATGCCTGAGTCCCCGGAAATTTTCGAGCAGGCAATGAATAATCTGCCCGAGGGTTTCTCACCACAGCTGCTGTTCCTTGATGCAGACCGTAACACGCTGATTCGTCGCTACAGCGACACGCGCCGTTTACACCCGCTCTCCAGCAAGAACTTGTCTCTGGAAAGCGCTATCGATAAGGAAAGCGATTTGCTGGAGCCTCTGCGCTCTCGCGCTGACCTGATCGTTGATACCTCCGAAATGTCCGTACACGAACTGGCGGAAATGTTACGTACCCGACTGCTGGGTAAACGTGAACGTGAATTGACGATGGTATTCGAATCCTTTGGTTTCAAACACGGTATCCCGATTGATGCGGATTACGTCTTTGACGTGCGCTTCCTGCCTAACCCACACTGGGATCCGAAGCTGCGCCCAATGACCGGTCTTGACCGCCCCGTCGCCGCATTCCTCGACAGGCACACAGAAGTACACAATTTTATCTACCAGACTCGCAGCTATCTTGAGCTATGGTTACCCATGCTGGAGACCAACAACCGTAGCTACCTTACCGTAGCCATCGGCTGTACCGGCGGGAAACACCGTTCGGTGTATATTGCAGAGCAGCTGGCAGACTACTTCCGCTCACGCGGTAAAAACGTGCAGTCACGCCATCGTACGCTGGAAAAACGTAAATCATGACCGTGAAGCAAACCGTTGAAATCACCAATAAGCTGGGCATGCATGCCCGCCCAGCGATGAAACTGTTTGAATTGATGCAGGGTTTCGAAGCAGAAGTTTTACTGCGTAATGATGAAGGAACGGAAGCCGAGGCCAACAGCGTTATCGCTCTGCTGATGCTGGATTCAGCCAAAGGGCGTCAGATAGAAGTCGAAGCCACGGGACCACAGGAAGTAGAAGCCCTGGCCGCAGTGATTGCCCTGTTTAATTCAGGGTTTGATGAAGATTAATCGAGTACACAGAACGTAGCCAGTAGGCCGGATAAGGCGTTTACGCCGCATCCGGCAATAACTACGCTAATACAGCTTATTTTCCCGCATAAACGACTCACCACCTAACTGACGCATTTGGCGCATAATCCAAGCCTGGCGGTTACGCACATAACCAGAAGGCGCATTCGCCTTAAAACGCAAAGGATTGGGCAATACTGCTGCCAGCAAGGCCGCTTCAGACAGGCTCAACCGACTGGCCGGTTTATGAAAATACCGTTGCGCCGCCGCCTCCACGCCAAATACTCCATCGCCAAACTCGGCGATATTCAAATAGACGGTCAGAATACGTTTCTTACTCCAGACGGTTTCCATACCCAGCGTTAGCCCGGCTTCAAGGCCCTTACGCACCCAGCTACGTCCATCCCATAAAAACAGGTTTTTCGCCGTCTGTTGCGATAACGTCGACGCCCCGCGAATGCGGTTTTCATTGCGTTCATTGTGCGCCAGCGCTTTCTCTATGGCGGTGACGTCAAACCCCCAGTGGTCTGGAAACTTCTGATCCTCCGCAGCAATAACCGCCAGTCCCATCCACGGTGAGATCTCATCCATACTCACCCAGTCCGAGTGCGCCACATAGCCGAAATCACCGGACAGCCATGCGCCCAGCTGTCGCTCGACCATCACCGCCGAGAAAGGCACAGGCATCACGCTGAAAAGTGCGATACCCCCGCCCCAGAATACGGCGAGGACAACCACCACCCGCAGAAAAATACGTCGCAGAAAGGCGGTTACTCCTTTTCTCATTCAGTCAGCACCAACACACGCGATACCAGTTTATCAATGCCACTCGCAGCCTGAGCGATGTCCTGCGCCAGCATATAGGCAGGCGTGGTGACGATTTTGTTGTCTTCATCGACGACAATGTCATCAACCGGACAAGGCACATGCTCAGCGCCCATCTCTTCCAGCACCTCTGCCGTGTCGATATCAGTGCCGATGGTCAGACGCAGCGGGAAGTCAAAAATTTTAGGTAACATGGCAGGCGCAATGCACATAAATCCCAACGGCTTACCCGCCTGATGCATGGCCACCGCCAGCGCGGCTAAATCGCTGTCAACCCGGCATTCGCTGCCCTGACTGGCAAAATTGCTCAGATTTTTGGCCGCACCAAACCCACCCGGCACGATCAACGCATCCAGTTCCGATGAGACTGCCTGCGCAAGTGGGCGAATATCGCCACGTGTGATGCGCGCGGCTTCAATCAGCACATTGCGAGTTTCCAGCATCGGCTCGCCGGTCAGATGATTAATCACATCCGCTTGTTGTTTATCCGGTGCAAAACAGACGGCTTGAGCGCCGTTGCGGGCAATGGCCAGAAGCGTGAGAACAGTTTCATGGATCTCTGCACCGTCATACACGCCGCATCCGCTGAGCACTACACCCACTTTTTTCATCGTGATACTCCTTTCTCAACTGGCTGAAACATATTAGTTATTATGATTTAAATGCTACGCTTCACACATTTAACTGATTCATGTAACAAATTATTTAAGATTTGCTATCTTAACTGCGTGCGGCCTGAAAATTAGGGCTGCGCCCTTGTAAACAATGATAATAATTTACGGCGCAGCCACGATTTCCCTGGTGTTGGCGCAGTATTCGCGCACCCCGGTCAAGCCGGGGTCATTTTTTTTCCACGCTCGCCACCCAGGCTTTTAATACTGCCACGTCGTGCTGCCACTCCTGCTTCATCTCTTCAATCCATTCAGCAACGTTATCTTCCCAGGCAGGAAGATCCGGCGACTGGATTTGCTGACCTAGCTGTTGCAGGTGACGCAGCCCCACTGAACCTGCTGCGCCTTTAATTTTATGGCCTTCCTCAACAACACCTTTTTTATCCCGTGCCGTCAGGTTGGACTCCAGCACGCTCAAATATCCCGGCATCATCTTCTCAAACACCGCCAGCCCGTCGGTAATTAACTTCGGTCCCACCAGCTCGAGGTATTGTTCCAACATAGGAATATCTAACAGCGCTTGCGATTTACTGCTTTCTTCAGATGTCACAGTGCTCTCCTCTTCGTTTCGGGTATCCCAGTATTTTTTGATCATGGCGGTTAGCGCCGGAACCGACAGCGGCTTACTCAGCACGTCGTCCATGCCTGCGTCCAGATACTCTTTTTTATCTTTCAGTACGTTGGCGGTGAGTGCGACCAGCGGTGGCAGATCTTCACGGGCGTATTTTTGCGTGAGCTCCCGCGAGATATCCAGACCGGTCATATCCGGTAGCTGAATATCCAACAACACCAGGTCATATTCACCCGGCGTAAACATTTCCAGCGCGGCTTTCCCGGTCATCGCGACATCCACGCTGTTGCCTAATTTTTCCAGCACGGAGCGCGCAACAATAACGTTCAGCTCAATGTCTTCCACCAGCAGCACATTCAGGGCTGGCAGCGGCAGTTCATCGTCTTCAAAAGCATCTTCAATCTCTTCCGCTACTGCAGGGGCATGCACGGTCAGCGTAAAGATGGACCCTTTTCCTGCCTGGCTGGAAACCGTAATATCACCGCCCATGTTTTTCGCAAGACGCTTCGACACGGCTAAACCAATCCCTGTCCCCGTGGCCGGTTTACCGCCATTGCTGTCCTTCACCTGATAATACATGGCGAAGATTTTATCCTGCTCATCCTGCGGAATGCCGATCCCTGAATCTTCAACTTCGAAATGCAGCATATTCCCCTGGTCATAGCGCGCCCGCACGGTCACCTGCCCCTGCTGGGTAAACTTCACGGCGTTGCTGATCAGATTCCACAGGATCTGACGCAAACGCGTGCCGTCGGTAATGACCTTATGCGGCAGCGGTAGCGTTGGCTCAAGCACAAAACGCAGCCCTTTTTGCTGCGCCTGTAGGCCAGAGAGGTTTTCCAGATCCGCCATAAAGCTGGTGAAATCAACAGGCTGGTTATCGAGCTGGACTTTACGTCGCTCCATCTTATCCATGTCGATAATATCGTTGAAAATATTCCCCAGCGTCACGGCAGAGACGTGGATTGTTTTCAGGTATTTTTCCTGCTCCGCGGTCAGATCCGTATCCAGCAGGATCCGGCTTAAGCCGACAATGCCATTAAGCGGGGTGCGTAGCTCGTGGCTGATGGTAGAAATGAAGGTGGTCTTATCGCGGCTGGCGCGCTCAAGCGCATCCTGATAACGCTTACGTTCGGTGATATCGCGCCCAAAGCCCATCAGACCATGTCGCTTACCTACGCGGTCATAGTAAGGCACCTTGCGAATTTCAAAGCAGGCTTTGCGCCCGTCCGGGTAGTCCAGCCACTGTTCGTAGGTGAGCGAGACATTATGACGGAACACCTTCTCGTCGGTCTCAATCACCTTTTCAGCCGCTTCAGGAGAGTAAACGTCAGCCGGTTTTAAGTTCACCAGCTGCTTTTCGCTTTTGCCAGTCAGCAGCTCCATGGCACGGTTACAGCCGGAAAACTCTTTATCTTCATTGCGATAAAAAACCAGATCCGGCGAGGCATCGAGGAAAGAGCGTAAAAAGGAAGACTGTTGCTTAAGCTGGATCTGCGCTTCTTCGCGCTCTTTGATTTCGACTTTAAGCTGCTCGAATGTTTCCTGGCGCTCTGCTTCAGCTTTTTCACGCTCAACAATTTCCTGATTGAGCTGGGCAATATTATCTTTCAACTGCACATTGAGCTTGAGATCGCGCTCGCGCATCTCTTCCAGCTTTTGTACCAGTCGTGACAGGCGTTGCCGGGACTCCTCAAGTTGCTCCACCACCACGGACAAGAAATATACGGCCCAGGGGGTAATTAACAGACCAAAAAAGATAGAGCGGATGACATCAATGCTTTCTACCTGGCCATGCAGCACCATGGTGACAGCCATCTGCACCACAATTGCCAACACGACCAGAGCCAGCGCCAACAGCAGCGAAAAGCGCACCAGACCTAACTTCATCATCAGGTCGACGTAATATTGCGCCAGCATACGGATTTGCTTCATAGAGGGTTCCTTCACGACAACTTGGCACAATAATACTCAATTCTCAGCGTGACGTTGAAGATTGTGCAAGAAATGCGGAGGTTATCGGTGAAATGACCGCGGAGAGGCCATCGTACGCCTGATAAGCAAAGCGCCATCAGGCAAGCAGGCGCAGATTTCCGGATGTCGGCTTTGCCTTATCCGGCCTACGGAGAGTTAGTTCTCAGGCAGCACCCATGGCGTACCGAGCGCCGAGCCTTGCACACCGTACTTGTTAAGGTACTTATCCAGTTCGACCATGCCGGTCCAGCGGTTTTCACACCATAGAGGTGCCAACAGCGTTGGGCGGCGCGCGCTGGCGGAAATTCGATGATAAATCACCTCTGGCGGCGTATGACGGATCATCTCCCCGGCGGTAACCGTATAGTCGTCCAGTTCAATTCCGTTCAGCCGCCCGGCTTCCCAGGCTTTCGCCATCGTACTGCCTTTCACAATATGCAGCGGGTGCAGCTTAATACCGTCAACACCCGTCTCCACCACACGTTCCATGGTTTGCAGGCATTCTGCCTGCCCTTCTCCCGGCAGACCGACAATCAGGTGTGAGCACACTTTCAGCCCGCGCTCGCGTGCCAGTCGCGTAGTGCGTTGGTAACAGGCAAAATCATGGCCGCGGTTAATACGGTGCAAGGTTTTGTCATGCGCAGTTTGCAAACCGAGTTCCAGCCATACCTCATAGCCGAGGTCTTTATACTCGCAAAGCAGATCGAGTACCGCATCCGGCACACAGTCGGGGCGCGTCCCAACGCATAACCCAACGATACTGGCCTGGCTAACCGCCTGCTGATACATCGAACGCAGCACCTGCACTTCAGCAAAGGTGCTGGTATAGGCCTGGAAATAGGCCAGATAGCGTTTCGCACGATTGACCAGATGCGCCTGATGATCAAGCTGCTCGGCAATAGAATGGTGCTGCTGTGCTTCATCGGCAAACGAGGCGACATTGCAGAAAGTACATCCGCCACGTCCGATAGTGCCATCTCGATTTGGACAGCTAAAGCCGCCGTGAAGCGTGAGTTTATGAACCTTTTGCCCGTAACGGCGAGAAAGATCCCCACCAAACATATTGACTAATTTCTGTAACTGCATAATCTGGTAGACCGCGCCTTGAAAAGAGGCCAAAGCCTGCCATTTTTTGCCCCAGTCGGCGATGACCTGGATCAATCGCCCTGGCGTGCCTTTATTTATTGCATAACGAATCAAAATAATCGAAATTTCATTCATTCAAAATGAAATTACTTTTCCTTATATCCGACTGTTTTTTTTATCTTCTTATACTCTCAGCATAAAAACAGTATCTTTAAGACGCCAAAACTCTAAAAACCAGCATAAAATGCCAAGCATAGCGATAAATAAAGGGAGGACGGGGGATATACAGCCTTTCTGACAGTGAGACAGATCACACTTCGCACTCCATTCCCCTTGCGTTAAATCAATGTAAAAAAGCCTTAAATTTCAACACATTCATAAAGTTAATCGCCCTATAGCACATTTTTGCATAAATAAGATTGCCATTTGACCTGTGTGTGGATTCCCGATAACGTGGAAATCCGCTGGAAGCTTTCTGGATGAGCAGTCTGCTCATCATATTTATGCAGTAATTGAGATTCCCTCTGAAGCAAGTCCTCAAACTTGTTTGACCTATGCGAAAAGGATAAAGAGGGCGAATGCGAGGTAAGCGTATGACACGCAAACCCCGTCGCCATGCTCTTGGTGTGCCCGTGCGCAACGGTCCAGATGGGAATCCCGCAGAGCCTGGGGAGGTTCACTGATATGTTGTACGATAAATCCCTTGAGAGGGATAACTGTGGTTTCGGCCTGATCGCCCACATAGAAGGCGAACCTAGCCACAAGGTAGTGCGTACCGCCATACACGCACTGGCCCGCATGCAGCACCGTGGCGCAATTCTTGCCGATGGTAAAACCGGCGATGGTTGCGGTTTGCTGTTACAAAAACCTGACCGCTTTTTCCGCATCGTGGCGCAAGAGCGCGGCTGGCGTTTAGCTAAAAACTACGCCGTCGGCATGATCTTTTTAAATAAAGACGCTGAACTGGCTGCGGCTTCTCGTCGCATTGTCGAAGAAGAATTACAGCAGGAGACCCTGTCGATTGTCGGCTGGCGCGACGTGCCGACCAACGAAGGTGTTCTCGGTGAAATCGCCCTCTCCTCCCTGCCTCGTATCGAGCAAATTTTTGTCAACGCCCCTGCGGGCTGGCGTCCGCGTGATATGGAGCGTCGCCTGTTCATCGCGCGCCGTCGTATCGAAAAACGCCTCCAGGACGATAAAGACTTCTACGTCTGTAGCTTGTCGAACCTGGTCAATATCTATAAAGGTCTGTGTATGCCGGCGGATCTGCCGCGCTTTTACCTGGACCTGGCGGATCTGCGTCTGGAATCGGCCATCTGCCTGTTCCACCAGCGCTTCTCCACTAATACCGTACCGCGCTGGCCGCTGGCGCAACCGTTCCGCTACCTGGCTCATAACGGTGAAATTAACACCATCACCGGCAACCGCCAGTGGGCACGCGCACGTACCTATAAATTCCAGACACCGCTGATCCCTGACCTGCACGACGCCGCACCGTTCGTTAACGAAACCGGCTCCGACTCCAGCTCAATGGATAACATGCTGGAACTGCTGCTGGCTGGCGGGATGGACATTATCCGCGCCATGCGTTTACTGGTGCCGCCGGCCTGGCAGAACAACCCGGATATGGACCCGGAGCTGCGCGCGTTCTTTGACTTTAACTCCATGCACATGGAGCCGTGGGATGGCCCGGCGGGCATTGTTATGTCCGACGGCCGCTTTGCCGCCTGTAACCTTGACCGTAACGGCCTGCGTCCGGCGCGCTATGTCATCACCAAAGACAAGCTGATTACCTGCGCCTCTGAAGTCGGGATCTGGGATTATCAGCCGGATGAAGTCGTCGAGAAAGGTCGCGTCGGCCCAGGCGAGCTGATGGTTATCGATACCCGCAGCGGGCGCATTCTGCACTCCGCCGAAACCGATGACGATCTGAAAAGCCGCCATCCGTACAAAGAGTGGATGGAGAAAAACGTTCGCCGTCTGGTGCCGTTCGAAGATCTGGCTGACGATCAGGTCGGCAGCCGCGAACTGGACGATGACACCCTCGCCAGCTATCAGAAACAGTTTAACTACAGCGCCGAAGAGCTGGACTCCGTGATCCGCGTGCTCGGTGAAAACGGTCAGGAAGCGGTCGGTTCAATGGGTGATGATACCCCGTTTGCGGTGCTCTCAAGCCAGCCACGCATCATTTATGATTACTTCCGCCAGCAGTTCGCGCAGGTGACTAACCCGCCGATCGACCCGCTGCGTGAAGCGCACGTTATGTCGCTGGCCACCAGCATCGGTCGTGAGATGAACGTCTTCTGCGAAGCCGAAGGTCAGGCACACCGCCTGAGCTTTAAATCGCCGATCCTGCTGTACTCCGATTTCACCCAGCTCACCACCATGAAAGAGGAACATTACCGCGCCGATCGCCTGGATATCACCTTCGACGTGACCGAATCCACGCTCGAAGAGACCGTCAAAGCATTGTGCGATAAAGCCGAACAGATGGTGCGTAACGGTACAGTGCTGCTGGTGCTCTCTGACCGTAACATCGCGAAAAACCGCCTGCCGGTTCCGGCACCGATGGCCGTAGGCGCAGTGCAAACGCGTCTGGTAGAACAAAGTCTGCGTTGCGACGCCAACATCATCGTTGAAACCGCCAGCGCCCGTGACCCGCACCATTTTGCTGTCCTGCTCGGCTTTGGCGCGACGGCCATTTATCCGTATCTTGCGTATGAAACGCTGGGACGATTGATCGACACTCAGGCGATTGCCAAAGATTACCGGACCGTGATGCTGAACTACCGTAACGGCATCAACAAAGGTCTGTACAAAATCATGTCCAAAATGGGCATCTCGACCATCGCCTCTTACCGCTGCTCGAAGCTGTTTGAAGCGGTTGGTCTGCATGATGATGTCGTGGCGCTGTGCTTCCAGGGCGTAGTCAGCCGCATCAGCGGCGCAGGGTTTACCGACTTCCAGCAGGATCTGCTGAACCTCTCCAAACATGCATGGCTGGCACGTAAGCCTATCAGTCAGGGCGGTTTGCTCAAATACGTCCACGGCGGCGAATACCATGCCTACAACCCGGACGTGGTGCGCACGCTGCAACAGGCGGTACAAAGCGGTGAGTACAGCGACTATCAGGAATATGCCAAGCTGGTCAATGAGCGTCCGGCGGCCACGCTGCGCGATCTGCTGGCGATCACGCCTGGCGACGAAGCCGTAAGCATTAGCGAAGTAGAACCCGCAACCGAACTGTTTAAACGCTTTGATACCGCGGCGATGTCCATCGGTGCATTAAGCCCCGAAGCACACGAAGCGCTGGCCGAAGCCATGAACAGCATCGGTGGCAACTCGAACTCCGGTGAAGGCGGCGAAGACCCGGCGCGCTACGGCACTAACAAGTTGTCGCGCATTAAGCAGGTTGCCTCCGGTCGCTTTGGCGTAACCCCGGCGTATCTGGTCAATGCCGATGTCATTCAGATTAAAGTCGCTCAGGGCGCGAAGCCTGGCGAAGGCGGTCAGTTACCGGGTGATAAAGTCACCCCGTACATCGCTAAACTGCGCTATTCGGTACCGGGCGTGACGTTGATCTCCCCGCCGCCGCACCACGATATTTACTCTATCGAAGACTTAGCACAGCTGATTTTCGACCTCAAACAGGTCAACCCGAAAGCGATGATCTCCGTGAAGCTGGTTTCCGAACCGGGTGTCGGCACTATCGCCACAGGCGTGGCAAAAGCCTATGCGGATCTGATCACCATTGCTGGCTACGATGGCGGTACCGGCGCAAGCCCGCTCTCCTCGGTGAAATATGCGGGCTGCCCGTGGGAACTCGGTCTGGTGGAAACCCAGCAGGCGCTGGTCGCTAACGGTCTGCGTCACAAGATTCGTCTGCAGGTTGATGGCGGTCTGAAAACCGGTGTCGATATCATTAAAGCGGCGATTCTGGGTGCGGAAAGCTTCGGCTTCGGTACCGGTCCAATGGTGGCGCTGGGCTGTAAATACCTGCGTATTTGCCACCTGAACAACTGCGCAACCGGCGTGGCGACTCAGGATGACAAACTGCGTAAGAACCACTATCACGGCCTGCCGTTCAAAGTGACTAACTACTTTGAATTTATCGCCCGCGAAGTCCGTGAGCTGATGGCGCAACTGGGTGTGAAGCGTCTGGTGGATCTGATTGGTCGTACCGACCTGCTCAAAGAGCTGGAAGGGTTTACCGCTAAGCAACAGAAACTGGAACTGTCTCGTCTGCTGGAAACCGCCGAACCGCATCCGGGTAAAGCGCTGCATTGCACCGAGAACAACCCGCCGTTTGATAACGGCGTGCTGAACGCTCAGTTGTTACAGCAAGCGAAACCGTTTGTCGACGAGCGCCAGAGCAAAACCTTCTGGTTCGATATCCGCAACACCGACCGTTCTGTTGGCGCGTCGCTGTCGGGCTATATCGCGCAAACACATGGCGATCAGGGGCTGGCGTCTGACCCAATCAAAGCGCACTTCAGCGGTACCGCAGGCCAGAGCTTCGGCGTGTGGAACGCGGGCGGCGTGGAGCTGTATCTGACCGGCGATGCCAACGACTATGTCGGTAAAGGCATGGCTGGCGGCCTGCTGGCAGTGCGTCCTCCGGTTGGCTCTGCTTTCCGTAGCCATGAGGCGAGCATCATTGGTAACACCTGTCTGTACGGCGCCACCGGTGGCCGCCTGTTTGCCGCGGGTCGTGCGGGTGAGCGCTTTGCAGTACGTAACTCCGGCGCAATCACCGTGGTTGAAGGTATTGGCGACAACGGCTGCGAATATATGACCGGCGGCATCGTCTGTATTCTCGGAAAAACGGGCGTCAACTTCGGAGCGGGTATGACGGGCGGATTTGCCTACGTGCTCGACGAAGACGGTGAGTTCCGCAAACGCGTGAACCCGGAACTGGTAGAAGTGCTGAGCGTGGACTCGCTGGCTATCCACGAGGAACACCTGCGCGGTTTGATTACCGAGCACGTACAGCATACCGGCTCTTCACACGGCGAAGAGATCCTGGCTAACTGGCCAGCATTCTCGGCGAAATTCGCGCTGGTAAAACCAAAATCCAGTGATGTGAAAGCACTGTTGGGTCACCGTAGTCGTAGCGCAGCAGAGCTGCGTGTGCAGGCGCAGTAAGGGGTAGCAGCAATGAGTCAGAACGTATACCAATTTATCGACCTGCAGCGCGTTGATCCGCCTAAGAAGCCGCTGAAGATCCGTAAGATCGAGTTTATTGAGATCTACGAGCCGTTTTCCGAAGGCCAGGCCAAAGCACAGGCAGACCGTTGCCTGTCCTGCGGTAACCCGTACTGCGAGTGGAAGTGCCCGGTGCATAACTACATCCCGAACTGGCTGAAACTGGCGAACGAGGGGCGTATTTTTGAAGCAGCAGAACTGTCGCACCAGACCAACACTCTGCCGGAAGTCTGTGGCCGCGTGTGCCCGCAGGATCGTCTGTGTGAAGGATCCTGTACGCTGAACGATGAGTTCGGCGCGGTAACTATCGGCAACATCGAGCGCTATATCAACGATAAAGCATTCGAAATGGGCTGGCGCCCGGATATGACCGGCGTGCGTCAAACCGACAAGCGCGTGGCGATCATCGGTGCCGGTCCGGCAGGCCTGGCCTGTGCTGATGTGCTGACCCGCAACGGCGTGAAGGCGGTGGTATTTGACCGCCACCCGGAAATCGGCGGTCTGCTGACCTTCGGTATTCCAGCCTTCAAACTGGAAAAAGAGGTGATGACCCGCCGTCGTGAAATCTTCACCGGTATGGGCATTGAGTTCAAATTGAACGTGGAAGTGGGCCGCGATGTACAGCTTGACTCCCTGCTGAAAGATTATGACGCCGTGTTCCTTGGCGTAGGTACCTATCAGTCTATGCGCGGTGGGCTGGAAAACGAAGACGCTTCCGGCGTATTTGATGCCCTGCCGTTCCTGATCGCCAATACCAAACAGTTGATGGGCTTTGGCGAAAGCAGCGACGAGCCGTACATCAGCATGGAAGGCAAACGCGTCGTCGTTCTCGGTGGCGGCGATACCGCGATGGACTGCGTGCGGACCTCGGTTCGCCAGAACGCAGCACACGTTATCTGTGCTTATCGTCGTGACGAAGAGAACATGCCGGGTTCCAAACGCGAAGTGAAAAATGCGCGTGAAGAAGGCGTCGAATTCCAGTTCAACGTCCAGCCTTTAGGCGTGGAAGTGAACGCCAACGGTAAGGTATGCGGTGTGAAAATGGCGCGTACCGAAATGGGCGAACCGGATGCTAAAGGGCGTCGCCGCGCGGAGATCGTCGTCGGTTCCGAACACGTTGTTCCGGCAGATGCGGTGGTACTGGCGTTTGGCTTCCGTCCGCACAATATGGAGTGGCTGGCAAAACACAGCGTCGAACTGGATTCTCAGGGCCGCATTATTGCTCCTGAGCGCAGCGACAACGCCTTCCAGACCAGCAACCCGAAAATCTTCGCCGGTGGTGACATCGTGCGCGGTTCGGATCTGGTAGTCACCGCGATTGCCGAAGGTCGTAAAGCGGCGGACGGCATCCTGAACTACCTGGAAGTGTAATACCTCTGGCTCCCCTGCCACAGCCTGACGCTGATGGATGGGGAGCCCATATTTCTCCGCAAAATACATGCGGGAACATTCTTCGAAAGCCGCTCGCAAACCATGCTGGAAACTCAACTCGCACGCGGTGGTTCACTGACGACGGAGAAAAACCAGCTAATCATTAACCCCACGAATAATTATCAAGAAAATATCACACGAAAACGTTTGCTTTACGTTGAGAACTGTATATTATGCGGCGGATTTTTTGGGCAAAATTCATGGAGGCGTTGTGTCGCAAGACAACAATTATAGCCAGGGCCCCGTCCCTCTGGCGGCGCGAAAAGGCGTAGTTCCACTAACATTTGTGATGTTGGGGCTCACATTTTTTTCCGCCAGTATGTGGACCGGTGGCACACTCGGTACCGGTCTTTCCTATAATGATTTCTTCCTGGCAGTTCTCTTCGGTAATCTTCTCCTCGGTATTTACACTGCATTTCTCGGTTTTATCGGCGCAAAAACAGGGCTATCAACCCACCTTCTGGCGCGTTACTCATTTGGTGTGAAAGGTTCATGGCTTCCCTCTCTGCTGCTAGGCGGCACACAGGTAGGCTGGTTTGGCGTTGGTGTGGCCATGTTTGCTATCCCGGTTGGCAAAGCGACGGGAATTGACGTCAATATCCTGATTGCGGTTTCCGGTCTGCTGATGACCCTGACCATCTTTTTTGGCATCTCAGCGCTGACCATTTTATCTATCATCGCCGTACCTGCCATCGTCATTCTTGGCAGCTACTCCGTCTGGCTGGCAGTGAGCGATGTCGGCGGTTTGGAGCATTTAAAAGCGATAGTGCCGCAAACGCCGCTGGATTTCTCCACCGCACTGGCGCTGGTAGTCGGCTCGTTTGTCAGCGCAGGGACGTTAACCGCTGACTTCGTCCGTTTTGGTCGCAACGCCAAAGGTGCGGTGCTGATCGCCATGGTGGCATTTTTCCTCGGCAATTCGCTTATGTTTATCTTCGGCGCTGCGGGCGCGGCTGCGGTTGGGCAGGCGGATATCTCTGACGTGATGATTGCCCAGGGACTGCTGCTGCCCGCAATCATCGTTCTCGGCCTGAATATCTGGACCACCAACGATAATGCGTTGTATGCATCGGGCCTGGGATTTGCCAATATTACCGGCCTTTCCAGCCGTACGCTGTCAGTGGCTAACGGTATTATCGGCACACTGTGCGCGCTATGGCTTTACAATAACTTTGTCGGCTGGCTGACATTTCTGTCGGCAGCGATTCCCCCGATTGGCGGGGTGATCATCGCCGACTATCTGCTGAACCATCGCCGATATGCCGACTTCAGCAAAGCGCAATTTATTTCCGTAAACTGGATAGCGCTCCTGTCCGTTGCACTGGGCATTGCCGCAGGTCACTATATTCCAGGCATCGTGCCCGTCAATGCCGTACTCGGCGGCGTATTCAGCTATATCCTGCTGAATCCACTTTTCAATCGCAGCCTTGCTAAATCACCGGAGGTCAGCCATGCAGAATAATAACATCACCATTCATCAGGCGCGTTTACAGGGACGTGAAGGGTTATGGCAAATCACGATTGAAAACGGGCGCTTTAGCCGTATTGAGCCTCAAGACGCAGCGACGATACCACAGGGTGAAGTGCTTGATGCTGAAGGCGGTCTGGCTATCCCACCGTTCGTTGAGCCACATATCCATCTGGACACTACGCAAACCGCGGGCGAGCCGAGCTGGAATCAGTCTGGTACGCTGTTTGAGGGCATTGAGCGCTGGGCTGAACGTAAGGCAATGCTCACTCACGAAGACGTCAAAGCGCGCGCCATGCAGACCCTGAAGTGGCAGATGGCCAACGGCATCCAGTATGTCCGTACTCACGTTGACGTTTCCGACCCTACGTTGACGGCGCTAAAAGCCATGCTGGAGGTAAAGCAAGAAGTCGCTCCGTGGGTAGAGCTACAGATTGTCGCGTTCCCGCAAGAAGGCATTCTTTCTTATCCCAACGGTGAAGCGCTCCTGGAGGAAGCTGTGCGTCTGGGCGCCGACGTCATTGGCGCGATCCCGCACTTTGAATTCACGCGTGAATATGGCGTAGAGTCGCTGTATAAGATTTTCGCTCTGGCGCAAAAATACGACAGACTTATCGACGTGCACTGTGACGAAATCGATGATGAGCAATCCCGCTTTGTTGAAACCGTTGCGGCCCTGGCGCATCGCTACAATATGGGCGAACGCGTGACCGCCAGCCATACCACGGCAATGCATTCCTATAACGGCGCGTATGCTTCCCGTCTTTTCCGTCTGTTGAAAATGTCCGGTATTAACTTTGTCGCAAATCCACTGGTTAATATTCACCTGCAAGGACGCTTCGACACGTACCCTAAGCGTCGTGGTGTTACGCGCGTCAAAGAGATGCTGGAGGCGGAGATCAACGTCTGCTTCGGTCATGATGACGTCTTCGATCCGTGGTACCCGCTGGGCACTGCGAATATGCTGCAGGTGCTGCATATGGGATTACACGTGTGCCAGTTGATGGGATACGGACAAATTAACGATGGGTTGAACCTGGTCACCACCCACAGCGCGAAAACCCTGCACCTGCAGGACTACGGTCTGAACGTGGGGAATTCTGCGAATCTGGTGATTTTGCCTGCAGAAAATGGGTTTGATGCGGTTCGTCGCCAGACGCCTGCCCGTTATTCCATTCGTCATGGTCGAGTCATTGCCGAGACGGTCCCAAGCCAAACCACACTGCATCTGACGCAGCCAGAAACGGTGACTTTTAAGCGCTAGGTCGTTACATTCCATGTCGGATGGCGTAAGCCTTGCCATCCGACACAGTCTCTCATTCTCAAGCTTGTAATAAACTGGCGCGGACTTTGATCACCACCTTTTTGATGTCCATCGGGGCCTGCACCACACAACCCGGTTTATGCGGCTCGCCCGGCATAAAAATCACAAATTTTCCCGGCTTCAGTACCATAGCCTGCTCATCGGCAATCTGACTGCACAGCTGATAATCATCCTCAACGTGCATCTCTTCGCAGTGACGAGCAGAATCGGTCATCCCAAACAGAATACGTTCTTCGCCGGACAACAGCATCTGAATATCAATGTACTGCTGATGCAGCTCCGCTTTCTTTTGCTCTGGGCTCTGCGTTGTAAATTGCATGACATTCATAAAAATATTCTCGCCCTGCAACGTGTAGCGCCCAGGCGTCTTCTCCTGCGGATTCGCCGCAATGGCAAGCGTTAACGCCTGCTGCAAGACCGGATGTAATCCGGCAGAAGGCAGTGAATTCAACGCATCTGATATCATCATCATTCTCCCTGGGCCAACAGCGCGGCCCCCAGTAATCCAGCGTCATGACGGTAATGCGCCGCCAGCAATTCCACGTGATAGGCCAAAGGCTCTTGTGCCAGATAATGTTCCACCAGCGCCAGATACCCTTCAGCCAGCCCAACGCTGCCGCCAATCACCACAATCTGGCAATCGGTCGTGGCCTTCACATCGGCAACAAGCCTTGCCAATGTTCGCGCTGAGCGATGGATCAACCGACTTGCCTGCTCATCCCCCTGCCCGGCACAGCTAAAAATAGTTTTGGCGTCGCATCCGGCAAGCGCGCCTTCGGCTGCCGCCGCTATTCCACGACCGGATGCGATCGCCTCAACGCAGCCCACACGCCCGCAGCCGCACATGGGCCCATGCGGGTCAGCCAGCGTATGCCCCAGATGCCCGGCCAGACCGCCAGTCCCGGTCAGCAGTTTCCCACCGCTGACGACTCCCCCGCCCACACCGGTGGAGACGGTAATAAACACCAAATCGCGGTACTCACCGCCAAGCGCATGGTACTCAGCCCACGCCGCTGCCTGTGCGTCATTGACGGCCAGCGTCGGCAGGCCGGTGATTTGTTCCAGCGTTTGTGTCAGTGGAAAATGCATCAACCCGCCGAGGTTATGCGGATTCAGCGCCAGCAAAGCCCCCTCACGGATAATCCCCGTCGAGGCGCTCGCCACCCGATTAGCATGCCTCTGTAGCGGTGCAACCAGTGTTTGTAACGCGGCGCGCAGCGCTTGCGGCGTTTTACTGGCAGGCGTCGGCAGTTCACGCCGCTCGCGGATTTGCAGATTGTTCTCTACCAGCGCGGCAGCCAATTTGGTGCCGCCGATGTCAATCGCCAGCGTGGTCATGACACAGCCTTTTGCATCGTGGTGGCGCTCTGTAGCTCGAAGAACGACATATTTCTTCCCTTACGGCTATTGCCTGGTTCTGCGCCGGGCAATTGGATTAACTTTTGGATTTCACCATAGTGCTTTTGTCACCGCCGAACGGCACGGCACCGCTAAACGGTCGACCATCAATGGCATCATGCGTACGCAACGCTTCAGGACGCAGCCAGCGCTGTACACGGGACGGCATATCAAGACCAATCAGCAGGATCACTACAAATGTCAGGCCGAAAGAGAGCGATCCCAGCGCGGTACCCAGATCAAGACGTTGGGCAATCAGCGCGCCGATGATCGGTGCCAAAGCCCCGCCCAGTGCGCCCACGTTATAGGTGAAGCCCAATCCCGCCGCACGCTGATCGGTATCGAAATAGCCGCCAATCAGTTTTGGTAAGATCCCGGAGATCCCCTGGCCGAGCATTTGTTGGAAAAACAGCAGCAAACCCAGTACCCAAACGTTTGAACCGCCTATCGCAAATACCGGAATAATCAGCAACTGCGAGGCCAGCAGACTGCAGACATAGGCTTTACGCGTGCCCAGCCAGTCACCAAGAAAACCGCCGACGCAACAACCAACCGCCGCACCAAAGCCGCTAAAGAAGAGCACTCTGGCCACCGTGGAAGGATCGTACAGCAGTTCCGTTTTCAGATAGGTTGGCAACAGCGCCTGAATCGGCCACGAGTACAGGAAGGCAAATAGCACGACCACCATCAGCATCACGCCCGTCGGCCAGCGTTTCCCGCTGCTTTGCACCATAAAGCTAATGAAGATAAAGGCGCATATCAGTCCCAGGACCGCCACGATAGCCGCATTTTGCAGGTTGCCAGCAAAGCAGAACCACAGCGCGGTTGCAGCGGCGAGCGTCATCAGAATATTAATTACCCGATGCTCGCCCCGGTAGAGAATGTCCACCATCGTGCGTACCGGCGCTTTGCCTTCGTGTTTCTCTTTCCAGTCTTCCGCTTCCGGAATATTTTTACGCAGCCAGAGGGCGAAGATAATTGGCAGGATGCCGATGAAAAACAGCGCACGCCATCCCCAGACCGGGACCACCAGGCTGTAAACCTGGGCGGCGATCACGGCACCAACGGAAAAGCCGGAAATCAGGAAACCACTGGCTTTGTTTCGCAGGTGTTTAGGCCAACTTTCAATAACATAGGTTGCGCTGGAGCCATACTCACCGGCCATTCCCATACCGATAACCAGGCGGGCGATAAACATGGTGGTGTAGCCCGGCGCGAAACCGCAGGCCAGCGTTCCCACAGAGAACAGAATGATGCTGGTGACCATTGCCAGGCGGCGTCCGTAGCGGTCGCCCATTGCCCCCAGCATTAACCCGCCAAACCAACGGGAGATAAAGGCGGCCGAGATCAGGCTGGCGGCCTGCACCGTCGTCAGTCCGAATTCGCCCTGCACTTCTGTCAGCACCAGGGCGATTAACACAAAATCGAAACCATCAAGCAAATATCCCAGCCAGGCGGCGGAAAATGCCCGCCATTGTGCCCGATTGAGATGGCGATACCACGGGATGCTCTGGGTAGAAGTACTCATTTTACTCTCCCGACGATTTTTGTTGTTGTGCTGGGTGGTGGCTTTGCCTTACCCGGCCTACGGTCGAAAAATCCAGGCCGGGCAAGCGAAGCGCCCCCGGCGACCCGCGATTACGCCTTTTCCGCCAGCAGTTGGTTTGCCAGCGCTTTCAGTTCCGGCAGATAGCGTTCATCTACCGGAGCAAAGGGTTTACGGCACAGTGGAACAGAAACCACATCCATATAGTGCAGCACTGTTTTCAGGCCGCGGAATACGCCAACCTTAATAAGCAGATCGATAACTTTATTGCACTCGGTTTGCAGCTTTTGCGCCGTGCGGATGTCACCTTCTTTGAGCGCTTTCACAATTCCCTGATAACGCCATCCCATGATGTTGTAAGTGCTACCGATGCCGCCATCTGCGCCCGCGAGCAGACCAGAAGCGAAGATCTCGTCATAACCGTTGTACAGCACCAGATCGGGATGAGCGCGGCGGATCTGCTCCATCTGATAGAGATCGCCCGAAGTTTGCTTTAGTGCGCCAACACCTGGCAGCGTCACCAGCGTGTTGATCTGATCCAGCGTCAGTTTTACGCCGCTCAGCGCCGGAATGTTATAGACCACCATCGGTAAACCATCAGCGGAATCAATAATTGCGCGGTAGTGATCGCAATGTTCTTCAAAGCTGAACGGATAGTAAAACGGCGTGACGGCCGAAACCGCATCAAAGCCGTAACGATGTGCGGCGCTCGCCAGCTGTTCGCTCTCTTCGGTGCTCACCGTGCCAACGTGGGCAATCAACGTCACCTTGCCCTTTGCCTCTTCGGCAACAATTTCCAGTACCTGCTCTCTTTCAACGCGGTTTTGGACAAAGGCCTCACCCGTTGAGCCACCGACATAGAGCCCGTCTACACCCTGACCAATGTTGAAACGCACCAGGCGGCGCAAACTCTCGATGTCCAGTCTCTGTTGGTTATCGAATGGGGTTAACAACGCTGGCATTACGCCTTTTAAATCTCTTGCCATAACGACCTCTGACGATGATTAGTGTTATCTGACTGCATACCTTTATACCTGTTATACCAGATCAAATAAGCAGCAATACAATAGAGAACGCTTATAGTGCGATCTACTTCACTAAACACGTCACCCTTCGAGTCGCCTCTGCGTTAGCTGCGTTCGCTCACCCCTGTCACATAGTTATCTATGCTCCAGGGAACTCGCTCTCCTGCCGCCTTGATGCAACTTGAATGATTTTGTGTTTAAACGATCGTCAGGATCGCGATCACTTACGCAATTTTTTACTTTTGCTGAAGGCGTGCCAGGTCGCGGAAACGCTGTTGAGGTGTTCTTGCAGTGCGCGGTCAGCTTCCTCAGGATCGCGCTGACGAATAGCTTCTACAATCGCAATATGCTGCAGATAACTCACGTTGTTATGCTCATACAACTCTTGATCGGCAACGGTCGGACGGGCGGCAATCAGCCAGTCTAACAGCGCAACATGGATAGCCATAAAGATAGGATTACCCGGGATCTCAGCCAGTACACGGTGAAAATCAACGTCCGAGCGGATGAACAACGTATTGTCATCGAGCGACTGGCTGTTGATCTCCAGTGCTTTAGCCAGTCTGGCGATTTGCTCATCTGTCGCATGTTCGGCGGCGTATCGTACCAGGCTGGATTCAAAGAACAGTCGCAACTGCTCGAAGTGGGCAATGCCGCCGGGATGTGCGAGGAAATCTTTCGCCATACCAGACAGCTCGCTAATGATGGTATCAGCTGAAGGACGCGAAACGCGGGCGCGCTCGCCGTTGTTGATTTGTACCAGACCTTTGCGTTTTAACGCGGCCAGCGCTTCTCGTACAGAAGGACGGCCCACGTTAAAGAAGGCCATCAGCTCCCGCTCAGACGGCAACTGTTCGCCCTCGCCAAATTCCCGACGACGAATCATCTGCTCCAGTTCTTCTTCAACCATTTCAGACAGTTTTTTACGCGCCAACGGGCGATTGCGTAAGCTACGGCCAATGGTGGATGGAGAGTCTTCAGCTTGCGAATCAAATGCGTTCATAGGGTCCATTCAGCTAAGTCGTGGTGACAAACAACAGCGGGTTTATCCTAACACAGGATCGAAAGCAGGGTGAAATGATGGACGATCTGATCCGGCTGGCTTATTGATAATATACGTAACAGCAATATTATTTTAAGCGAGTATCTTCTGCCTCATTTTAATTGAATGGAGTTAAATAGCTTCATGAAAATTATGAACATGAACGTGATAATTTATCATAACCTTCTATTTTATAACGATAAATAATTACATCATTGAATTAAAAATAAGATATTCACTCCATAAAAAATGCCCAGAAAAATATAACATCCGTTTTGACAACAGCGTTATTACCGGATTTATCTTCTTCTCTGGCATGGAGTGAAACAATGTTCGGCATCATTATCTCTGTCATCGTTTTATTAACGATGGGTTACCTGATCCTCAAAAACTACAAACCGCAGGTCGTGCTGGCCGCCGCCGGGATCTTCCTGATGATCTGCGGCGTCTGGCTGGGCTACGGCGCGTTGGTCGCTGACGACAAAAGCAGTGGCTATCTACTGGTCGATATTTACAACGAAATTTTGCGTATGCTCTCCAACCGTGCGGCCGGACTGGGGTTATCAATCATGGCGGTGGGCGGTTATGCCCGTTATATGGACAGAATGGGGGCCAGCAGAGCGATGGTTAGCCTGTTAAGTCGCCCGCTCAAGCTAATCCGTTCCCCCTATGTAGTTCTTGCCGCCACCTATGTGATTGGTCAGATCATGGCGCAGTTCATTACCAGCGCATCTGGGTTAGGTATGTTGCTGATGGTGACGCTGTTCCCAACACTGGTTAGTCTTGGCGTGAGCCGTTTATCCGCTGTTGCGGTCATTGCCACTTCGATGTCGATTGAATGGGGCATTCTGGAAACCAACTCTATTTTTGCCGCGCAGGTCGCGGGCATGAAAATCGCCACCTATTTCTTTCAATACCAGTTGCCCGTCGCGTCGTGTGTCATTGTCGCCGTCGCCATTGCGCATTTTTTCGTTCAGCGTCAATTTGATAAAAAAGCCGCACCGGAAAGTAACGGATTTGCGGAACAAAAGACGCTGGAAAACGTACCTCCGCTCTATTACGCCATTCTACCTGTCATGCCGCTGATCCTGATGCTGGGCTCGCTTGCCCTTGCACAAATGGGACTAATGAAAGCAGAGTTGAATCTGGTGGTGGTGATGTTGATGAGCATGACGCTGACTATGTTTGTTGAATTCCTGCATAAACATAATCTGCGCGAAACGATGGATGATGTGCAGGCTTTTTTTGACGGCATGGGGACGCAGTTTGCCAACGTTGTCACGCTGGTGGTCGCCGGTGAAATCTTTGCGAAAGGGTTGACGACTATCGGGACTGTCGACGCCGTCATAAAAGGCGCAGAGCATTCCGGTCTTGGCGGCATCGGCGTGATGATCATCATGGCTGTAGTCATTGCCGCCTGTGCGATCGTCATGGGGTCAGGCAACGCGCCGTTTATGTCTTTTGCCAGCCTCATTCCGGATATTGCCGCCGGGCTGCATATTCCTGCCGTAGTAATGATTATGCCGATGCATTTTGCCACTACGCTGGCCCGGGCGGTGTCACCCATTACCGCGGTCATTGTCGTGACATCGGGTATTGCCGGCGTATCGCCCTTTGAAGTGGTAAAACGTACAGCAATCCCGATGGCAGTAGGATTTGTGGTGAATATGGTAGCCACCATCGCGCTGTTTTATTGATGCCAAAGCCAGAAAACAGAACAGGCCCCAAAGGGCCTGTTTTTTATTTCACTATTTATTTCACTACGCGCAGCGCTGGACGCCCACCGCGAGGCGGTGGCGGAGTATCATCCGGATCGTTGTCGTCGCCATTATCAGGCTTATCGCCATCAATGACCGACATGACCGTTTCACTCTCAAAACCAGACGCGTCGTTGTCGTCATCATTTAAGCTGGCAACATCTTCGTCGTAGGCGGCTTCCGGTTCGAACATCGTACCGGCGCCATTTTCACGTGCATAAATTGCCAGAACGGCAGCCAACGGCACAGACACCTGACGCGGCACACCACCGAAGCGCGCGTTAAAGCGCACTTCATCGTTAGCCAGTTCCAGGTTGCCCACCGCACGCGGTGCAATATTCAGAACAATTTGCCCGTCACGCGCATATTCCATTGGAACCTGCACGTCCTGGAGCGTCACATCCACCACCAGATGCGGCGTGAGCTGGTTGTCTAGCAACCACTCATAGAACGCGCGCAGCAGATACGGACGGCGTGGTGTTAGCTGTGGCAAATCCATACAGGTTAACCCCGGCCCAGACGCATTTCACGTTCAGGCTCAGTCAGAGAAGCCAGGAAAGAGTCACGTTCGAAGACGCGAGTCATGTACCCTTTCAGTTCTTTCGAACCTGCGCCGTTGAATTCAATGCCCAGCTGCGGTAAACGCCACAGCAGCGGCGCCAGGTAGCAGTCTACCAGGCTGAACTCATCGCTCAGGAAGTAAGGTTTCTGGCCAAATACTGGCGCAATTGCCAGCAGTTCTTCGCGCAGACGCTTACGCGCGACTTCGGCTTCAGATGCAGAACCGTTCACGATGACGTTCATCAGCGTGTACCAGTCTTTTTCAATACGCTGCATGTACAGGCGGCTTTCACCACGCGCAACCGGGTAAACCGGCATCAGCGGCGGATGCGGGAAGCGCTCATCCAGGTATTCCATAATGATGCGAGATTCCCACAGGGTCAGCTCACGATCCACCAGTGTCGGTACGCTCTGATTCGGGTTGAGGTCGATCAGATCCTGAGGTGGATTGTCCTTCTCCACATGCTCAATCTCGAAACTAACACCTTTCTCAGCCAGCACAATGCGGACCTGATGGCTATAGATGTCAGTAGGACCAGAAAACAGCGTCATTACCGAACGTTTGTTGGCAGCGACAGCCATGAAAACCTCCAGGTATATTCAGAATTTTTACTGCTACCAGCCACTCAGTGGCCAGCCAGAAGTGATGTCACCCAGGCTCGGGAAAGTCATTGCTGTTCAAAATACAAACAAAAAATGAACGATACCGGACATTTGGGCAGAAAATTGGATGATAGTTTACCAGATTTTGTGACCTTTGTGGTGAGTCGATTCTTGAAATGGGGAAAAAGAGGTGGCAATCAGCGGATTAGCGTGGATCTGAGGCGAGAAATAACGATAAAAAAACCCGCCGAAGCGGGTTTTTTCGCAAATTGTCGTCTGCCGAAGCAGAGTACAATTAACGTTTGGAGAACTGAGGACGACGACGTGCTTTACGCAGACCGACTTTCTTACGTTCAACCTGACGAGCATCACGAGTAACGAAGCCAGCTTTACGCAGTTCGCCACGCAGGGATTCGTCGTACTCCATCAGAGCGCGGGTGATACCGTGACGGATCGCACCAGCCTGACCAGAGATACCACCACCTTTAACAGTGATGTACAGATCCAGTTTCTCAACCATGTCGACCAGTTCCAGCGGCTGACGAACTACCATGCGGGCAGTTTCACGACCGAAGTACTGTTCCAGAGAACGTTGGTTGATTACGATTTTACCACTGCCCGGTTTGATGAAAACGCGAGCTGCGGAACTTTTGCGGCGACCAGTGCCGTAGTATTGATTTTCAGCCATTGCCTATAATCCCGATTAGATGTCAAGAACTTGCGGTTGCTGTGCCGCGTGGTTGTGCTCGTTGCCAGCGTAAACTTTCAGTTTACGGAACATAGCACGACCCAGCGGGCCTTTTGGCAGCATGCCTTTAACCGCGATTTCAAGCACACGCTCAGGACGGCGAGCAATCATCTCTTCAAAGGTCGCTTGTTTGATACCACCGATGTGGCCGGTGTGGTGATAGTACACTTTGTCAGTACGCTTGTTGCCGGTTACAGCAACTTTGTCAGCGTTCAGAACGATGATGTAATCACCGGTATCTACGTGCGGAGTGTATTCCGCTTTGTGCTTACCGCGCAGGCGCAGAGCCAGTTCGGAAGCCAGACGGCCCAGAGTTTTACCGGTCGCGTCAACAACATACCAGTCGCGTTTTACGGTTTCTGGTTTAGCTGTAAAAGTTTTCATTAAAAGCTTACCCAAATAAATAAGTTACACGTTGGTGAACACCCAAACGTTTTGTCAGTTGAGGTTCACACGACATTGTCCAGCAAACCTACCCCTTCGAATAGCCTATGCCGGCGCATAGAAAGTTTTGGGAAAAAAACTCTCTCGTAACGTGGGGTCGCAAGATTATAGAGAAGTCAGGGTCAAAGATCGACCCCTTTATGTGATTTGCGGCAGGTTTAACCGGCTAAATGTTCCCGCTTCAGATACTCTTCGCTTTGCATCTCCTGCAAACGCGACAAACAGCGCTGAAATTCAAACTTCAAACGCTCGCCCTGATAAATTTCATAGAGGGGTGATGCCGCACTGACCACCAGCTTGACGTGGCGTTCGTAGAACTCATCCACCAGTGCGATAAAGCGCCGCGCTTCACTCTCCATCAGCGGGGTCATGACCGGCACATCAGACAACAGCACCGTGTGAAACAGACGCGACAACGCAATGTAGTCATGCTGACTCCGGGCATCGACACAGAGCGTGGTAAACGACACCGCCAGCGTCTGATTTTCTACAGCCAGGGTTTGCATAGGACGATGGTTAATCTCCAGCGTTGGCGCATGTTCACCTTTGGTTCCCGCTAATGCCAGCCAGAGCTTATCCATCTGCTGGCGGGTTTTCTCATTCAATGGCGACAACCACAAATGCGCCTGCGTTAAGGTACGCAGACGATAATCGACGCCGGCATCGACATTCATGATGTCACAATGCTGTTTGATGGCATCAATGGCAGGAAGAAAACGCGTGCGTTGCAAACCGTTGCGATATAGCTCATCTGGCGGAATATTGGAGGTCGCCACCAGCGTAATGCCACGGGCAAACAGCGCCTTCATCAGGCCGCCAAGCAGCATGGCGTCGGTGATATCAGAAACAAAAAATTCGTCGAAGCACAGCACGTCCGTTTCGGCCTTAAAGCGGTCGGCGATGATTTCCAGCGGATCGCTCTGCCCTTGTAAGGCAGTAAGCTCTTCATGCACGCGCAGCATAAAACGGTGAAAGTGCAAACGCTGTTTACGTTCGCCCGGCAGGCTATGGTAAAACAGATCCATCAGCCAGGTTTTTCCACGCCCAACTCCGCCCCACATATACAAGCCACGCACCGATGCGTTGATCGGCGACTCACGCTTGCCCAGCAATTTACCAAAACGCGCCATCAGTCCGCTCTCCTGCGGTGCAGGACGTGCTGGCGTCGTAAGCGCCTGGAAAATTGTTTCCAGTCGATTCACGGCTTCGAGTTGTACGTTGTCGGGCTGATGACTGCCGTCGCTGAGGGCTTGCTGGTAACGCGATGTCGGGGAAAGGCTTTGCATGATGTTATTGTTATTCCTTGAGAATCGATGTGCCGTCGCTCACGGTTGACGAAAAAAAGGCCGTTCTACATTACGTGATATAAACACGGGATTCCACTTCTACGGGATTAGCGGTTATAGTGGCATAATCAGGCGCAGGCATGGAGCCTAAAGCCAACACCCTACGGAAACACAAGACAACGGGAGATGTTCATGACCTGGGAATATGCGCTAATTGGGTTAGTCGTCGGTATCATTATTGGTGCTGTAGCCATGCGTTTTGGTAATCGTAAATTACGCCAACAGCAGGCATTGCAGTACGAACTGGAAAAAAATAAAGCTGAGCTGGAAGAGTACCGCGAAGAGCTGGTGAGCCACTTTGCCCGCAGCGCTGAATTGCTGGATAACATGGCGGACGATTATCGTCAGATTTACCAACACATGGCGAAAAGCTCCAGCAACCTGCTGCCGGGTATGTCGCCGGAAAACAACCCGTTCCGTAACCGTCTGGCAGAGTCTGAAGCAGGCAACGATCAGGCGCCGGTTCAGATGCCACGTGACTATTCTGAAGGGGCATCCGGCCTGCTGCGTAGCGGCGCAAAGCGCGACTAACCGCACATCGTTAAGAAATTTATTGGGCGCAGCAATTGCGCCCTCCGCTTCTCTTCCTGTCCCAGCTATTATTTAGTCGTTAGCCGCATTGTGACCTAACCGAAAATTCAATAACATCAACCTGTTTTGAATCATCTTCCGTTTACTCAAGGTACGAGAGCAGGATCCATGAAAAAACAAACCCAGCTGTTGAGTGCATTAGCGTTAAGTGTCGGGTTAACTCTCTCGGCGCCATTCCCGGCCATTGCGTCGATTCCCGGCCAGGTTCCCGGTCAGGCAGCGCTTCCCAGCCTCGCTCCGATGCTGGAGAAAGTGTTACCAGCAGTGGTGAGCGTAAGGGTCGAAGGCACCGCCACTCAGGGGCAGAAAGTCCCGGAAGAGTTCAAAAAGTTTTTTGGTGATGAACTTCCCGATCAACCTTCACAACCTTTTGAAGGGCTGGGTTCAGGGGTCATTATTGATGCCGCCAAAGGCTACGTCCTGACCAATAACCACGTCATTAACCAGGCGCAAAAAATCAGCGTTCAGCTTAATGATGGCCGTGAGTTCGACGCTAAGCTTATCGGCAGCGACGATCAGAGCGATATCGCACTGCTACAAATTCAGCACCCCAGCAACCTGACACAAATTGCTATTGCCGACTCAGACAAACTCCGCGTAGGTGATTTCGCGGTGGCTGTGGGTAACCCGTTCGGTTTGGGTCAAACGGCCACCTCCGGCATTGTATCGGCTTTAGGTCGCAGTGGGTTGAACCTGGAAGGTCTGGAAAACTTTATTCAGACTGACGCCTCTATCAACCGCGGTAACTCAGGCGGCGCATTGCTCAACCTGAACGGTGAGCTGATCGGTATTAACACCGCGATTCTGGCCCCCGGCGGCGGCAGCATCGGGATTGGTTTTGCAATCCCGAGCAACATGGCGCGCACGCTGGCACAGCAGCTGATGCAGTTTGGTGAAATCAAACGCGGTCTGTTGGGTATCAAAGGCACCGAAATGACCTCGGATATCGCCAAAGCGTTCAAACTGGACGTACAGCGTGGCGCGTTTGTCAGTGAGGTTCTGCCTAACTCCGGCTCCGCAAAAGCGGGAGTGAAATCTGGTGACGTCATTACCAGCCTCAACGGTAAACCGCTCAACAGCTTCGCCGAACTGCGTTCACGCATTGCGACAACCGAACCTGGGACCAAGGTCAAACTGGGCCTGCTGCGTAACGGTAAACCGCTGGAGGTTGAAGTCACCCTCGATACCAGCACATCTTCGTCCGCCAGCGCAGAGATGATTGCGCCTGCGTTGCAAGGGGCCACGCTCAGCGACGGTCAGTTAAAAGACGGCACCAAAGGCATCAGAATTGATAACGTAGAAAAAAGCAGCCCTGCCGCACAGGCCGGTCTGCATAAAGATGACGTTATCATTGGTGTTAACCGCGATCGCGTAAACTCAATCGCCGAAATGCGCAAAGTGCTGGAAGCGAAACCGTCGATCATTGCTCTGCAGGTGGTGCGCGGTAACGAGAGTATTTACCTGCTCCTGCGTTAACGCATGCAACCGGACATCAGCCCCTCGTGTGATGTCCGGTAAACTCGTGATATGCTGCTGCCGTTCCCTTTATTAATGACGCCGCCATCATGTTTGTGAAGCTTTTACGTTCGGTCGCGATTGGTTTAATCGTCGGCGCCATCCTGCTGGCCGCGATGCCCTCTCTGCGAAAAATTAATACGCTTACCGCACCGCAGTTCGACAGTGCAGATGAAACGCCCGCTAGCTATAACCCGGCGGTTCGCCGCGCAGCGCCTGCCGTCGTGAACGTTTATAACCGCAGTATGAACAGTACCGCGCACAACCAGCTTGAGATCCGCACGCTCGGCTCAGGCGTTATCATGGATCAGCGCGGCTATATCATTACCAATAAGCACGTCATTAACGATGCCGACCAAATCATCGTCGCATTGCAGGACGGCCGCGTATTTGAAGCGCTGCTTGTGGGGTCTGATACGTTAACCGACCTTGCGGTGCTGAAAATCAACGCCACTGGCGGGCTGCCAACAATCCCAATTAATAACAAACGCGTGCCGCACATTGGTGACGTGGTACTCGCCATCGGTAACCCGTACAACCTTGGGCAAACCATCACTCAGGGGATCATCAGCGCCACCGGTCGAATTGGCCTGAACCCAACAGGACGGCAAAACTTCCTGCAAACAGATGCTTCCATCAACCACGGAAACTCCGGCGGTGCGCTGGTCAACTCACTGGGTGAATTGATGGGGATTAACACGCTGTCATTTGATAAGAGCAACGATGGCGAAACCCCGGAAGGGATCGGCTTTGCCATTCCGTTTCAGTTGGCGACTAAAATCATGGATAAGCTGATTCGTGACGGGCGCGTGATTCGTGGCTACATCGGCATCAGCGGTCGCGAAATTGCACCACTGCACGCTCAGGGCGGCGGGATGGATCAAATTCAGGGGATTGTGGTTAACGAAGTAGCCCCGGACGGTCCGGCTGCGCAGGCAGGCATTCAGGTTAACGATCTGATTATCTCGGTCAATAACAAACCGGCAGTGTCTGCACTGGAAACGATGGACCAGGTGGCAGAGATTCGACCAGGTTCAGTTATCTCCGTTGTCGTGATGCGTGATGACAAACAGTTGACGCTGCAGGTAACGATCCAGGAATACCCAGCCACCAATTAACGTCACGTCTGGCGGCCTACTGACCATAAAAAACTGCACCTTACTTCGTTGGGTGTCCAACTTTTTGGGTGCAGTTCATGTTGGCTCCGGTTTTTTTTTAGGCGATATCGTAGAGAGTTAGTACGTAATGCCTGATGGCATTACGCTTATCAGGCCTACAAATACACGCAGGCCTTTCTTCGCGTTACTTAACGAACTCTTCGCCCAGAGTAATATCTTTTTTCAGCGTATCCAACATGCCTTCCAGCGAGCTTTGTTCAAACGCGCTCAGCTTGCCGATAGACTGACGCTCTTCTACGCCGTTTTTACCCAGCAGCAGCGGCTGAGAGAAGAAACGAGCGTACTGGCCGTCGCCTTCAACGTAAGCACATTCAACCACACCTTTTTCGCCGCTCAATGCGCGAACCAGGGACAGGCCGAAACGTGCAGCAGCCTGACCCATAGACAGGGTTGCAGAACCGCCACCAGCTTTGGCTTCCACAACTTCAGTACCCGCATTCTGGATACGTTTAGTCAGGTCAGCGGCTTCTTGTTCGGTGAAGCTTACGCCAGGAATTTGTGACAGCAGTGGCAGGATGGTTACGCCAGAGTGGCCGCCAATAACCGGAACTTCAACGTCGCCAGGTTGTTTGCCTTTCAGTTCCGCAACAAAGGTGTTGGAGCGGATGATGTCCAGCGTGGTCACGCCAAACAGTTTGTTCTTATCGTATACGCCTGCTTTTTTCAGCACTTCTGCAGCGATAGCAACGGTAGTATTCACCGGGTTGGTGATGATACCGATACACGCTTTCGGGCAGGTTTTAGCAACTTGCTGGACCAGGTTCTTCACGATACCGGCGTTGACGTTGAACAGGTCGGAACGATCCATACCCGGTTTACGTGCGACGCCCGCAGAGATCAGTACCACATCAGCACCTTCCAGTGCAGGGGTAGCGTCTTCGCCGCTGAAGCCTTTGATTTTCACAGCAGTAGGGATATGGCTCAAATCAACGGCCACACCAGGTGTTACTGGAGCGATGTCGTACAGGGAGAGTTCTGAACCTGAAGGCAGTTGGGTTTTTAACAGTAATGCTAGCGCCTGACCGATACCACCAGCAGCGCCGAGGACTGCAACTTTCATCCTAAACTCCTTATTATATTGATAAGCAAAATGTCTATTGCTCCGCGGCGGCGACCTTAATTCACAAATCCAATGAATACAACAACCACGCGTCAAGAATGCGTAGTCACGCAAATTTGGCTTTTATGCATTTAACTTACGTAAAATAAAACCTAAGTTACGTAATTCAAAACCACCCACACAGTAGAGCAACTTTCCAACAGGTGCTGACAATATACCCTACCCACCTCTCAAAACAACATCAATTTGATAACATTTAATTTACTTTTAACCTTATTTGCGAGCCGTGACACAGGCATGTTTCTTGATAACGAAATTTGATAAAATTCCGCTCTTTCATAACATTATTTCAGCCTTGAACAAGGCAGACTGTTTGCATAAAAATTCATCTGTATGCACAATAATGTTGTTTCTACCGCCATATTACGGGTGACTTATGCGAAGCTCGGCAAAACAAGAAGAATTAGTAAAGGCGTTTAAAGCGCTGCTTAAAGAAGAAAAGTTCAGCTCTCAAGGCGAAATCGTCCTCGCGTTGCAGGATCAGGGCTTTGATAATATCAATCAGTCCAAGGTTTCACGCATGCTGACCAAATTTGGCGCCGTGCGTACCCGCAATGCGAAAATGGAAATGGTGTATTGCCTTCCGGCTGAGCTGGGCGTACCCACGACCTCCAGTCCGCTGAAAAATCTGGTGCTGGATATCGACTATAACGATGCGGTTGTGGTTATTCATACCAGCCCCGGCGCTGCTCAGTTGATTGCACGTCTGCTGGACTCATTGGGGAAAGCGGAAGGTATCCTGGGTACGATTGCCGGTGACGATACCATCTTCACCACCCCAGCTAAGGGTTTTACGGTAAAAGATCTGTACGAAGCCATTCTGGAACTGTTCGAACAAGAACTGTAATACCGCCTCCCCGCCGCCTCGCGGCGGGGGAAAACACTCTCTTTTCATCCCCCTCCTTCTCTTTTCCACTGCTATTGATTTAACAAATGGTGCGTTTAACCATCAAAATACATTCACATGGTGAATATGCAGCCTTAAAAACGCACATTTTGCAAAATCAAGTATCTGCATGATTTAATTAAATTTAATTTGTACAAGCTGTTTAAAATACTCTTTTTAATTCCATTGAGTTATAAGAAATCATTTTCTTAATACTCAAAACCCAATGAAACAATTAGCGTGGTATTAATTTATCGGGTGATTAGTGTATACTTGATTTTGTGATGAGGGTCACGAAACATAGACCCCAATAAAAGAATTCGACGAGGTAAATATCATGAAAATCAAAACTACTATTGCAACCTTAAGCCTTCTTTCTGTTCTCTCCTTCGGTGCAAGCGCCGCGGTTACTCAGGTGAACTCACAAGAAGCACAGAATCTGCAATCCATCGGTAGCGTCTCCGTCTCTCAGATCGGTAGTTCACCAATGGACATGCGCCAGGCCATCGCCGCTAAAGCTGAAAAAGCAGGCGCCAGCAGCTATCGCGTCACCGAACTCCGTGAAGGTGCTCACTGGCACGCTACTGCAGAACTCTACAAATAAACCCTCGTCGTCTGAGTCCGACGACTTGCCCCCGCCTGCCGGGGGCTTTTTTATGTCTTACATTGAGTGACGCACGTTAAAACGCAACTGCCCTTCCAGCTCTTCTTCCGCTTCATCGAACAGTAAAATCAATGCGCCGTATCGCCTGCGTAGTTTGTCAGGCAAATGGACAAATTCAATTTCCAGCGGCAGCGGCAAGACTTCCCCGATCACCACCTCCCACAGAGAATCCAAATCAACCACCTTTTCCCGCGCCAGACCGAACGTGCGCGTGAACTCGCGATAGAAATCGCCCTGATCTTCTATCTCGTCAAAATCAAATGTATAGATGTTCATCTATAGCCACCATCCCGACGCCAGCTACTCTACAGACCGCCAATATTCAGGGGTCTCTCGCATTTTCAGGTAAGTATAGCCATAAAAAAACCGACGCTTTTAGCGTCGGTTTTCAACTCTTAATTACTGACCAGCGCATGCTGGTATTTGTGCAGCATCCCGCTGAGTCGTTTTACTGGCTCGGTAACCTGCGGTGGTGCTTGCCAGATAATTAATTTTTCCTGGTAGATATCAAGCTCCTCCAGTAACTGGCTAAAGTAGCGTCGGCGCTTGTCGTCATTTCCTGCTGAAATTACGTGATCGGCAGTTCGACGAAGCTGGCGATGGAATGCGGATAGATCCTCGTTTACCGGTACCGGCGCATCACGCAGGCGCTGGTGCGCGATGATCATCGTCAGCGCCAGGCGAAACTTAGCCAGATCGCCGGGAAACTTGTTCATCAGCAAAAAAAGCTGCTGATAAAGTGCCGGAAGATGATTTTCTTTACGACGGACTACGTTGGTGGTCATCGCTGAAACCGCCGCCGAGACAAACTGGTTGAGCAACACGCGGCCCGTTCTGTCACGAGAGTTATCACGCACCAGCAGAATGACGATAAACGCCAACACGCAGCCAACAATTTGCCCCAACGCACTGTCAAGGAACTGGCTAAAGTGAAAGGTCATCGGGTTATCCAGCACAATGATATTAATAGTGCTGGCCAGCGCCCCCATCGATCCCAGACGTCGTTTCTGTACCTCAATCCCCAGAAAGAATCCCAGCACCGCCAGGCTCAGGCACAGTAGGAACATACTTTGTTGCGTATTGGGGATAATCACCAGGAAATAGAGCGCTCCGAGCGGTAACGCTGCCAACGTCCCATAGATAAAGTCTATCGCCACCATGCGAGGATTTGGCAAACGCATTGCCAGCGAGGTGACGACCGCAATCATCACCATTGCGCCGCTGCCGGAGGTCCATCCGGTCCACAACCAGAATAAGGTTCCCAGCACACAAGAAAGCGTGGTACGCCAGAAGTTAACCATCGCATGATGACGCTCGGCAGACTCCACTTTCACCACCGGCTCACCTTGCAGGATCTCTTCTTCCGTAGCGCTAATCTTGGTATTACTCACCACACCACGTTTGAGCAGCAGGTAGCGCGTCGCAGCCCCCGCCCAGCTGTATATGGTGACCGGCGTTTCGCGCTCGCCAGTCCAGGCAATCACCCGACGCATCCGCTTCAGCTGTTTATGGACATCCTGCGCCGTTTCAACCGACGTATCGAACAACTCGCGGAAAGTATCAGTAATCAGTTCCGGTCGGGTGTTCTGAATAAGATAGGTTTCACAGGACTGCGTGATGAGCGTGAGCGACAGCGTGTTCAATGCTTTAAGCCTGCGGTTAGCACGCCCCCAGCGTGAAGACTCCATATTCAGGTTACTGCGCATACCTTCCAGCGCTGCCGTACGACGGACTAAATCGCCCCAGGCTTTATCCACAACCTCGCTGTCGCCGTGCTTAATGCACAACTGCATCAGTTGATATTGCGCCACCAGCAGGCTGTCCAGCTCAACATCAATCTCTTGTTTTATCGAACGGGGAGAGAAAAGCAGATCGGCCACAATGGCACAGACAATCCCCATCACAATTTCACTGCAACGTTCGAGCGCAAATTGTGGCGTCAGCAGCGGTTCAGCCTGAATGGTAATGACGATGATCAGCGCTGTATAGCCCGAAAGCCCCCAGGCATAGGAGTTCTCGATCTTCACCAGTGACGAGATCCAGGTACAAAAACCGGCCCAGATACAGCACACCAGTATCATCAATAACGGAGCGCGGATCATACTGATGATAATGATCAGTCCGGCAATACAACCGATAAATGTCCCGACAATACGCAGCATGCCGCGATAGCGAATAGCCCCTGAATAGGGTTCCCCACCCGCAGCAAAGGCCGGGCCTGCCGCCACAATAGCTGCAGTCAGCACCGCCCAACGCGGAGTCTCAAGTTGGAAGTGAAAACCAACGAACAGCGCCAGTACAATCGCGCATGCCAGTTTTACTGCAAAGCGGATATGCTGGTTGGCAATGGAGAAAATACCCATCGCGATTAACCAAACTCACGCAGGCGGTGCGCCATTTTACGGAAGAAGGACTCCTGGCTTGCATCACGGTCCTGCTTACCGGTAATGACAACGGTAGCCGTCGTCCCGGCAGGCCACAGAGTTCCCTGCTGCTCATCAAGGCGGATTCGCACCGGTACACGCTGCGCCAGGCGCACCCATTCCAGATTTGAATCAATGGTCGCCATACCTTTTGCATCCTGCGTACTGCTGGCATTTGTTACCCCCGCCGCCACGCTATCAACGGTGCCTTTTAAGACATTATTACTGCCAAGCGGGGTGATCTCAGCTCGATATCCAGGGCGAACGCCTTCCAGTTTGGTTTCTTCCATATAGGCCAGCACATAGAAAGAATGCTGTTTGACCAGTGCCACCGCTGTGGAACCACGCGTAATAAATTCGCCGCTATAGACGTTCAGGTTAGTGACCCAACCGTCAGCCGGTGCGCGAATGACGGTACGTTCCAGATCTAATTTTGCCAGGTCGCGGGTCGCTTGTGCTTTCGCAAGCTGGTGTAATACGGTTTGCAGGACGTTGTTTGACTGGTCAATCTCTTCACGAGACATGGCCTGCACGCCCAGGCGGTTACGACGGCCAGCCTCCTGGCGTTTTTCCTGGGCCAGAACCTGATAATAAGAAACATCAGCTTCGGCCTGCTCAAGGGCTTTCTTATAGCGTGGCTGATCGATGGTGAACAGAATCTGATCCTTTTTCACCAGTTGGTTATCATGGACGTTAACGTTGGAAATAAGACCCGCAACATCCGGCGCAATAGCGACAACTTCCGCGCTGAAACGCGCATCACGTGTCCATGGCGACTCGGTGTAATACACCCATGCGCGAAAAATAGCGATGAAGGCCAGAATGACCAGTACGAGAGTCGTGGCCGTACGGGAGAGTTTTTTTGTTAGTGTTTTCACTTCAACCTCAAACGAACAGGCGCGTTATTAAATAGAACAGGCAGCAATACAGCGCGGTGTTAAACAGAGCCGGATGCCAGACAAAATCATAGATGCCGGTTGGAACCAGCATCCGGCGCACCAGCCAGAAAATCGCCAGTGACAAAAGTAATTCGAAAAAAATCGGTGGGAAGGACAAACCAAACACCACGATAACGGGAAACAGACTCATGTTGACCTTGGTAACTTAAGAGAGTGCAGGTGATAGATTTTCTAGCGTATGTCACCGCAGAGAAGGGCAAGGATGAGCCAGGCGAGAGCGACATAGCTGTTATTTGAATAATAATATATTAACGTAACTGTTATGCTGTTATCTATATTATGTGATCTAAATCACTTTTAAGCCAGAGTGAACAATGGAACGATTAAAACGTATGTCGGTGTTCGCCAAAGTCGTCGAACTGGGCTCCTTCACCGCCGCCGCAAGACAGCTACAAATGAGCGTTTCATCGATAAGCCAGACGGTCTCCAAACTGGAAGATGAGCTACAGGTTAAGCTGCTAAACCGCAGTACACGCAGCATTGGGCTGACCGAAGCCGGTAAAATTTACTACCAGGGCTGCCGGAGAATGCTGCACGAAGCGCAGGATGTTCACGAGCAGCTTTATGCCTTTAACAACACGCCCATCGGCACACTGCGCATTGGTTGTTCTTCAACCATGGCACAAAATGTCCTCGCCGGATTGACCGCGACAATGCTGAAGGAATACCCCGGTCTGACGGTAAATCTGGTAACAGGCATCCCGGCCCCGGATTTAATCGCCGATGGTCTGGACGTGGTTATCCGCGTCGGTGCGTTGCAGGACTCCAGTCTGTTCTCGCGTCGCCTGGGCGCCATGCCGATGGTAGTCTGCGCGGCTAAAAGCTATCTCGCACAGTTTGGTGCCCCGGAGAAACCCGCCGATCTCAGCAACCACTCGTGGCTGGAATACAGCGTGCGCCCGGATAATGAATTCGAGCTTATCGCTCCGGAAGGAATTTCCACCCGTCTGATACCAGAGGGGCGTTTTGTGACTAACGATCCGATGACATTGGTGCGCTGGCTGGCTGCGGGTGCGGGCATTGCCTATGTGCCGCTAATGTGGGTGATCAATGAGATCAATCGTGGCGAAGTGGAGATCCTCCTTCCCCGCTACCAGTCGGATCCGCGTCCGGTCTATGCGCTATATACCGAAAAAGACAAACTGCCGCTCAAGGTCCAGGTGGTGATTAACTATCTGACGGAGTATTTTGTTGATGTAGCGCAGCTTTTTCAGGGGATGTACGGCCGGGGAAAAGAGAAATAAAAAGAGTATTGGCCGGATAAGGCGTTGACGCCGCGTCCGGAAAGATGCCCGATAGCACTAGTGCTTATCGGGCATACATCATGATGTTATGCAGTACCACCCACCGTCAGGTTATCCACCTTCAGCGTCGGCTGGCCCACGCCCACCGGCAGGCTCTGCCCTTCTTTACCGCACACACCAACCCCGTTATCCAGCTTCAGGTCGTTACCTACCATTGAAATCTGCTGCATCGCTTCGATACCAGACCCAATCAGCGTCGCGCCTTTCACCGGTTTGGTTACTTTACCGTTTTCAATCAGATACGCTTCAGACGTCGAGAACACAAATTTCCCGGAGGTGATATCCACCTGGCCGCCGCCGAAGTTAGGCGCATAAATGCCGTATTCAACGGATTCGATGATTTCCTGCGGCGTGGATTTCCCCGGCAGCATGTAGGTGTTGGTCATACGTGGCATCGGCAGGTGCGCGTAAGATTCACGGCGACCGTTACCCGTTGGCGCGACGCCCATCAGGCGTGCATTCAGTTTGTCCTGCATGTAGCCTTTCAGAATACCGTTTTCGATCAGCACGTTGTACTGACCCGGTGTGCCTTCATCATCAATAGCCACAGAGCCACGACGGTCCGCCATTGTGCCATCATCCACAACGGTACACAGTTCCGACGCCACCAGCTCACCCATGTGACCGCTGAAAACCGAGGTACCACGGCGGTTAAAGTCACCTTCCAGACCATGACCGACCGCTTCATGCAGCAGAACGCCAGGCCAGCCAGCGCCGAGTACTACCGGCAGCGTACCAGCAGGCGCTGCTACCGCGGACAAATTAACTAACGCCATGCGTACGGCTTCTTTCGCCCAAGCGTCAGCACGGACTTCACCATCAAGGTCGCCAAGGAAATAGTCATAGCCAAAACGACCGCCACCACCGCTGGCACCGCGCTCGCGCTTACCGTCCTCTTCGACCTGTACGCTTACGGACAGGCGTACCAGCGGACGAACGTCAGCGGCCAACGTACCGTCGGTCGCTGCTACCAGGATCAGTTCATAAACACCGGTCAGGCTGGCGGTGACTTCCTGGACGCGTTTGTCGGCGGCACGGGCCACGCTATCAACGCGACGCAGAATATCCAGTTTCTCTTCGCGGCTCATGCTCTGTAACGGATCAACCGAAGTGTAAAGCGCCTGATGCTCAACCGCTCCCAGCGTTTTTACTTTGCCGTCACCGCTGTCACGCACGATAGTACGGGCAGCATGAGCACTTTGCTCCAACGCCAGCAGGCTGATCTGGTCTGCATAGGCAAACCCTGTTTTTTCGCCGCTGATGGCGCGCACGCCAACACCCTGATCGATATTGTAAGAGCCGTCTTTAATGATGCGGTCTTCTAAAACCCAGGATTCGTGATAGCTCGACTGAAAGTAGAGATCGCCGTAGTCAAGACGGCGTTCGGCCAGTTGGCCCAGAATGGCGAACAGATCCTGATGTTTCAGGCCATTCGCCGCTAGCAATTGTTCACTTACCAGGTTCAGACTCATCGTTTTGGTACTCATTAGTTTCTGTTGTAGGCCTGATAAAACGCGCCAGCGTCGCCATCAGGCACTTCAATGCCGGATGGCGGCGTGAACGCCTTTTCCGGCCTACGGACTGCGGTAGAAGATCACTGTACTGAGATTGGGGCAATAACTCGCCCCCGTCAAATCATTGCTGGCTTTCTTTGCGCGGCTGACGCAGAACTTCGTTAATCTGCGGTTTATCGACCGGACCGGTGATGCGATAGCGCAGAATCGAAACTTTGCTCCACAATGGCCCCAGAACCTTACTGGCAGCAAACACCGCCGCGCCGACAATCGGGTTGACAGCAAACGCAGCGGCAACCCCTACGGTGGCAGAAATTTCAGGCGCGACAATGGCTTCCATATCCAGCTCCCGACGGACCAGGTTCACTGAGCCTTTCATCGCAATGTCTGCCTCCAGACCGTCCACCAGCGTGTCGTCGGTATGCATCACGCCATCTTTGATCCACGCCGTACTGCGAATCGAGTCGAAATAGAAACCTTCACTGAAGGTATCGCTAAAATCAAAACGCAGTTTACGTAGCAACGCATCAAAGCTCAGCAGTCGCAATAGTTGCCCCGCATGTCCGGTGCTGAGTTCAGTAAGCTCACCTTTGCCCAACCGGGTACGCAAAATCCCATTCAGCGAAGCTTCATCCGGATCCCATGGCGGGTTACGCCAGTGCAGGTCATACTCCACGTTGAACGAAGAGTTACGAATCGGGGTCGATACGCCAAAGAAACTGGCAGCGGAGTCAATTTTATTACCGCTCAGTTTACCCTTCAGTGACGTTCGTTCTTTGCCCGGCGCATTCACCCACACGCCATCGGTGGTCAGTCTGGCAAATCCCGTATCCAACAGACCGTTGCTCAGCGTTAGCGTGTCGCCTTTAATTGCTACATCGGCGTCAATACGCCCATATTTCTGTCCCCACATCCAGCACTCGGCACAGCGTAACTGAAGGTCCGGCCAGCCGCGGAAGCTGAAGTTGTCCACGGCGGAAAACGGCGAGGCTGGTGTGTTGCCCGGTGACGCTTTCGCCGCGCTGGGGTTGTAATAAAGATACTTAATATTGGCCAACCATGGCGCATTATTGCGCATCGCCAGCGTGGCGTTAATTTCACGACCCTGCGCCTGTACGATAGAGCCATTGCTCGCAGGCTCAGACACAATACTCAAATTATTCCACTGCTGACCGCCCAGGGATAACGATGGCGTACGCACGGTGATGCGTTGTGGGAAGTTGGCATTAGTGCCAACGTTATCCGCTGCGCCTTTTTGGAACAATGCCAGCCATTGCGCACCATCCATAGGGGGAAGATTAAGCTCAATGCCTTGCTGATCGGGTAACGCGGGCACAGTGCGGCTTTCCGACGTCCAGATAGCGCGGTCAAGCGTCAGTTTCTGATTCAGCAACCAGCGGCTGTTAAAGTGGTTCTTACTGCCAGCATTACCGGTCAGTTCAAAGCTGCGCAGATTGCCGTTAGCCTTAACGTTTACCGGCAACGCCTCACCGGCCGCTTTATTCAGCGGAGCAGGTAAGTGACTACTTACATTCTTCAGGTCACCCTTTAGCTCAATGTCGTAGGTCGGCCCGGCATGATACGGAAGATCGATACCCACCTTGCCATTCCACGCCATGCTGCCGCTTAAGGCATCGTTGACCTGCACCGGTAAAATCCCCATGCGGGTTGGCTGCCAGACGCCTTGCAGGTTCACGGCTACCTGATAGGCTTTCGCCCCTTCGGTGGTGGAGAAGTCGACGTTCAGCGGCTGATTAAACCAGTTCGCCGTCATCGGCTCGCTCTTCAGATCGCCGTTGATAAAGCTGAATTTACCATTCAAATTCTTCAGCGTGCTGTCGAGCGGTTTAATAAACAGGCTGTTATTACGCAGGTTGACGTCGCCTTTGGCGGTAACCAACGAGCCGTCTAGCGGAATATCAAGATGTAAGCGAGCATTCACATCACCGTCAATTTGCAACTGTTCCAGCGTGGCGCCGAGAGAATCCTTCAATGGTGTCTCATCAAAATAAGGTCCAACCGCCTTGCCTGGCCCATTGATATCGGCATCAATCAGCAGCTTTTCTTTTGCATAGTCGGGAATATTGGCCGTCAGGTTACTGGCCTTCACGCCGCCCAGATTGACGCTATCCGTCTTCATCCACAGGCCATCGTTAATGAAGTTTAGTTCGATATTAAGATCGGTTAGCGCAGGCCAGTCGGGCTGGAAAGCAAATTTCGCATTGCGTAGCGGCACCAGGACCTGAAACTGCCCTTCGTTGTGCAGATACGGGAACAGATTCGGGTTACCGCCATACACCAGCGTGGCGTTATCCGCCTCGCCGCCCTGAATAGCGCCGCTGAGGTAGTCAACCAGCTCTTTGCCCATCAGGTTTTCCGGGAAGTAGCGCCAGGCCTGAGAGCCATCGTCGGTGCTGATGCCTGCCAGAATGCCCAACCATGGCTCATCATCAGCCGGTTGCAGATAGCGAAAACCACCGTGCGCATGTACCGCTTTCGCTTTAACATCAATGTTGCGCCCGTCTAACTGGAAGCCTTTATCATTCTTCAGCCAGCTTAGCGTCGCCACGCCGTTCTCTATTTCCAGCGGCGCGCGGAAGACGGTTTCATACGGCATTTTTGCTTGTTTCATGGAGGCGGTAAGCGCACCATTTTCAACGCTTCCCGCAAGCGTACCGGAGAAATGTTCTGCCCCCGGCAGCAGCTTCCACTGTTTCCAGGCCAAATCGGTCCACGAGGACAGGAAGCGGGTTTTTTCTGTCGCCTGTAACGGGATATCCAGCGCAAGCACATCTATTTTGCCGCTGGGTTGCGTGGCCCGCCAGATATCACCCAGCGCAGGCGATAGCCTGGACACCATCGGACGCAGTCCTTCTAACCCGGCCAGTTCCAGATTACTGGCACGAATGCGTAGCTCATCACTGCGTTTGTTATTCTCGCCACCGACTTCCTGCTCAGGGATCCAGGCCAGCGTTAATGCCCCGCTCGGCCAGGGTTTATCATCCATGGTGATACGGGTATCGGGAATAGAGAATTGCCAGCCCGCCTCTTCACGGCTGATGTGCGCCGTCAGATTATCGACGGAGAGCGTGTGCTTACGATTTTCACCCAGCCAACTTGCCCCGCCTTTTTTTAGCCAGACATCGCCACCAGAAACGACGCCTTTGCTGATCGTCATCCATGCTTCCAGGCTAAAACGCGCGGTTTGCAGCGCGACATTATCCTGCATCCATTTGCCCAACCACGGTTTGACGTCGATGTCGTCTGCCTGCAGCCAGACCCGACCGTTATTCAACAGCCCTTCGTCATCACGCAGATCCATACGCACCTGCATAACGCCGTGCTGTCCGGTCAGGCTGGAGAGGCTGACCTGACCCTCGGCGCGATGCCGATTTTTACCGTTCAGCCAGGTAAGCTGTGGGATCGCCAGTTCAGCACGTTGACCTGAGAGGGTTATAAAGCTGATATGGCTGTCGCGTAGATCGAAATGATCAAACTGACGCAGGAAGAGATCGCTGAGATGGCCGGTTTCAATCCCATCTCCGCCCTCGCTGCGCTGGATAGGAGTATTGGTGCGCAACTGAAGTTGCCAGAAGGTGAGATCGCGAAACTGCCAGCGCATGTGCAGCAAACTTTGCCAGACATCCAGCGCCAGCGTGACGCGTTTTACCGAAAATTCTCCCCCATCTTTCAGCTGCGCATGGATATTACGCGCTTCAAGCGTAGGACCGAAATTTTGCCAGCTGGCAGAAAGCTGGCTGGCGGAAACAGGCAGACCTGTGGCGGATTCAATCTTGCCAAGAATGGCCGGACGCCAGCTATCAAGATGAGGTAACGCAAGGCGCAGTCCACTGACCAACAGCGCTGCGATGACAACGAATGCGGCTCCAGTGAGCAGTAAAATCCCCGGCAATCGCCTCACGCGCCTCTCCTTGTCTACCAAAAAATATGACTCACACCCCTTGAGTGAATATTGCCGGATAATGGCGCTTGCGCCTTATCCGGCTTACATACGCGGGTGCCACTACACGATTTACATCATGACGACGTCGAACTGCTCCTGGTTATACAGCGGTTCGACTTGTACTTTGACCTGTTTGCCGACAAAGATCTCAACTTCCGCCAACGCGTGTGACTCTTCACCTTTCAGGGTTTCAGCCACTGCCGGAGAGGCATAAACCAGGAAACGGTCAGAGTCATATGCATGGTGTACGCGCACGATTTCGCGCATGATTTCATAGCATACGGTTTCCACCGTTTTCACCGTACCACGCCCATGGCAGGTCGGACACTCGTTGCACAGTACATGCTCCACGCTTTCACGTGTGCGCTTGCGTGTCATCTCCACCAGGCCCAGCTGTGAAAAACCGTTAATGCTGGTTTTTACGCGATCCTTGCTCAGAGCCTGCTCCAGGGAGTGCAGCACCCGGCGACGGTGATCTTCATTATTCATGTCGATAAAATCGATAATGATAATACCGCCGAGGTTACGCAGACGCAGCTGACGAGCAATGGCCTGCGTTGCTTCAATATTAGTATTAAAGATAGTGTCGTCGAGATTACGATGCCCAACAAACGCGCCGGTATTGATATCGACCGTGGTCATCGCTTCGGTTTGATCGATTATCAGATAACCGCCGGACTTCAGCTCAACTTTGCGTTCCAGCGCGCGCTGGATTTCATTCTCTACGTCAAAGAGATCAAAAATAGGCTGGCGCCCGCTGTAATGTTCCAGCTTGCTGGTCATCTCGGGGATATATTCCGCCGTAAATTCCAGTAACGCCTCATAGGTCAGACGGGAGTCGACGCGGATGCGGTCAAGCTGCGCATCGGCAAAGTCACGCAACACGCGCTGTGCCAGTGCCAGTTCACCGTACATCTGGTAGCGCGTTTGTGGGCGCTTTTTACGCTCCATGACTTTCGTCCAGACGCGCTTCAGGTAGGCAGCATCCGAGGCAAGATCCTCTTCACATACGCCTTCCGCCGCCGTGCGAATGATGAATCCACCCTGCTCATCGCAGTAATCCGCCACCACTTTTTTCAGGCGTTCGCGTTCGGTTTCGCTTTCAATACGTTGGGATACGCCAACGTGCGAAGCACCCGGCATAAAGACGAGATAACGGGAAGGCAGCGTGATGTCCGTCGTCAGGCGTGCGCCTTTAGTTCCCAACGGATCTTTTACCACCTGCACCATCAGATCCTGACCCTGGCGCACCAGTTCAGAAATGTCGCGTACAGTGAACTGTTTTTGTTCTTCACCCGCCACGCATTCGGTGTGCGGCATGATGTCAGAAGCGTGAAGAAATGCGGCTTTATCCAGTCCAATATCTACAAAAGCCGCCTGCATACCCGGAAGTACACGACTTACACGACCTTTGTAGATATTGCCTACGATTCCGCGTCGCGCCTCACGTTCAATATGAATTTCCTGCAGAATACCGCCATCAATGTAAGCCACCCGAGTTTCCGATGGCGTTACGTTTACCAACAATTCAGCCGTCATGTTTATCCCTTTTCTCACGCAGTGCGTTAAAATTGGTCAGCAACTCATACGTTTCTACCAGCGGTAAGCCGACTACGGCGTGATAGCTGCCATTTATCTTCCTGACAAAACAGCCACCCAACCCTTGAATACCGTATGCACCTGCTTTATCCATTGGTTCACCGCTGGCAACATAGCCCGCGATGTCCTCATCGGTTAGTGCTCTGAATGTCACTTCCGTCACTACCAGGCAGTCCAGACTGTGCTGGCGATCTGCCAGTGCCACGGCCGTCATAACTTGATGCGTTTTGCCCGACAGTTTGCGCAGCATTGCTGCGGCATGGGCGGCGTCGTGCGGTTTTTCCAACACTTCGCCATTAAGGATAACGATGGTATCCGCACCCAATACCGGCAAATCGCGCTGTGCCAGTACTACGCCAGCCTGCGCTTTTTCGCGCGCCAGACGGGAAACGTACTGCTGCGCGCTTTCCTGCGGGTGCCGCTGTTCTTCAATCCCAGGGACCAGTCGTTCAAACGTAACACCAAGCTGAGCGAGCAACTCCTGACGACGTGGAGAACCTGAAGCAAGATACAGAGTATTCATATCAACCTTATTGCACCGCAAACTGCTGACGGACTTTACGCATCAGTAAGAATAGCCATGGCCAAAGCACACCATTCACTACACTACTCCAGAACACTTCAGGTCTGAAAGAGACGTTGATCACTAAAAACTCGGCCCAGAAAACAATAATATCCACGACCAGTGATAACAACATGACCACCAGCGCCTGTTGCCAGAGCGCGAGGTTTCGGAATAGCTGGAATTTCAGCGCGACCAGATAAGCAATGATACTCATCGACAATGCGCGCACGCCAAGCGTGGAGCCGCTGATGAGATCCAGTATGGCACCCACCACAAATCCCGTGCCCACATTTACGCGATGCGGCAGCGCCAGGATCCAATACAACAAGATGAGCAGCACCCAGTTTGGCCGGAAAACCAGAATGTCATCCGGCCAGGGCATGACTTGCAGCAACAGTGCAATAAGGAACGAGAGCCAAATCACCCAACGTCCCTGGCTACGATAGCTTGCCACTTACTGTCCTCCCGGCTTACGCGGAGCAGGTTGTGGCGGCGTGGTATCTGCGGGCGCTGGAGCCACGCCTGTTGCAGGTGCTGGCATCGGCGCAGGCGGTCCCATGGTATCTGGTGCAGGCAGAACTTGCGGCATCATTTGCATCAGACGTTCATTAGCAACGCGGTGTACTTCTTCCGGCGTCATCGGGTTTGCGCCATTACGATCGGCACCCCACAACAGCAGCAGATAGCGCAGACGCTGCAGACCCGCAGTCGGGCGAGCCTGAATCACAGTATAAGCGCGCTGAGTGTCCAGCTTAACGGAAGAAACAACAGCAACCGGATAACCTTCAGGGAAACGTCCACCCAGACCCGAGGTGACCAGCACATCGCCAACGCGAATGTCGGTGTTGGCCGGCAGGTGTTCGAGCTGAAGATCGTCGGTGCAACCGTTACCCGCAGCGATTACGCGGATATCATTACGCAGTACCTGAATAGGCAGCGCATGCGTCGCATCGCAAATCAGCAGCACGCGGCTGGTCAATTTAGCCACCGCCACGACCTGACCTACTACGCCTTTGTCGCTAATAACCGGCTGGCCTTCGTAGACGCCGTTAACGCTCCCTTTGTCGATCACGACCTGATCGCTGTAAGGGTCATTAACCGTTGAGATGACCTGCGTCACCATCTTTTGTTCGTCCTGACGCAATGGCGATCCCAGCAGCTCACGCAAACGCGCGTTCTCCTGTTTGTATTGCCCCAGCATCAGCAGTTCGCTGTTTTTCAGCAGCAGTTCCTGACGCAACGCCCGGTTTTCAAGTTCGAGTTGGTCACGCGAAGCCAGCGTTTGCGACACGCCGTCGAGTAATTCACGAGGACCATTTGAGATAAAGTAGAAAGGACTGACGGCGGTATCCATGTACGTTCGGATTTGACTAAACGTACCCAGGCGGCTGTCGGCAATAATAACGCCGAGCGCCACCAACACCGCCAGAATAAGGCGAATCTGTAGCGACGGGCCACGGCTAAAAATTGGCTTCATAGTCTATGCGTATTCTCGTATCAGAGCGGAAGGGCAACCCGCGGGGGCTACCCAACCTGCATCCGATTACTCTTCGCTGAACAGGTCGCCGCCGTGCATGTCGATCATTTCCAGCGCCTTGCCGCCGCCGCGCGCCACGCAGGTCAGCGGATCTTCAGCAACAACAACTGGAATACCGGTTTCTTCCATTAACAGACGGTCAAGGTTACGCAGCAGCGCACCACCACCGGTCAGCACCATACCGCGTTCGGAGATGTCAGACGCCAGTTCCGGCGGGCACTGTTCCAGTGCAACCATTACTGCGCTCACGATACCGGTCAGCGGTTCCTGCAGGGCTTCCAGAATCTCGTTGGAGTTCAGGGTAAAGCCGCGCGGAACGCCTTCAGCCAGGTTACGACCGCGAACTTCGATTTCGCGCACTTCGTCACCCGGATAAGCGGAACCGATCTCGTGTTTAATACGTTCTGCGGTCGCTTCACCGATCAGGGAACCGTAGTTACGACGAACATAATTAATGATGGCTTCATCGAAGCGGTCGCCGCCAATACGGACAGAAGAGGAGTAAACCACGCCATTCAGGGAGATAACGGCAACTTCAGTGGTACCGCCACCGATATCCACAACCATTGAACCGGTTGCTTCAGAAACTGGCAGACCCGCACCGATCGCGGCCGCCATCGGCTCTTCGATCAGGAAGACTTCACGAGCACCTGCGCCCTGAGCTGATTCACGGATCGCACGGCGTTCAACCTGAGTTGCTCCAACCGGTACACACACCAGTACGCGCGGGCTTGGGCGCATGAAGCTATTGCTGTGCACTTGCTTGATAAAGTGCTGGAGCATTTTTTCAGTCACGAAGAAGTCAGCGATAACGCCGTCTTTCATTGGGCGAATTGCAGCGATATTGCCCGGCGTACGACCCAGCATCTGCTTCGCATCATGACCTACTGCAGCCACGCTTTTCGGCGAACCGGCACGATCCTGACGAATGGCCACAACAGAAGGCTCATTCAATACGATGCCTTGTCCTTTTACATAAATAAGGGTATTCGCGGTACCCAGGTCAATGGACAGGTCATTGGAAAACATGCCACGAAATTTTTTCAACATACTAAGGGATAATCCTGAAAGCTGGGGCGGAAAACAAAATCCGCTTACTTTACCAACCACACGCAGCAGCGACAAGGCGCAAAAATCATCTGCTACGGTGAAAATTAGTGCAGTTCGTTTCCTTTGTTACAAAACCGGCCTGAGTCCATCAGGGCTGAATAAATCAGCAGCACTCCTCGCTTTTGTTTGCAACCTGTCAAAGGTCATTCACCTGCATGTTTGCTGTTACAACCTGGCGAGCAGGCAAGCACACCCCCAGAAGGCACAGCGCGCGTTATTCTACGTGAAAACAAATTAAACGGCAGGTTAAACCGAGTATCTTTGCGAATATTTTTTCACGTTAGTGTCAAGTGGTTGTGATGCGGCAAAAAAATCCCCTTGCCCACCTGCAACTCCGCGTTCTGTCAGCGTATGCCACTCACTACGCGAACGTACGCCCGTGGCGTAAACCTGCGTGGGTGTTCCCGAACAGGCCTCCACCAGGCTTTGAACCAGAAGCTGATTTTCCGTTCGCTTATCAATGTTCCTCACCAGACTTGGATGCAGCTTCAATAACTCAACGTTAAGCTCTTTGATCCAACTGGTGCTCACCAGCGTTAACCCCGCCTGCGTAACGGCAATACGCACGCCCAGCGCATTCATCAATCTGATGACGGGCTGTAACCGGCTGATATGTTGACAGACATCTGCCTCAGCAAGTTCAATAATTATGCGTTTGCGTAATGATTTTTCGCACTGCATCAGCGTATCACGCAGCCAGCGCTGAAAACGTGGACGAATAAGCGATTCAACCGTTGTCTGCATCGCCAGATTTTCCTGCGGCCAGTAGCCCAAAAGCAGGATCAGACGGCTTATCTGCAAACGGTCATATTCTTCTGCCAGACCAAATTGCAGGACCATCGGCATATATTCCGCCGAAATGACCTCTTCGTTGCCATCAAAAATACGGCACATCAACTCCCGATGGTGCACCCGGCCTTCACGCGTTACGGCAGGCTTTTGATAAATTCTCGGCCCGCCCCGGCTAAGCATCTGTTCGATAAGCGTTCGCCAGCGTACGTTGCCCCGACCTTTTTCCGGCAGCGAGTCATCATAGACCGACCAGCTATTTCCGCCCTGCAATACCGAATTCCGGGTGGCGGCTTCAGCATGATCCATCACTTGCTCCGGCGACTGACCGCTGCGGCAAACGCAAATGCCAATATGAACCATATCGGCACGATCGATCATTTTATTAGCCGGAAGTGCATCTACCGCTTTTAATAATTGCCCGGCAATGCTTTCCGCCTCTTTCAACGTGCGGTGTGGCAGCAGGATAGCAAAATCGCTACGGTGGTAGCGCGCCAGCAACGCGCCCGGATATCGCGTCATAAAAGTCGACAACAAATTGATCAGCGTCGAGATTTGTTCTTCTGCGAGGGTGATTCCCCAGCTATCGCGCAGCAGCGTAAAATCCGGCAGGCGCACCATCATCACGACTCCATGCGAGCCTACTTTTTCCTGATCTTCCAGCAGCGTGGCCAGTTGGTTATCAAAGAACAAGCGGTTGCTTAGCCCGGTTTTTGTATCCTGCGCGACATAGGAACGAATCAGCGTATCCAGGCGGCTGCGTTGCTCGCGGGCATTTTGAATTTCAGTCAGCAGCATATCGAGCGCACTGCTGGTACGCGCAGGCCATTCATAGACCGTTCCCCGCACGTTCGGTCCACGCTCGCCGTTCAGAATACGTGTGGAACGAATCTCCAGCAGTTCCTGACCTGAAAGCTGGCGCTGAAGCCAGCGCACAGACAAAAAGAGCATCAGAATAATGAAAGCAATGGCTATCGTGAGCGGTGCGGTGGTCAGTAGCGAATGGAAATAGTTACCCATTGGATCCTGATAAACCAGACGCAATGACATACCCGGATGCTTGACCAACGGTACGGTAATCTCGCGGTAGAGATTGTTCGTCCCTGCCGGTCGGTAGCTGCTGGTGCGTGAGTGGTCATACACCACATTTCCGCCCTGCAACAGTTCGATGCGCACGATATCAACAGAAACCATCAGCTCATCGATTTGCGGGGTTAACGTAACGACATCTCTGGAGACCAGATGCGTATCAATCGCCGTCGCGACCGCATGAACGCGCGTGGTGAACTTATATTGAATAGCGTTGTAGAAACTCAGCGAACAGCCGATCAGAGTCACGAAGATCGTTAACCCAGTAAGCAGCGTGACAAAAGCTGAAAATTTCGTCGTTAATCGCATCCTTGTGTTAACTCCGACAGTTATGAAACAGGCCTGAAAGTAATAAATCGACTCTAAAATGCAAAACTGAAGGCAAAATCCGTCAATTTATACAAACTGTGAGGGCATACTACCAAATCAGGTATATCTGGCAATTTATTGCGCAGAATCGGCATCATGTTTTGATTAGCGAGTATAGTCTTCATTATTAATTTTCCAATCCACTATACGAATTGAGGACAGGTTATGCAGGCTTTGATCTTAGAACAGCAGGACGGAAAAACCCTCGCATCCGTTCAACCCCTCGACGAAAATCAGCTACCGGAAGGCGATGTGACGGTGGATGTCCACTGGTCAAGCCTGAACTATAAAGACGCCCTGGCTATCACCGGCAAGGGAAAAATCATTCGTAATTTTCCGATGATTCCTGGTATCGATTTCGCCGGTACCGTGCGCGCAAGCGAAGATCCCCGTTTTCATGCGGGTCAGGAGGTTTTACTGACCGGTTGGGGCGTAGGTGAAAATCATTGGGGTGGACTGGCAGAACGCGCACGCGTGAAAGGCGACTGGCTGGTTGCGCTGCCAAAAGGGCTGGATGGACGTAAAGCCATGGTCATCGGTACCGCTGGCTTTACCGCCATGCTTTGCGTCATGGCGCTTGAAGATGCAGGAATTCGTCCGCAAGACGGTGAGATTGTCGTCACAGGCGCCAGCGGAGGCGTGGGCAGCACGGCCGTTGCGTTACTGCATAAGCTGGGTTATCAGGTTGCGGCGGTTTCGGGCCGTGAAAGCACCCACGACTACCTGAAAAGCCTGGGCGCAAACCGTATTCTTGGTCGCGATGAGTTTGCCGAGTCTCGTCCGCTGGAAAAACAGCTGTGGGCTGGCGCGGTGGATACCGTTGGCGACAAAGTTCTGGCGAAAGTCCTCGCGCAGATGAACTACGGCGGCTGTGTTGCCGCCTGCGGTCTGGCGGGCGGTTTCGCTCTGCCAACCACGGTGATGCCATTCATTCTGCGTAACGTTCGTTTGCAAGGAGTGGACTCGGTGATGACCCCGCCGGCACGCCGTGCAGAAGCCTGGGCGCGTCTGGTTAAGGATCTGCCGGAATCTTTCTATGCTCAGGCGGCAACGGAAATTACGCTGGCGGATGCGCCGAAGTTCGCCGATGCCATCATCAATAACCAGGTGCAAGGTCGTACGCTGGTGAAGGTGAAGTAACAGACCCTGGCGCAGAAATTTACACTTAATTAACGAAATTTCGCGGCACATCTACAGACTCCCTGCCATATTAACTACGCGTCCCCTGTCAGTTATGACGCGTAAGCCGGGAGTCTGTTATGAAGAAATTACGTCCATTTACAGAAGCCGACGTCACTGACGAGTCGGCTTTTTTTATGCAGCGTCGCCAGGTGCTGAAAGCATTAGGGATCAGCGCAGCCGCGTTGTCTTTACCCCACTCTGCGCAGGCTGACCTTCTGAGTTGGTTTAAGGGTAATGACCGCCCGCCCGCGCCCGCGGGAAAGCCGCTTAATTTCAGCAAGCCCGCCGCCTGGCAAAATTCGCTTCCTTTAACCCCAGCGGATAAAGTTTCTGGCTACAACAACTTCTATGAATTCGGTCTCGACAAAGCGGATCCGGCAGCCAACGCGGGTAGCCTGAAAACCGATCCGTGGACATTAAAAATCAGTGGTGAGGTCGCCAAACCACTCACTCTCGATCACGACACCTTGACCACCCGTTTCCCGCTGGAGCAACGGATTTACCGGATGCGCTGTGTGGAAGCCTGGTCAATGGTCGTGCCATGGATTGGCTTTCCGTTACATAAACTGTTGGCGCAGGTGGAACCCACCAGCAATGCGAAGTATGTCGCGTTCGAAACGCTGTACGCACCAGAGGAAATGCCGGGACAAAAAGATCGCTTTATTGGCGGCGGGTTGAAGTATCCCTATGTTGAAGGACTGCGTCTGGATGAAGCGATGCACCCACTCACGTTGCTTACCGTGGGGGTTTATGGAAAAGCCCTTCCGCCACAAAATGGCGCGCCCATTCGCTTAATTGTGCCGTGGAAATATGGATTTAAAGGCATTAAGTCGATCGTGAGTATCAAACTCACGCGCGAACGCCCTCCGACAACCTGGAATCTGGCCGCGCCCAATGAATACGGGTTTTATGCCAACGTGAATCCGCATGTCGATCATCCCCGCTGGTCCCAGGCCACCGAGCGTTTTATTGGCGCTGGCGGTATTCTGGACGTACAGCGTCAGCCCACGCTGATGTTTAACGGCTATGCCGAAGAGGTTGCGTCACTGTATCGCGGACTCAATTTGCAGGAGAATTTTTAAGTGCGTCTGACTGCAAAGCACATTACCGGGCTGAAAGTTTGCCTGCATCTTGCCGGTTTTTTGCCGTTTATCTGGCTATTTTGGGCGGTAAATCACGGCGGCCTGAGCGCCGATCCGGTCAAAGATATCCAGCACTTTACCGGTAGGACAGCTCTGAAATTCTTGCTGGCGACCTTGCTGGTCTCTCCACTCGCGCGCTACGCTAAACAGCCATTATTGATACGCACACGTCGCCTGTTAGGACTATGGTGTTTTGCCTGGGCAACGCTGCATTTAACCAGCTACGCGTTACTGGAGCTGGGCATTAATAATCTGGCGTTATTAGGGCGGGAATTACTTACGCGACCTTATTTAACATTGGGCATTGCCAGCTGGGTCATATTATTCGCCCTCACCTTAACGTCTACGCAGGCTGCACAGCGAAAGCTGGGTAAAAGCTGGCAGTATTTGCACAACTTCGTCTATCTTGTGGCGATCCTGACACCCATACATTATCTGTGGTCGGTAAAAATTATCTCCCCTCAACCGATTATTTATGCAGCGATCGCTGCGGTGCTGTTAGCGTGCCGTTACAAGAAGTTTCGCCAGTGGTGGCGGTAGTTTCACGATATGTGCAGTGCGTTGCAAAACACTGACGATCCGATTTTCTTTACATGTTAACGGTTGATTATCTTCCCTGATAAGACCAGTATTTAGCTGCCAATTGCTACGAAATAGTTATAATGTGCGACCTTGCTATCCTCGGTAGTGTTTTTAAGGCGCTGGAAGGGTGACAATCGCATATTGAAGGTATATTTTGTCTTTTACCCGAAAATGGCAGAAGATAGCCGCACAATGACTAACAAGTCTGGCAATCTCACTTAATGGCAGCAGCACTCAGTGCAGCGCCTGAGATGCGTGGCATCTTGTCACTCACTGTTATAAAAATGCTATACAGACGGCGGTAAAACGCCTGTCACAATCTCACTAAACAAAGAGTACGGAACCCACTCATGGATATTCGTAAGATTAAAAAACTGATCGAGCTGGTTGAAGAATCAGGCATCTCCGAACTGGAAATTTCTGAAGGCGAAGAATCTGTACGCATCAGCCGTGCAGCGCCAGCTGCAAGTTTTCCGATGATGCAACAGGCTTATGCTGCACCAGTGATGCAGCAACCAGCTCTGTCTAACGCTGTCGCACAAACTGCCTCTCCAAGTATGGAAGCTCCGGCAGCAGCGGAAATCAGTGGTCACATCGTACGCTCCCCAATGGTTGGTACGTTCTACCGCACCCCGAGCCCGGATGCTAAAGCGTTCATCGAAATCGGACAGAAAGTGAATGCGGGCGATACCCTGTGCATCGTTGAGGCCATGAAAATGATGAACCAGATCGAAGCCGACAAATCCGGCGTAGTTAAAGCGATTCTGGTAGAAAGTGGTCAACCGGTAGAATTTGACGAGCCGCTGGTCGTCATCGAATAACGAGGCGAACATGTTGGATAAAATTGTTATCGCCAACCGCGGCGAGATTGCCCTGCGTATTCTTCGTGCCTGTAAAGAACTGGGCATCAAGACTGTCGCTGTGCATTCAAGTGCGGATCGCGATTTAAAACACGTATTGCTGGCGGATGAGACGGTCTGTATCGGCCCGGCTCCGTCCGTAAAAAGCTATCTGAACATCCCGGCTATCATCAGCGCCGCTGAAATCACCGGCGCGGTGGCAATTCACCCGGGCTATGGCTTCCTCTCTGAGAACGCCAACTTTGCTGAGCAGGTAGAGCGTTCTGGCTTTATCTTCATCGGCCCGAAAGCCGACACCATCCGCCTGATGGGCGACAAAGTGTCTGCAATCACCGCGATGAAGAAAGCGGGCGTACCGACAGTCCCAGGCTCTGACGGCCCGCTGGGCGATGACATGGACGCTAACCGCGCTCATGCTAAACGCATCGGCTACCCGGTTATCATCAAAGCCTCCGGCGGCGGCGGCGGTCGCGGTATGCGCGTCGTGCGCAGCGATGCCGAACTGGCACAATCCATCTCCATGACCAAAGCGGAAGCGAAAGCCGCTTTCAATAACGATATGGTCTACATGGAGAAATACCTGGAAAACCCACGCCACATTGAAATTCAGGTGCTGGCTGACGGTCAGGGTAACGCGATTTATCTGGCAGAACGTGACTGCTCCATGCAGCGTCGTCACCAGAAAGTTGTCGAAGAAGCACCAGCGCCGGGCATTACCCCGGAACTGCGTCGCTACATCGGCGAGCGTTGCGCCAAAGCCTGTGTTGATATCGGCTATCGCGGGGCGGGTACTTTCGAGTTCCTGTTCGAAAACGGCGAGTTCTACTTCATTGAGATGAACACCCGTATTCAGGTTGAACACCCGGTAACCGAAATGATCACCGGCGTTGACCTGATCAAAGAGCAGCTGCGCATCGCAGCGGGCCAACCGCTGTCCATCAAGCAGGACGAAGTTGTGGTTAAAGGCCATGCGGTTGAATGCCGTATCAACGCCGAAGACCCGAACACCTTCCTGCCAAGCCCGGGTAAAATCACGCGTTTCCACGCGCCGGGTGGCTTTGGTGTGCGTTGGGAGTCCCATATTTACGCAGGCTACACCGTACCTCCGTACTATGACTCAATGATCGGTAAGCTGATCTGCTATGGCGAAAACCGCGACGTAGCGATCGCCCGTATGAAAAACGCATTGCAGGAACTGATCATCGACGGTATCAAAACCAACGTTGATCTACAGATCCGCATCATGAATGACGAGCATTTCCAGCACGGTGGAACCAATATCCACTATCTGGAGAAAAAACTCGGACTTCAGGAAAAGTAAGCGTGCGTTAACCGAAAAGGCCGGAAATTCCGGCCTTTTGTTTTTCTCCCCTCCCGCACGTGCCATAAGGTACAATCCCCGCTTTCTTTATCCACAAGGGACAAAAAATGGACGCTCGTTTTGTTCAGGCCCATAAAGAGGCGCGCTGGGCGCTGTGGCTAACCCTTTTATATCTGGCCACATGGTTAGTGGCCGCTTACTTACCTGATTCAACGCTGGGTTTTACCGGCTTACCGCACTGGTTCGAAATGGCCTGCCTGTTAACGCCGCTGGTTTTTATCGTGCTGTGCTGGGCGATGGTAAAGTTTATCTATCGCGACATTCCGTTGGAGGATGACGATGCAGCTTGAAGTTATTTTACCGCTGGTCGCCTATCTTCTGGTGGTATTCGGTCTCTCAGTTTATGCCATGCGTAAGAGAGTTACCGGTACCTTCCTGAATGAATATTTCCTTGGCAGCCGCTCCATGGGCGGGGTCGTGTTAGCGATGACGCTAACGGCAACCTACATTAGCGCCAGCTCGTTTATTGGCGGTCCTGGTGCCGCTTACAAATACGGACTGGGATGGGTGCTGCTGGCGATGATCCAGTTGCCTGCCGTCTGGCTGTCGCTGGGTATTCTCGGCAAGAAGTTCGCGATTCTGGCACGCCGTTATAATGCTGTTACCCTCAACGATATGCTATTTGCGCGCTACCAGAGCCGCCTGCTGGTATGGCTGGCAAGCCTCAGCCTGTTGGTCGCGTTTGTCGGGGCAATGACCGTACAGTTTATTGGCGGCGCACGTTTGCTGGAAACCGCAGCGGGTATCCCCTACGAAACCGGTCTGCTGATTTTTGGCGTCAGTATTGCATTGTATACGGCGTTCGGCGGATTTCGCGCCAGTGTACTGAACGACACCATGCAGGGCATGGTGATGCTGATTGGTACTATCGTTTTGCTGGTCGGCGTCGTTCATGCTGCCGGTGGCCTTAGCAATGCGGTGGTAACCCTGCAGGCTATCGACCCTAAACTGGTCTCGCCGCAGGGCGCTGATGACATTTTGTCACCCACGTTTATGACCTCATTCTGGGTGTTAGTATGCTTCGGCGTGATTGGCCTGCCGCATACGGCGGTACGCTGCATCTCTTATAAAGACAGTAAAGCGGTACACCGCGGCATTATCATCGGCACCATCGTAGTGGCGATCCTGATGTTTGGTATGCATCTGGCGGGTGCCCTGGGACGGGCGGTAATCCCTGACCTGACGGTACCGGATCTGGTTATCCCTACGCTGATGGTCAAAGTCCTGCCGCCGGTCGCTGCCGGGATTTTCCTCGCCGCGCCCATGGCCGCGATCATGTCGACGATCAATGCCCAATTGCTGCAAAGTTCCGCTACGATCATTAAGGATCTGTACCTGAACCTTCGCCCGGAACAGCTGGAAAACGAAACCCGGCTGAAGCGCATGTCGGCAGTGATTACCCTGCTGCTGGGCGCGTTACTGCTGCTGGCCGCCTGGAAACCGCCAGAGATGATTATCTGGTTGAATCTGCTGGCGTTTGGCGGGCTGGAAGCCGTTTTCCTGTGGCCGCTGGTGCTGGGCCTCTACTGGGAGCGGGCAAACGCGTCAGGCGCATTGAGCGCGATGATCGTCGGCGGCGTGCTTTATGCTCTACTCGCCACCTTTAACGTTCAGTTCCTGGGCTTCCACCCAATCGTGCCCTCGTTACTGATAAGCTTGCTGGCTTTCCTGATAGGCAACCGTTTCGGTTCCGCCGTCCCGCAAGCCGCCATATTGACTACTGATAAATAAAGAGTTTTGCCATGCCATGGATCCAACTGAAACTGAACACGACCGGTGCCAACGCTGAAGAGTTGAGCGATGCGCTGATGGAAGCGGGCTCCGTTTCCATTACTTTCCAGGATACGCATGATACGCCGGTGTTTGAACCTCTGCCGGGCGAGACTCGCCTGTGGGGTGATACCGACGTTATCGGCTTGTTCGATGCAGAAACCGACATGAAAGAAGTGGTTGCCATCCTGGAACAGCATCCGCTGCTGGGTGAAGGCTTCGCGCATAAAATCGAACAGCTCGAAGACAAAGACTGGGAACGCGAATGGATGGATAACTTCCACCCGATGCGCTTTGGTGAACGTCTGTGGATTTGCCCAAGCTGGCGCGATGTCCCGGATGAGAATGCTGTCAACGTGATGCTGGACCCGGGTCTGGCATTTGGCACAGGCACGCACCCCACTACCTCTCTGTGCCTGCAATGGCTGGACGGTCTTGATCTTAACGGTAAAACGGTTATCGACTTTGGCTGCGGCTCCGGCATTCTTGCCATTGCGGCACTGAAGCTGGGTGCGGCGAAAGCCATTGGCGTGGATATCGACCCGCAGGCGATTCAGGCCAGCCGTGATAACGCCCAGCGTAATGGTGTTTCTGAGCGTCTGGAGCTTTATCTGCCGAAAGACCAGCCAGAGGCGATGAAAGCCGACGTGGTGGTCGCCAACATCCTTGCTGGCCCATTACGTGAACTGGCTCCGTTAATCAGCGTACTGCCCGTTGAGGGCGGTTTGCTTGGGCTTTCTGGTATTCTTGCCAGCCAGGCGGAAAGCGTCTGTGAAGCCTATGCCGATCTCTTTACGCTCGATCCGGTTATCGAGAAAGAAGAGTGGTGTCGTATTACCGGCCAGAAAAAATAATCCCTTCCGGCGTGGTTATCTGACCACGCCATTTTCAGACAATTGACCAGCATACCGACACTTTCCTCAGCGATATAATAATCAATTGATTTTGTTATTTTTTATATTGAGTTTCGTTGAGTAAACGTATGCGTTTCAACTGTTTTACAACAACTTTGCTGGCAGCATGCATGATGCCACTGACCACGCTGGCCGTACCATGGGGATATACCGAAGAAAACGGCCCCGCACGATGGGGAGAAATCAGCAAAGCGTATGCAACGTGCCAGACAGGCATAAACCAATCCCCCATAGACATCCAGACCACCACAACCAGTAAACTCGGTCTCCCCGCGCTAAACATGCAGTACGTCGATGGCCCAACTAGATTTCGGAGCATTAACCATACGTTGCAAGCAACGATGAGTAGTTACGCATCTAATTCTATTGAAATTGATGAAACGCTTTATTATTTAAAACAATTTGATTTTCACGCCCCGAGTGAACATACCCTCAACGGTAAAACCTATCCGCTGGAGATGCAGTTGCTCCACAAAAATCAATCCGGAGACATTGCTATTGTGGCGGTTATGTTTGACGTGGGTGAACAGAACCAGGCGATTCAAAATTTGTGGGAGTCCTTTCCAACCATGGAGGACAGCAGCATGGACATCTTCTCGCCGGTCGATATCCACCAGCTTTTACCCGATAATAAAACCTACTGGCGCTACCGTGGTTCGTTAACAACGCCTCCCTGCACCGAAGGCGTCACCTGGTCTGTCCTGAAAACGCCTGTTGCTCTTTCTGCCGAACAGTTGGATAAATTTCACTACATTGTTGGGCCAGCAAACAATCGCCCGCTGCAGCCGTTGAATGAACGCAAGATTACGGACAGCTATTCTGGGGATACCGAGATCCTGTACTAAAATGAGGTAGCGATCACACAATGACGAGGTAATTTGCCGATTAATTCAGCAGAATATCTTGTCAGTACCGTCTGCAGCTAAAGAAAAAATGAGAAGTTACGCAAAATTATATGTGTATATAAAATCGACACATTTTTATAATGCGATGATTTATATGATTAAATATTTTCATACGTTCACATTTACGGCAATTCATTGATCCACCTCAGTGGATTGGTCAAAGTTTGGCCTTTCATCTCGTGCGAAAAATGCGTAATATACGCCGCCTTGCAGTCACAGTATGGTCATTTCTTAACTCATGCGCATCGGACAATACCAGCTCAGAAATCGCCTGATCGCAGCACCTATGGCTGGCATCACTGACAGACCATTCAGGACGCTGTGCTATGAGATGGGAGCAGGATTGACAGTATCCGAGATGATGTCTTCTAACCCGCAGGTTTGGGAAAGTGACAAGTCTCGTTTACGGATGGTGCACGTTGATGAGCCAGGAATTCGCACGGTGCAAATTGCCGGTAGTGACCCTGTTGAGATGGCCGATGCCGCACATATTAACGTGGAAAGCGGCGCCCAAATTATTGATATCAATATGGGGTGTCCGGCTAAAAAAGTGAATCGCAAGCTCGCAGGTTCAGCCCTCTTGCAGTACCCGGATTTAGTGAAATCAATACTAACCGAGGTCGTCAATGCAGTGGACGTTCCTGTCACACTCAAGATTCGCACCGGCTGGGCTCCGGAACACCGTAACTGCGTAGAGATTGCCCAACTGGCTGAAGACTGTGGCATTCAGGCTCTGACCATTCATGGACGCACCCGCGCCTGTTTGTTCAATGGAGATGCTGAGTACGACAGTATTCGGGCAGTTAAGCAGAAAGTTTCCATTCCGATTATCGCGAATGGCGACATTACTGACCCGCATAAAGCCAGAGCTGTACTCGACTATACGGGGGCGGATGCCCTGATGATAGGACGTGCAGCTCAGGGAAGACCCTGGATCTTTCGGGAAATCCAGCATTATCTGGACACTGGGGAGCTGCTGCCCCCGCTGCCTCTGGCAGAGGTGAAGCGCTTGCTTTGTGCGCACGTTCGGGAACTGCACGACTTTTATGGTCAGGCAAAAGGGTACCGAATTGCGCGTAAACACGTATCCTGGTATCTCCAGGAACACGCTCCGGATGACCAGTTTCGGCGCACATTCAACGCCATTGAAGATTCCAGCGAACAGCTGGCGGCGTTGGAGGCATACTTCGAAAATTTTGCGTAAACAGAAATAAAGAGCTGACAGAACTATGTTCGAACAACGCGTAAATTCTGACGTACTGACCGTTTCTACCGTTAACTCTCAGGACCAGGTAACTCAAAAGCCCCTGCGTGACTCGGTTAAACAGGCACTGAAGAACTATTTTGCTCAATTGAATGGTCAGGATGTTAACGATCTCTATGAGCTGGTACTGGCTGAAGTAGAACAGCCCCTGTTGGACATGGTGATGCAATACACCCGCGGTAACCAGACCCGTGCTGCCCTGATGATGGGCATCAACCGTGGTACGCTGCGTAAAAAACTGAAAAAATACGGCATGAACTGATACTAATCAGTTAAATGTTTGTTTTAAAAGGCGCTACTCGGCATGGGGAAGCGCCTTTTTTATTGACGTCACACGGGAGGCTTTGGCGATGAACGCGAGATGTGAACCTGTCTATTTTGGCGATGAATCTAAAAAGATAATCCTGGGTGACGCGCTAACTGAACTGAAAAAACTGCCGTCTGAAAGTGTCGAACTCATTTTTGCTGACCCTCCTTATAACATCGGGAAAGACTTTGACGGGATGGTGGAATCCTGGGACGAAGAGGCCTTTCTGGCGTGGTTGTTTGAGTGCATCGACGAGTGCCATCGCATCCTCAAACCACACGGCACCATGTACATCATGAACAGTACGGAGAACATGCCGTACATCGACCTCAAATGCCGCCCGCTTTTTACCATCAAGAGTCGTATCGTGTGGTCATACGATAGCTCAGGGGTACAAGCCAAAAATTACTTTGGTTCGATGTATGAACCGATCCTGATGATGGTAAAAGATCAGAAAAACTACACATTTAATCGTGACGATATTCTGGTTGAAGCCAAAACTGGCGCTAAACGCGCGCTAATAGACTACAGAAAAAACCCGCCGCAGCCATACAATCAGAAAAAAGTGCCGGGCAATGTCTGGGAGTTCCCACGCGTACGCTATCTGATGGACGAATACGAAAACCACCCCACCCAGAAACCCAAAGCCCTCCTGGAGCGTATAATTCTGGCGTCCTCGAACCCAGATGACAAGGTACTCGATCCGTTCGCCGGCAGCTTCACCACCGGTGCTACCGCCGTGGAATTGGGTCGCAAATTTGTCGGGATTGAGATCAATACTGAATACGTAAAAATGGGGCTCAGAAGACTGAGTATCGGTTCTCATTTTTCAGAAATTGAGCTTGCCAAGGTGAAAAAACGTAAGACAAAAAACCTGTCTAAAAAGAGTCGATTGACGGCAAAGAGTGGCGATCTTTCAACAAAGTAAAGGCATTGTAAGTCTGCTTTTCAGCTTAAAAATTTCGTGTATATTCCCTGCACGCTTGGGCATGAATACACAGGGTTTAGGAATGATTCGCAAGTATTGGTGGCTGGTTGTTTTTGCGGTCTTCGTTTTTCTTTTTGATGCGCTGCTCATCCAGTGGATAGAGCTGATGACAACAGAGCACGACAAGTGCCGGAATATGAACTCAGTGAATCCCCTTAAGCTGGTCAACTGCGTCGACCTCGAATAGCACCTCAGGTAATGCTTCGACAGCCGTCAGCCTCTGGCGGTAAAAACTATCCGACCTGGTTTTCACTCTGCATTAATTGCATGACGCTACCGTCTGGGCTTAACATTTTTAGTACATTATCAACTAATACTGGAGCTTGCCCATATAGATCATAACTCACTGGATTCATTAACCAGTTTTTTATAATTCCGCTAAAACTACCGTGCAGAATAATGATGATGACATCTAAATCAAGAGTGGTGGCAATCAGATTGTCATCTACACACTTTTGCAGGGAATCACGAATGCTTTGATGACTGATACCTATTTTATCGCGAATAGCCTGCTCAGATATCATATCGTTATGAAATTCACACTTATGATATAAAATCTGCATTAATGCCTGCTGACGAGGGTTCTCTGCAATATATTGTAACCCCACCACAAACTTTTCTCGCAATCGCTGTAAAGGGTTATCACCCCAACGACCAATTAGCTTGTCCTGAATCAGATCGCGTAAAGGTGGTTGTTGTAACCATAGCTCATTAAACAGTTGAGTTTTATTTTCGAAATGCCAATAGAGCGCGCCACGCGTCACGCTGGCGGCATCCGCAATGTCGTTTAGCGTCGTATTGCTTACGCCACGTGCGGCAAACTGTACAATTGCTGTTTCTATCAGGTGCTGCCGCGTTTTGAGGGCATCAGCTTTCGTTTTTCTGGCCATGGTCCCGACTGTCTGAGGTAGAGTAGAGAATGATTAATTTTCTTATCTAATATTTGCGATACGGAACAAATGTATCACTTAGCATTTATTTAAACGAGTTCTAAAAAATATTATTACGGACTTCGCACACGAATAAACAAAATGAATACCAACAACAAATATATTCATAAACCAAATGCTTATTTCAATTTGTGTTTATGCGAATCATAGTATTGCTATTAACACCACAATGAAACAGCTGTCGATTAATCTTTTTTTGCTTTTACGTGCCGTGTATCGCGCCCATAAATAAGTATTGCTTACATCGCAAGCTAATAATTTGTAGGATAGCCAACTATTATTTTTCTTGTGCGCGTTATCGCCCCTGCGTTACCCGGTTAATAACGAGCGTTCGGTTTTTTAAGGAATAGAAATGACGAAAAATGCCAGGTTTTCACTCCTGCCCTCATTCATCATCGTCTCCGCAGCATTACTCGCCGGTTGTAACGATCAGGGAGAAACACAAGCTCATCCCACAGAACCGCAGGTGACTGTCCATGTCGTCGAAAAGGCTCCTTTAGCCGTAACGACCGAATTACCCGGGCGCACAACGGCATTCCAAATTGCAGAAGTTCGTCCCCAGGTCAGCGGGATAGTGCTTAAACGGAATTTCACTGAGGGAAGCGATATTGAATCCGGACAGTCACTTTATCAGATCGATCCCGCGACTTATCAGGCTGACTATGACAGCGCCAAAGGTGAACTGGCGAAGAGTGAAGCGGCTGCTGCAATCGCGCATTTAACGGTAAAACGCTATGTGCCGTTGGTTGGCACCAAGTACATCAGCCAGCAAGAGTACGATCAGGCAATTGCTGATGCCCGTCAGGCCGATGCCTCCGTGATCGCGGCAAAAGCGGCGGTCGAAAGCGCGCGTATCAATCTGGCCTACACCAAAGTGACATCGCCAATTAGCGGACGCATCGGTAAATCTAACGTCACCGAAGGTGCATTAGTCACGAATGGCCAGGCTACAGAGCTTGCTACCGTTCAACAGCTCGATCCCATTTACGTCGACGTGACACAGTCCAGTAACGACTTTATGCGCCTCAAACAGTCCGTTGAACAAGGGAGCCTGCATAAAGACAGCGCCAGCAGTACTGTCGAACTGGTAATGGAAAATGGTCAGTCATACCCGCTAAAAGGCTCTTTGCAGTTTTCCGATGTGACGGTTGATGAAAGCACCGGCTCAATCACCCTCAGAGCCGTGTTCCCTAACCCACAGCACACGCTGTTGCCGGGCATGTTTGTGCGCGCACGCATTGATGAAGGCGTCCAGCCGAATGCCATTCTCGTTCCGCAGCAGGGGGTAACGCGTACGCCTCGCGGCGATGCCACCGTAATGGTCGTTAACGACAAGAGTCAGGTTGAGTCTCGCGCAGTCGTTGCCGCACAAGCTATTGGTGACAAGTGGCTCATTAGCGAAGGCCTGCAACCGGGTGACAAAGTTATCGTGAGCGGCTTACAGAAAGCACGTCCAGGCGTTCAGGTTAAAGCAACCGCCGATACCGAAACCCCTGCCACGAAAGCCCAATAAGGTAACCGGACATGGCTAACTTTTTTATCAGGCGTCCTATCTTTGCCTGGGTATTGGCTATCATTCTGATGATGGCGGGTGCTCTGGCAATCATGCAACTGCCCGTGGCACAGTACCCGACCATTGCGCCTCCTGCGGTCGCTATTTCTGCCACCTACCCTGGTGCGGATGCACAGACGGTTCAGGATACAGTCACACAGGTTATCGAACAGAATATGAATGGTATCGATAACCTGATGTATATGTCCTCCACCAGCGACTCGGCCGGGAGTGTGACTATTACGCTGACTTTCCAGTCCGGTACCGATCCCGATATCGCGCAAGTGCAGGTGCAAAATAAACTGCAGCTCGCCACTCCGCTACTGCCGCAAGAAGTTCAGCAGCAAGGGATCAGCGTCGAGAAATCCAGCAGCAGCTTTTTGATGGTCGCGGGGTTTGTTTCTGACAACCCACAAACCACACAGGATGACATTTCCGATTACGTCGCCTCGAACGTTAAAGACTCAATCAGCCGTCTGAATGGCGTGGGTGACGTGCAGCTGTTTGGTGCACAGTACGCCATGCGCATCTGGCTGGATGCAAACTTATTGAATAAATATCAGCTCACGCCGGTTGATGTGATCAATCAGTTGAAGGTACAGAACGATCAGATTGCCGCAGGTCAGTTAGGGGGGACGCCTGCATTACCTAACCAGCAGCTGAACGCTTCTATCATTGCGCAAACGCGACTGAAAGACCCTGAAGAGTTCGGCAAAGTGACTTTACGCGTGAACAGCGATGGTTCGGTTGTTCACCTGAAAGACGTCGCGCGTATCGAGTTGGGCGGGGAAAACTACAACGTCGTGGCGCGTATTAACGGTAAGCCTGCATCCGGCCTTGGGATCAAGCTGGCAACCGGGGCAAACGCGCTGGATACCGCGAACGCTATTAAAGCCAAGCTGGTTGAACTGCAACCATTCTTCCCGCAGGGAATGAAGGTGGTCTACCCGTACGACACGACGCCATTTGTGACCATCTCCATTCATGAAGTGGTAAAAACGCTGTTTGAAGCGATCGTGCTGGTGTTCCTGGTCATGTATTTGTTCCTGCAAAACATCCGGGCAACGCTCATTCCGACCATCGCCGTACCTGTCGTATTGTTGGGCACATTTGCCGTGCTTGCTGCGTTTGGCTACTCAATAAACACCCTGACGATGTTCGGCATGGTACTCGCCATCGGCCTATTGGTCGATGATGCGATAGTGGTGGTGGAAAACGTAGAACGCGTGATGATGGAAGATAATCTGCCGCCCAAAGAGGCGACGGAAAAATCCATGTCACAAATACAGGGGGCATTGGTTGGTATTGCCATGGTGCTTTCTGCGGTATTTATCCCGATGGCCTTCTTTGGCGGTTCAACCGGGGCTATCTATCGGCAGTTTTCCATCACCATCGTTTCCGCCATGGCGCTTTCAGTACTGGTCGCGCTGATCCTGACTCCCGCACTTTGTGCAACGCTGCTGAAGCCAGTATCAGCTGAACATCACGAGAAAAGAAGCGGTTTCTTTGGCTGGTTCAATGCCAAATTCGATCACAGCGTCAATCACTACACCAAAAGCGTCAGCGGTATTGTGCGTAAAACCGGGCGTTATCTGGTCGTCTACCTGATAATCGTCATCGGAATGGCGGTTCTGTTTATGCGCCTGCCGACCTCCTTCCTGCCAGAGGAGGATCAGGGTGTGTTTATGACAATGATTCAACTTCCGGCAGGCGCTACGCAAGAGCGCACCCAGAAAGTACTGGATCAGGTTACTCAGTACTACCTGACCAATGAGAAAGCTAACGTCGAAAGCGTCTTCACGGTTAACGGTTTTAGCTTCAGCGGTCAGGGGCAAAACTCAGGTCTGGCATTCGTTAGCCTCAAGCCCTGGGATGAACGTAGCGGCGAGGAAAATAGTGTTGAAGCGGTCATTGCACGCGCCACACGCGCGTTCAGCCAGATCCGCGATGGGTTGGTCTTCCCCTTCAATATGCCCGCTATTGTTGAATTGGGTACCGCAACCGGCTTCGATTTCGAGCTGATCGATCAGGGCGGTCTGGGGCATACGGCGTTGACGCAAGCGCGTAACCAACTGCTGGGGATGGTGGCTAAACACCCCGATCTGTTGGTTCGCGTTCGTCCTAACGGACTGGAAGATACTCCGCAGTTTAAGCTGGATGTTGATCAGGAGAAAGCACAGGCGCTGGGGGTATCGTTGTCGGATATCAACGAAACTATCTCCGCATCACTGGGCGGCTATTACGTTAACGACTTTATTGACCGTGGCCGCGTGAAGAAAGTTTACGTCCAGGGAGATGCAAAATACCGCATGCTGCCAGCGGACATCAATAATCTGTATATCCGCAGCGCCAATGGCGAAATGGTTCCGTTCTCTGCGTTCAGTGCATCACATTGGATTTATGGTTCACCGCGACTGGAACGTTACAACGGTATGCCATCCATGGAAATACTGGGCGAAGCAGCACCAGGGCGAAGCACTGGTGAAGCAATGGCGCTGATGGAAAGTCTGGCGGAAAAACTGCCAAACGGTATTGGTCATGACTGGACGGGGATGTCCTATCAGGAAAGGCTGTCGGGTAACCAGGCGCCTGCGCTGTATGCCATCTCGCTAATCGTTGTCTTCCTTTGCCTTGCCGCATTGTATGAAAGCTGGTCTATTCCTTTCTCGGTGATGCTGGTTGTACCGCTCGGTGTTGTGGGCGCATTGTTAGCAGCATCACTGCGTGGGATGAATAACGACGTGTATTTCCAGGTTGGCTTACTAACCACTATCGGCCTCTCGGCTAAGAACGCTATCCTGATCGTCGAATTTGCCAAAGACCTGATGGATAAAGAAGGCAAGGGGTTGATTGAAGCGACGCTGGAGGCATCGCGTATGCGTCTTCGTCCTATCCTGATGACATCCCTGGCCTTTATTCTGGGGGTTATGCCTCTGGTTATCAGTCACGGAGCAGGTAGTGGTGCGCAGAATGCGGTCGGTACAGGTGTTATGGGAGGAATGCTGACCGCAACATTGTTGGCTATCTTCTTCGTCCCCGTCTTCTTTGTTGTCGTAAGACGGCGTTTTAGTCGGCACAACGATTAATTTGTAAAATAAAGGCGTCTACGGACGCCTTTTTCACCTACGATGCTCCTCTTTATTTATTAGTAAGATAGCCATTTATTTCATTTAAACTATCCCTCTAAACTCGCCTGCGACCTTTCTTTTTATCCATTATTTTTACAATCCACATGAATTGAGATTATTCCTCATGTCAGTCCTTTTTTAAGAAGTGGTAAAATAATCACCGAGTTCGCAGATGGCTTAGCGTTTGTCTTTGCTTAATTAGCGAAACGCTTATTTTGAGGTAACACCATGAAAAGATTAATATCCGTTGCATTGCTTACCGCATTCCTGGCTGGCTGTGCACACGATTCTCCTTGCGTACCTGTATACGACGATCAGGGGCGCCTGGTTCATACCAATACCTGTATGAAAGGCACTACCCAGGATAACTGGGAAACAGCCGGAGCCATCGCCGGTGGTGCTGCAGCCGTTGCCGGACTGACACTTGGGATTGTCGCTCTGACCAAATAAATCATCTCAAAAGCGCGGTTATTACCGCGCTTTTAGCAATAAGCATAAAATCTACATATAAGACAAAACGTTGCTTAATAGTGCCTGGCATATAATAAAATTATTATAGAGTTCCCTCACACATCCACGATTTGAAATTAGCATTTTTTCTGTTTTTCGTAACACCACAATTTCTTTTCATTATTCTCACGCCATTAATATTAACGCCAGAAATCGTTATCACGCGTCCTGTCTGATTTTTAAATTTTTTGCGCCGAAATGTGGCTTACGTTTCAATTTTGCACCACTTCAGGGCGCTGCATTTATTTTTTCCTGTCTACACTCTGCATATTGCGTCGAATAATCAGGCGCAAAAAACTGGCACTACCTTTGCTTAAAAGTGTATGGCCAAAGCCACAGACAGGTAAAAGACGTTTTCAGAACGTTTCCATAACAATAATTCCTCCACACAGGATGCTCTATGAAAAAGATGATAATCGCCAGCCTGGCTGCGGCCGGTGTGCTGCTTGCTGTTGCAAATCAGGCACATGCCGGCGCAACACTTGATGCCGTAAAGAAAAAAGGGTTTGTGCAATGTGGGATCAGCGACGGCTTGCCTGGCTTTTCTTACGCCGATGCAAGTGGCAAGTTCTCGGGTATTGATGTTGATGTATGTCGTGGCGTTGCCTCCGCCGTATTTGGCGATGATAGCAAAGTAAAATATACCCCGCTCACCGCCAAGGAACGCTTTACCGCATTACAGTCTGGTGAAGTCGATCTGCTCTCTCGTAATACCACGTGGACCTCTTCTCGTGATGCCGGTATGGGCATGTCCTTCACTGGCGTAACGTATTACGACGGCATTGGTTTTCTTACCCACAATAAAGCAGGCCTGAAGAGCGCTAAAGAGCTGGATGGCGCAACGGTCTGTATTCAGGCGGGAACCGATACCGAACTGAACGTGGCCGACTACTTTAAAGCCAACAATATGAAGTACACCCCCGTCACTTTTGACCGCTCGGATGAATCAGCCAAAGCTCTGGAATCTGGACGTTGCGACACGCTGGCTTCCGACCAGTCTCAGCTGTATGCCCTACGCATCAAGCTGAGCAATCCTGCGGAGTGGATCGTCCTGCCAGAAGTTATTTCTAAAGAACCGCTGGGACCTGTCGTACGTCGTGGGGACGATGAGTGGTTCTCCATTGTTCGCTGGACGCTGTTCGCCATGCTGAATGCGGAAGAAATGGGTGTTAACTCGAAAAACGTCGATGAAAAAGCGGCTAATCCAGCAACACCGGATATGGCACACCTTTTGGGTAAAGAAGGTGATTATGGCAAGGATCTGAAGCTTGATAACAAATGGGCCTACAACATTATCAAGCAGGTTGGTAACTATTCGGAGATCTTTGAACGTAACGTTGGATCGGAAAGTCCGCTGAAGATCAAACGTGGACAGAACAACCTCTGGAATAACGGTGGCATTCAATATGCGCCACCGGTGCGCTAATGCGTAGTGATGTAACGGGCGCCGCAACTGCGGCGCTCAGCCCAGAGTCATAGTTACTGAGGTTTTCTTATGTTCCATCGCCGCTCAACCGTAAAAGGATCGTTATCCTTTTCTAACCCTGCGGTCCGCGCCTGGTTATTTCAAATACTCGCCGTCATTGTGGTTATCAGCATTGCGGTCTATCTCATTCATAACACGATAAATAACCTGAACAATAGCGGTATTACCTCGGGGTTTTCTTTTCTCGATCGCAGCGCCGGATTTGGTATTGTCCAGCATCTGATTGATTACGAGCAAGGCGATACGTATGGTCGTGTCTTTGTGGTCGGCCTGCTCAATACGCTGTTAGTTTCTGCATTGTGTATTGTTTTCGCATCAATTCTCGGTTTCTTTCTCGGACTGGCACGCCTGTCAGATAACTGGTTATTGAGAAAACTCTCGACGATCTACATCGAAACGTTCCGCAATATACCGCCGCTGCTGCAGATCTTCTTCTGGTATTTCGCCGTATTACGTAACCTGCCCGGCCCACGCCAGGCTGTTAACGCACTGGATTTGATGTTCCTGAGTAACCGGGGGCTCTATATTCCGGCCCCGCAAATGGGAGAAGGTTTTTTTGCCTTTTGCACCGCTGTCGTTATCGCTATCGTCGTCACCATCGGGCTATTTCGCTTCAACAGAATGCATCAGACCAAAACCGGTCAGCTACGTCGGACCTGGCCAACGGCTCTGGCGTTGATCGTACTTTTACCGGTGATTTCACAGTGGATGTTTGGCGCTGCGCTTCACTGGGATATTCCCGCGCTCCGTGGTTTTAACTTCAGTGGCGGTATGGTGCTTATTCCTGAACTGGCGGCACTAACTCTGGCGCTTTCGGTATATACCTCGGCATTTATTGCAGAAATTATTAGGGCAGGCATTCAGGCCGTTCCTTACGGCCAACATGAAGCCGCACGCTCGCTGGGTCTACCAAATCCGGTGACGCTACGCCAGGTAATCATCCCACAGGCGCTACGCGTCATCATTCCCCCACTGACCAGCCAGTACCTGAATATCGTCAAGAACTCTTCTCTTGCAGCCGCCATTGGCTACCCGGACATGGTTTCACTGTTTGCCGGCACGGTACTCAATCAAACAGGGCAAGCCATTGAAACGATCGCCATCACCATGTCGGTATACCTGATCATCAGTCTAAGTATTTCTTTGCTGATGAATATTTATAACCGCCGTATTGCACTGATTGAGCGCTAAGGAGCCATGATGACAAAAGCACTGCTGTCTCACCCCTCGCGCCAGCGCAGCAATCCGGCAAGCCGCAGTCTACTCTGGGTGCGTAAAAACCTGTTCTCCAGTTGGTCAAATAGCCTGCTCACCCTGCTATGCGTATGGCTGATTTGGTCATTTCTTCCACCACTGTTGAACTGGGTATTTTTTCAGGCCAACTGGGTCGGCTCTACCCGGGCAGACTGCACCAAAGCGGGAGCCTGCTGGGTGTTCATTCATGAACGCTTCGGGCAATTCATGTATGGGCTTTATCCCCACGATCAGCGTTGGCGCGTAAATCTGGCCCTGATGATTGGTCTGGTTTCTATTGTTCCGATGTTCTGGAAAACCATTCCTCACCGTGGCCGCTATATCGCCATCTGGGCAGTCATTTATCCGATTGTCGTCTGGTGGCTGATGTACGGTGGTTTTTTCGGGCTTGAACGCGTAGAAACGCGGCAGTGGGGCGGATTAACACTGACGCTTATTATTGCATCCGTGGGGATTGCAGGCGCGCTTCCATGGGGCATTTTACTGGCGTTGGGACGTCGTTCCCATATGCCAGTCGTGCGGGTTTTATCCGTCATTTTCATTGAGTTCTGGCGCGGTGTACCGCTGATTACCGTTCTGTTTATGTCCTCGGTCATGCTTCCTCTGTTTATGTCCGAAGGAACCAGTATCGACAAGCTTATCCGGGCGCTGGTCGGCGTTATTCTTTTCCAGTCGGCCTATGTCGCAGAAGTGGTTCGCGGAGGGTTACAGGCCCTACCAAAAGGTCAGTATGAAGCCGCAGAATCACTGGCGCTAGGTTACTGGAAAACTCAGGGGCTGGTCATTCTTCCGCAAGCCCTCAAGCTGGTTATCCCTGGCCTGGTTAACACGATTATCGCTCTGTTCAAGGATACCAGCCTGGTCATCATCATCGGTCTGTTTGATCTCTTCAGTAGCGTACAGCAGGCAACTGTGGACCCTGCGTGGCTGGGTATGTCGACGGAAGGATATGTTTTTGCCGCACTGATCTACTGGATCTTCTGTTTCAGCATGTCGCGTTACAGCCAGCATCTGGAAAAACGTTTTAACACCGGGCGTACACCGCACTGAGGAATTTATGAGCCAATTATTAATGCCGTCTACCGACTCGATGATTACACTGGAAAACGTCAACAAATGGTACGGACAGTTTCATGTCCTGAAAAACATCAACCTAAAGGTAAAACAGGGAGAGCGCATCGTATTATGCGGGCCTTCCGGTTCGGGTAAATCGACAACTATCCGCTGTATTAACCATCTTGAAGAACATCAGCAAGGACGCATTGTGGTGGATGGGATTGAACTCAATGAAGACATCCGCAATATTGAGCGCGTCCGACAAGAAGTCGGCATGGTCTTTCAGCACTTTAATCTCTTTCCTCATTTAACTGTCTTGCAAAACTGCACACTGGCGCCTATCTGGGTGCAAAAGATGCCGAAAAAAGAGGCTGAAGTACTGGCAATGCACTACCTTGAGCGGGTCCGCATTGCCGAACATGCGCATAAATATCCCGGGCAAATCTCTGGTGGACAACAACAGCGCGTGGCCATTGCACGCTCGCTGTGTATGAAACCCAAAATCATGTTATTTGATGAACCCACATCAGCGTTGGATCCTGAAATGGTAAAAGAAGTGCTGGATACCATGATAGGTCTGGCGCAATCGGGTATGACCATGCTATGTGTAACCCATGAAATGGGCTTTGCCCGCACAGTAGCTGACCGGGTGATCTTTATGGATCTTGGCGAGATTGTGGAACAGGCACCACCGGATGAGTTTTTTGCTCACCCCAAATCGGAACGCACTCGCGCGTTTTTATCGCAGGTTATTCATTAAATATATATGCCGGATACAGTTCCGGCTGATTTTCGCGTATAAATGCAAAAAGGCCATCCGAAAGGATGGCCTTTTCACTTATTTGATGTCTGGCAGTTCCCTACTCTCGCATGGGGAGACCCCACACTACCATCGGCGCTACGGCGTTTCACTTCTGAGTTCGGCATGG